>JAICIL010000398.1 GCA_025924435.1 Chloroflexia bacterium | reverse complement strand
GTCCGCTCGGTGCGGAAGGGGGAGAGGCCCTTGTACGTCTTGCCCGTCTTCTTCAGTGGCGTGTACTGGCCGATGACCTCGACGACGTCGAGTCGCTCGCGGATTTGCCGGATCGCATCGTCGCTCGCCATAGTGCTCCCCGTCGCCAGCCATCAATGCGGATGCAGGTGTGATCCACAATCATTCACCGATGATGCCAACAACAGTATACGCTATGTACGTACATTGCGAAACAGCGGCAATGCCTCTTCGTCACGAATTCGCCGCTATTTGTCGCCCTCGCCCGCCGCGATGACGGCCTGCGCGGCGGCGAGGCGGGCGATCGGCACGCGGAAGGGCGAGCAGGAGACGTAATCCAGCCCGATCCGCTCGCAGAAGGCGACCGACGAGGGGTCGCCGCCGTGCTCGCCGCAGATGCCGACTTTCAGATCCGGCTTCGTCTTCCGACCAAGTTCGGTGCCCAGGGCGACGAGTTTCCCGACGCCCTCCTGATCGAGCACCTGGAAGGGGTCGGCGGGCAGGATGCCCCGGTCAACGTAGAGCGGCAGGAACCGCCCCGCGTCGTCGCGGCTGAGGCCGAAGGTCGTCTGCGTCAGGTCGTTCGTGCCGAAGGAGAAGAAGTCCGCCTGCGCGGCGATCTCGTCCGCGATCAGCGCGGCGCGCGGTAGTTCGATCATTGTGCCGATTGTGTAGGGGACGCGCGCCCCGGCGTCCGCGAAGATCGCCTCGATCGTGTCGGTGATGAGGGCGCGCTGCCGCTTCAGTTCTTCCACGGTGCTGACGAGCGGCACCATAATTTCCGGCTCGACGCCCACGCCGTCCGCGGCGGCGGCGAGGGCGGCCTCGATGATCGCGCGCGCCTGCATCCGCGTGATCTCCGGGTACTGGATGCCGAGGCGGCAGCCCCGGAAGCCAAGCATCGGGTTCGCTTCGTGCAGCGCATCGACCTTGTCCCGCACGGTCTGGACGGGGATGCACAATTTGGCCGCGAGGTCCGCCTGCTCGTCCGGCGTGTTCGGCAGGAATTCGTGCAGCGGCGGATCGAGCGTGCGAATCGTCACGGGGAGGCCGTCCATCGCGCGGAAGATACCGAGAAAGTCCTCCCGCTGGAGCGGTTCGATCTCGGCCAGCGCCGTTTCCCGCTCTTCGAGGGAGGTGGCGAGGATCATCGCGCGCATCGCGTCAATGCGGTTCCCCTGGAAAAACATATGCTCGGTGCGGCAGAGGCCGATTCCCTCCGCACCGAACTCGCGCGCGACGGCGGCATCGTGCGGCGTGTCGGCGTTGGCGCGCACGCGCAATCGCCGCACCCCGTCGGCCCATCCCATCAACGTCGCGAGGTCGCCGCCGACGGTCGGCTCGACGGTCGGCACCTTGCCGAGCATCACATTGCCCGTCGCGCCGTCAATCGTGATGAAGTCGCCGACGCGGAAGGTGAATTCCGCGACGTGCACCTCGCCCTTGCCGTAATCAATTTGCAGCGCGGTGCAGCCGGAGACGCACGGCTTGCCCATCCCGCGCGCGACGACCGCCGCGTGCGAGGTCATGCCGCCGCGCGCCGTCAGGACGCCCTGCGCGGCGACCATGCCGTGGAAATCTTCCGGGCTTGTCTCGATGCGCACGAGGATCACCGGCTCGCCCGCCTGCCCGCGCCGCTGCGCCTCGTCGGGGTCGAAGACGACCTTGCCCGTCGCCGCGCCCGGCGACGCGGGCAGGCCCGTGGCGAGCACCTGCACCCGCGCGCCGGGGTCAATCGTCGGGTGGAGCAATTGATCGAGTTGCGCCGGTTCGACGCGGCCGACCGCCTCGCGCTGGCTGATGAGGCCCTCGTCCGCGAGGTCTACGGCGATCTTCACCGCCGCGCCGCCCGTCCGCTTGCCGCTGCGCGTCTGCAACATGAAGAGTGCGCGGTGCTGGATGGTAAATTCGAGGTCCTGCATGTCGCGGTAGTGCCGTTCGAGCCGCTCCGCGATGTCGAGCAGTTGCGAGTACGCCTCGCTCAGCGCCGCGTCGTCGCCCATCTCGCGCACCGGTTTCGGCGTGCGCACCCCCGCGACGACATCCTCACCCTGCGCGTTCGGCAGGTATTCGCCGAACAGCCCCCGCTCGCCGGTGTTCGGATTGCGCGTGAAGCAGACGCCCGTCGCGCAGTCGTCCCCGAGATTGCCGTAGACCATGGACTGGATGTTCACCGCCGTGCCGAGGGTATCCGGGATGTTGTTCTGCCGCCGGTAGCGGATCGCGCGCTGGTTGTTCCACGAGCGGAAGACCGCCTCGATCGCCATTTTCAGTTGCCCGAGCGGGTCGTCGGGGAAGTCCACGCCGCTCTCGCGCCGCACGATGGCGCGAAACTCGTCGGCGAGCGCGCTCAGGGCATCCGCCGGAATCTCCGTGTCGCTCGACACATTCAGCCGCCGCTTCACGCGGTCAATCGCGTCCTCGAAGAGTTCGCTATTCACATCGAGCACGACCTTGCCGAACATCTGGATCAGCCGCCGCATGCAGTCGTACGCGAAGCGCGGGTCGCCCGTCTCTTCGATCAACCCGGCGAGCGATTGCGGCGACAAGCCGAGATTGAGGATCGTATCCATCATCCCCGGCATGGAGAATTTCGCGCCGCTCCGGACGGAGACGAGCAGCGGCTTCGCCTCGCCGCCGAACGTCCGGCCCATTTGCCGCTCGATTTCCTTCAGGCCCGCCAGCGTCTGCTCCCAGAGTCCGTCCGGCAATGCGCCGCCCGCCTCGAAGTAGGCGTTGCACGCCTCCGTCGTGATCGTGAAGCCGGGCGGCACGGGCAGCCCCGCGTTCGTCATCTCGGCGAGGTTCGCGCCCTTGCCGCCGAGCAGATCGCGCTGACCGGCATCGCCATCCCGGAACAGGTACACCCAGCGCGTCGCGGTTGTCGCCATCCGTGGCCTGCCTTTCTGTCTGAATAATGCTGAGCGTGCCACCTCACCGGCTCCGCGCGTCTCCGTCGCCTATCCGTATCGTGCAAGTATCGTACTAGCGGCGCTTTTCAATGCGGGCGAGCGACGCCATCAGTTTCTTGATGCCCGCGCCGACGAAGGCAATCGTCACTTCCTGATCGTCGCCGAGGTCGCGCACCGAGACGACCGCGCCGTCGCCGAACTTCGGGTGCGAGACACGGTCGCCGGCGCGGAAGCCCACCCCCTGGCCCCCTCCCGTTTCGGGAGGGGGAAGGCGCATCGGCCCTGCGTGTCCAATGCTCCCCTCCCGTTTCGGGAGGGGCTGGGGGTGGGCTTCCCACCGGGTCGCACGATTCTGTGGCGGGGATGCGGCGGGCAAGCGGCGTGCCGACGCGCCCGTCTCCTCGATGATGTCCGGCGGGATCGAGTCCACGAAGCGAGAGCGCGTCGCGTACTGCTCGTTGCCCCAGATGGTGCGCTTGAAGACATGCGAGATGTAGAGCCGCTCCTTGGCGCGCGTGATGCCGACGAAGAAGAGTCGCCGCTCCTCCTCCAGTTCGGCGGCGCTCTCCTGCGAGCGGGAG
>JAICIL010000397.1 GCA_025924435.1 Chloroflexia bacterium | reverse complement strand
CGCGCCGCAGATCGGCGTGCCGCTCCGGCTGATCGTCGTGGACATCCCGCCGGATTCGCTGGCGGAGGATGACCCCGGCTTCCAGATGGCGCTCTACAACCCGCGGATCGTGCGGCGGCGCGGCGGCAAGGAGACCGACGAGGAGGGATGCCTCTCGCTCCGCAACATGTACGGGCCGGTGGAGCGCGATCGCGCGGTCGTCGTCCGCGCGTACGATATGCAGGATCAGGAAATCCAGATCACCGCCGAAGGCTTTCTCGCGCGCGTCCTCCAGCACGAGATTGACCACCTCGACGGGATCATGTTCACCGACCACATGGAGAACCCGGAGACCCAACTGCGGTACGTGCCGCCGCGCGACCCGAATGCCCCGGACGCGGATGGCGATGACGCGGACGCCGGGGAGCGTGCCACGGAGCGCGCGGCGGTCGCGGAGTAGGAGCATCGCTCCATGGCAGCGGATGAAGCGACCGAACGCCGCACCGCCCTGATCGCATACCTCGAACGCGCGGGCGTGCTGCACGACCCGTCGGTCCGCGCCGCGATGCTCGCCGTGCCGCGCCACCGCTTCCTGCCCGATGAACCCCTCGAACGCGCCTACGCGAACGACGCCATCGCGACGAAGTTCGCGGGCGACGTCTCGATTTCCAGCGCCTCGCAACCCGCGATGGTCGCCGAAATGCTCGAGCAATTGGCGCTCGAACCGGGTATGCGCGTGCTGGAAATCGGCGCGGGCACCGGGTACAACGCCGCCCTCATGCGCGCGCTCGTCGGCCCGACCGGGCGCGTCACGACCGTGGACATTGACGCGGACATCACCGACGCCGCCCGCGCGCACCTCGCGTCGGTCGGCATGGCGGATATTGCGGTCGTCACCGGCGACGGCGCGGCGGGCTACATGCCGAACGCGCCCTACGACCGCATCATCCTCACCGTGAACGCCGGCGATATCGCCCCGGCGTGGTTCGCGCAACTGAAGCCCGGCGGCCTGCTCGTCCTGCCGCTCAGCATCGGCCCGGCGCAATTCTCCATCGCGTTCGCAAAAGCGGACGGCGCGCTCCAGAGCCGGTCGTTGTATCCCTGTAGTTTCATGCCCCTGCGCGGCAGCATGGGCGACGCCGCGACCGGGGCGCGGACCATCACCGCCGCCCCCGGCTTGCGCCTGATGACGACGAATGCCGCCGCGCACGACGCGGGTCGCATCGCCGCTCTGCTCGAAACCCCGCCCATTGCGCGCGCCAACGCGGGCGTTCGGCACGGCTGGTTTTCCGCGCTGGCGTTCGCGCTCGCGGATACGCGGCAGGCGCGCGTCTTCGCCCATGTCTCCTCGGACGACGCGCGCTACGGCTTCATCGGCCACGGCTACGGCATTTTCGATGTGGCGGCGGGCGGCGGGGCGGTGATCCGCCTCGCCGACGCGATGGACGGCACAGCGGATATGACGACGCTGATCTACGGGGTTGCACAGACCGGAGCATGGCTCGATCGCGTCTTCGCGGATTGGGCGGCGCGCGGCGTCCCGCACATCCAGGAATACGCGGTGACCGCGCTGCCCGCCGATGCGCCGGTTTCCGCGCCCGGCGATGGATTTGTCATAGAAATTCCGCACTGGCGGTTGGTGTTCCGGGTGCGGGGAACGACCTAACCCCCGGCCCCCTTCCCGCGAGGAAGGGGGTGACTCGATTCGAGTATCGTGCCGTATCCCAAACGCCGTGATCGGTAATGACTCAGTTTGAAACATTCTATGCCTTCCGGTAAAGTGGGCTGGCAAGGCGCACAGCAATGATGGCACCGGAGGAGCGCAAGGTGTCGGCTCAGACGGCGGCATGGCGGGGAAGAAGCCGGAGTAACGCATGAGCATCTTTGCCGTCGGCCCGGGCGGTGCTACTCCTCCCCCGTGGCTGGCAATCACCGTCGGGATCGTTTTCATCGTATACTTCGCCTATAAGATGTACAAAGAATGGGCGGGCGTCACGTGGTATGACCTCATTGGCGCGACCTTCGCTATCGTGATGGGCGGGTGGTTTCTGCTCTGGGGACTGGGCTTAGTGGGAGGGATGTAGCTCTGCACCCCGAACTTCTTGTGCCTGTTGTGTCAAATCCGACCCCGCCCGTTTCAAATTGCGCAACTACCCCCAATCTCCCAAAGGCTCGCCCCCCCTTCCTCGCGGGAAGGGGGCCGGGGGGTTAGGTCGCGCCCCTATAGATCCACCTCGCGCGGGTGGATGCGCAGTTTCTCGACGGCGACGATCTGCGCAATCTGCTCGACCGCGCGGTCAATTTGCTCGGACTCGTTGATGACGAAGTAATCGAAGAGTTCGCTCGTCGCGATCTCCCGGCTGGCGATGTTGATGCGGCGGGAGAGGGCGAGCGGATCGTCCGTCTTGCGGGAGCGGAGGCGGCGGGAGAGTTCGCCCATGTCGGGCGGCAGGAGGAAGATCATCAGCGCTTCGGGCGCGAGGCGGCGGATCGTCGCCGCGCCCTGCGGGTCCACCTTGATGACGACATCCTTCCCCTGCCGGAGCGCCTGCCGCACCTTCATCTTCGGCACGCCGTAGAGATTGCCGTAGACGGTCGCGTGCTCGAGGAATTCGCCCGCCTCGACGTCGCGGTTGAAGTCTTCCGGGGTGAAGAAGTGGTAATGTACGCCGTTGATCTCGCCGGGGCGGCGCTCGCGCGTCGTCGCGGTGACGGCGTAGTAGCAGTCGGGCATCACCACCCGCATGTGCTCGATCACCGTGTCCTTGCCGACACCGGATGGCCCGGAAATGACGATCAGGAGGGGGCGGGCAGCGTGGCGCAGCGCGTCAATCAGCTCGTCGGCGCGCTCATTCATGCCTTCCTGGCTGCCAAACGTCATGCGTACTCCGCCTCTCTCCGATCCGATGACGCGGCGCTCTCCATCGGATCTGCCGGTTCGCCACCCGTCCCGTCCGCCGGTGTCCGCCCCTGCCGCCAGCCGCCGAGCCGCCCGGCAATCGTCTCCGGGCCGAGCGCCGCCGCCAGCAGCATGCCATTATCCAGATAGAGGAGCGACTTCGTGCGCCGCCCGGAGGTCGCGTCAATCAGCGTCCCCCGATCCCGCGCCTCCTTCATCACCCGCTTCAACGGGGCGCTCTCCGGCGCGACAATTGCCACGACACGGTTCATCGCGACGAGATGGCCGAAGCCGATATGGATCAGTTCCGTCGCCACCGTCCCGCCCTTCCGCGATGCCCGTTGCATACGGTGTACACTTCACAGTACGCACGAAGCGCCGGAAAGGATGATCCCCGTGTTTGATGCGCTCACGATGCGCGCCGTCACCGATGAACTCACGACCGCGATTGTCGGTGGCCGCGTCCAGCGCGTCGGCCTCACGGACGAACGCACCCTCGTCCTGGAAATCTTCGCGCGCGGCACGCGCCATCAACTGCTCATCAGCGACCACCCGCAGGCCGCCCGCGTCCATCTCGTCGCGGAGCGCCTGACCGCCGACGCGGCGCGCGTCACGCCGTTCCTGCTCCTCGCCCGCAAAT
>JAICIL010000396.1 GCA_025924435.1 Chloroflexia bacterium | reverse complement strand
GGACGCGCCCGCGAATCATCTCGACCGGCAGCAGGCCGTTCGTGACTAGGCCGGGCGGGTCCGTCCACTCCATCCGCCCCTTGTCGAAGTACTGTACGAGGCGTTGTCCGGCGGGGGCGTCCTTGTAGTATTCCTGCCGGGGATCGGGCGCGGTGGCGAGCGGCCCCCAGAAGTTCGGCGTGACCGCCTCGCCCGCCACCCATTGCGCCTGGAACGCTGGCGTCGCGAACCCCGCCGCGCCGACCGGAGGCGCTGCTATCCCCATCACCGCGAGCACGACGCCCCCGATCACCCATCCTCGTCGCATGCGCGCCCTTCCCCATCTTTGGCCGTACAGTTAACGATTGGTCGCGTCCGGCGCCGCCGCTTCTTCGCGGTGGGCGATCCGGGGAATATCATACGTGATCTGCCGGAGCGCGGTCGCGAGGATGTAAAAAGAGATCGCGAAGCCGAGGATGAGCACATGCAGCACGACGCTCCAGATCAAGAGCACCCGGACATCGTGCGCAATTGCCGGGACGCTGTTCGGACCGGGGCCGTCGGCGAAGCGCTGGAGTTGCTTCGCGAGGTCGTCGGTGTTGTTGGCCACGAGCGCCACCTGCTGCCCGATGGTGCGCAGATCCCCCGCGTTCTTGCCGAGCGAATCGTTGGTCTGGTCAACTTGCGTGGCCATCGTCCGCAGTTGGTCCGCTTGCTGGCGGAAAGACTGATCCACACCGGCGAGCGGGCGCGTGTTCGCGATCGGGATGGTGAAGTCGAAGATGCCGGCCGTCGCCTCGATCGTCCCGGCGGTCTCCCGGATCGTGCCCGACACCTGACGGAGCGACGTGGTCGCGCTATCCACGGTCGCACCCCCCTGCGTGCTCGCATCGGTCACGCTGCGGAGCGTCTGCGCGGACTGCGACGCGGTGCGGCTCAAGCCATGGAGTTGGTCTTGCGCGCCGCGTTCGGCCTGGCCGATGCGCCAGTTGACCGTCACCGACACGCCGATACCGACTAGCGCGACGATCACCGCGAGCACGGTGAAAACGCGCACGCCATCGAGCAAATGGCGAATCGCGCGCCCCGGTGTCGCCGGCCGTACCTGCACCTCGTCGAGAATCTCCATCGCGCTCCACGCACTCCCGTTCGCGCCGCCCGTCGTTGTGCAAAGCAGGAAACGGGCCGAGAGCAATTATCGCATATCGAGCGGCGCGACGCGGGCATCCGGCGATAAATCGGGTACGATAGGGGCGGCGTTCGCACACCGCGAGGAGGGACCACGACTGTGAGGGAGCGTCCGGCATCACCGATTGAGGAAGCGTCACTCCCGCTCCCCGAAGAGCAGGCCGCCTATAACCCGCACCCGCCGCCGCTGAAGGAACTTTTCCTCGTCTGGCTGCGGATCGGTGCGTTCTCGTTCGGCGGCGGGGCGGCGACGCTCTTCCTGATGCGGCGCGAGTTCGTGCAGCGCCGCCGCTGGATCACGGGCGATCAGTACAACGAGGCGTTCGCGCTCTCCAAACTGACGCCGGGGACGAACATCATCGCGCAATCTATCGTGATGGGAAAAATGATGGCCGGGGCGGGCGGCGTCTGCGCCTCGCTCGCCGGATTGCTCGCGCCCGCCATCGTCATCACCACCCTCCTCTCCGTCTTCATCACGGTCGTGCAGGGGAACCGGGCGGCCGGGGCGGCGCTCGCGGGGATCGTGCCCGCCACCGGCGGGATGACCTTCGCCATCGTCGTGCAGATGAGCGGCGGCCAGCTCGGCAGGGGGTGGGACCGGGCGCGCGGCCTCCTCGTGATGCTCGCCTGCGGCCTGCTCGTCGGCCTCCTGCACCTGCCCGTCCCATTCATTCTGGTGGCGATGGGCGCGATCGGCGCGCTCTTCCCCCGCATTTTCAGCATGCACCCGCCCGCGCCCACTTCGGTAGCGGCGGCACGCCCCACACCATCCGCGGAGGAGGTGGGCCGCGCATGAACATCGCGGCGCTCTTCTGGGAGTTCCTCAAGGCGTGCACGCTCTCGTTCGGCGGGCTGGGCAGCCTGCCGATCCTCGTCCAGAGCCTCGTGCATGAACGCGGCTGGGCGACGGATGCGCAGATCGGACAAGCCCTCGCGGTCGGGCGCATCAGTCCGGGGCCGAACGGGCTGTACGTGATCGCGCTCGGCTACCTCGTCGGCGGCATCGGCGGGGCGGGCGCGGCGTCGGTGGCGAACGTCATCCCGTCGTTCCTCGTGCTGCCGCTCTCGGCCCTCCACCGGCGCGTCGCGCGGAACCCGCGCGTGATCGGCGCGATGCGGATGATCGGCCTCGCGGTCGTCGGCATCCTCTTCTGGACGTCATTCTCCATCGTGCGCGGCGCGGCGACCGGCAGCGCGGACTGGCTGATCGCCCTCGCCGCGCCGCTGGTCGTCATCCTGCGGCCAAAGTGGAATCCGGTCTTCGTCCTCCTCGCCGCCGGCATCGCCGGGTTGGCGCTGCACTACTGAAGATGGGACGCTGAACTGCGGAGGGCGTGTCGCGCCCTCCGCAGTGCAATGAACCCGATCTCCTTCGTCGCCCTCGCGCTCGCTACCGGCGCGCCCCGGCGACGCGGCGACGCATGAACAGCAGCATACCGGCGAGCAGCGCCGCCGTGCCGAGGCCAAGGCTGAAGACGGCGGTCCGATTCGCGCTCGTCGCATGCGCCTCACCCGTCTGCGGGAGTGTCGTGACGGTGCCGCCGCCCGTTCCCGTCGCGGCCGCCGTCGTGCCACCGGACGGCGCGGCGGCGGACGGCGCGGCCGCCGCCGGTGCGGACGTGCCCGCCGCCGCGTTCGGCGCCGCGGAGACGAGCAGCCAGCCGACGCCCGCCCCGGCGAATGAGTGGCTCACCTTGCCATCCGCGAAGGTGATCGGCGTGGCGTTCAGCGTGACGACGGGTGGATTGGCGGCGGTCGTGTTGAGGATCGCATCCGTGCTCTTCACATCCGAGTCGGTGTACGTGTAGACCACCGGCTGCTTGAAGGTCGCGACGAGCGCCTTGGTCGCCTTGTCCGTGACGCGGAAGGCGAAGGCGTCGCGCACCGTGCGGCCCTGCGCCTTATCGCTCCACGTCTTCGGATCGGCCGTCAGCAGATCGAAGGTGACGGGCGCATCGAAGGTGCCCGCCTTGATCGCGATGGAGCGATCGTCTGCCGTGATCGTCACCGCCTGATCCGGTGCGACGTCCATGCTCTTCGCGACGGTCGGATAGCCGAATTTCGAGAGGTCCGGCGGCCCCTGCGCCCCGACAATCGTGAGGTTGCCGAACAAAAGGAGCGCAAGCCCAACGAGACCGCCGACAACCCGAATTGTACGTGCCATCATCCCCTCCTCATTGCATGAAGCAGTCGTTCCGAGACGCGCGCATTCTCTCGTATCTACGCCCGAAACGAACCGCATGGATTGTTTATCTAACCTCTGGTGCTAGTCAGCCTAGAGGCTGAACGCGGCGATCGACAGGCGGATCCGTCCCTCATCATCGGGAGTCAGCCCGTGCCATTGCGCGAGGACATTGAACACCGCCAGCAGCCAGCCGAGGTGTGCGCGGAACG
>JAICIL010000395.1 GCA_025924435.1 Chloroflexia bacterium | reverse complement strand
CCTCCTCTTCGACCGCGCGGCGGAGACGATGGAGCCGAACGTCCTGGCGCTGCAAATCCAGCCGGACGAGGGCATCTCGATCAAATTCGGCTCGAAGGTGCCGGGTCCGACGGTGCAGATCCGCTCGGTGAACATGGATTTCCGCTATGGCACGTATTTTGGTGTGGAACCACCGGACGCCTACGAGCGGTTGCTGCTGGATTGCATGCTCGGCGACTCGACGCTCTTCACGCGGCGCGACGAGGTCGAGGTGGCCTGGGCGCTGATCACGGCGATCATCGAGGGCTGGAAGATGGTCGCACCGCCCCAGTTCCCGAACTACGATGCCGGGACGTGGGGGCCGGAGCGGGCGCACGAACTGCTCGCGCGCGACGGTCGGACGTGGAGACGGCTGCGGACACGGTAGGAGGCGATGATGGCGACGGACGGCTTCGAGACCAACGCCGCTGCCGTGCCGGGGAGCGGCCCGCTCCCCGTTGATGTCCGCGACATCGAGGATGCGCTGACGCAGCTCTGGATGACCAACCAGACGGGTGGCCGCTCCAGCATGCAGGCGTACACCCTCAATCTGATCATCTTCGCCGGTTCGGGGACGAACGCGGCGGACGCGCAGGAGATCGCCGCGCGCGTCGGGCAATTGCACCCCTCCCGCACGATCATCCTGCACACGGAGGATGGGAACGAATCGCAATTGCGCGCCTGGATTTCCGCGCAGTGCGAATACGGCGGCGGGATGGAGCGGTCAGGGTCCGAGCAGGTGATGCTCGAAGCGGCGGGGGATGGCATCCGGCAGTTGCCGGGCACCGTCATCCCCCTGCTCGTGCCGGAGGTGCCGGTCGTGCTCTGGTGGTCCGGGGACGGCTTGTTCACACACCCGATTTTCCCGGCGCTCATGGACGCCTCGGATCAACTGGTGATTGATTCCGGCGCGTTTCCCGATTCCGTGCAGATGCTCGGGCGGCTGCACGCGCTCGGCATCGAGGAATATCCGGGCGTCGCGCTCCGCGATCTCGCCTGGGCGCGCCTGACGCCGTGGCGGGAACTGACCGCCCAGTTTTTCGACGCGCCGCCGACGCGCCCGTACCTCGACGGCATCCAGCGCGTACAGGTGGCGTACGCCTTCGGGGACGAAGGGCAATACAACCCGGAGCAGGCGCTGCTCTACGGCAGTTGGCTCGCCTCGCGCCTCGCGTGGGAGACGATCCCGAATCTCCGGCGCTTCGGCCGGGAGATGATGGTGGTGATGCGCGACGAGGATGCACCGATCACGCTGGAATTCTCGGCGCAGCACGCGCCCGATCTGCCGCCGGGCTGCCTCGTGTCCGCGACGCTCACCGCCCAGGCGGAGGAGACGGTCGCGACCTTCGCGATCCAGCGCGCGGACGACCGCGAGCACACCGCCGTGACGATGCGCGTGCGCGGGCAGACGACGCAGGAACGAATCGTGCCGATGCGCGAGGGGTCGGTGGCGGAGATGCTCGCGGACGAGTTGAGCACCGTGCGCCGCGACCATGTCTACGATGAAGCGCTGGGGGTCGCGATCCGCATCGCCAGCCCCAGAAGTGGAGGCTCCCGTTGACCGAGGACAATCGCGCTGTCGTGGTGCTCCCCGATCTCGACGCAGTCAGCGCGGAGGCGGCGCGCCGGTTCGTCGCGATCGCGAACGATGCGGTCGCGCAATCGAATCGCTGCACGGTCGCCTTGGCCGGCGGCTCGACGCCGGAGCGGCTCTACCGTCTGCTCGCGTCCGAGACATACCGCGACGCGGTGCCGTGGGCGTCGCTCTACATCTTCTTCGGCGACGAGCGGTGCGTCCCGCCGGACGACCGCGAGAGCAATTATCGGATGGCGCGGGAGGCGATACTCGATCATGTCCCGGTGCTGCCGGAGCAGGTCTTCCGCATGGAGGGCGAGCGCGACCCGCAGAGCGCGGCGGTGACGTACGACGCCACGCTCGGCGATATATTCGGCCTCACGCCGGGGCGCGTCCCCCATTTCGATCTCATCCTGCTCGGCATGGGCCCCGACGGGCATACCGCCTCGCTCTTCCCGCACACCGACGGCCTGCAGGTGGTCGAGCGGCTGGCGACCGCCAACTACGTGCCGAAATTCGACACATGGCGGCTGACGCTCACCTATCCGGTGCTCGACGCGGCGATGAACGTCCTCTTCCTCGTCGGCGGGGCAGAGAAGGCCGATGCGGTGCAACACGTGATCGAGGGGCCGTTCGATCCCGCCGAGTACCCCGCGCAGGGCGTCCGCACCCCCGAAGGTACCGTCACATTTCTGCTCGACGAGGCGGCGGCGGGAAAACTCATCTCGACCCGATAATCATGCTTCGCGGAGAATTCTGATGTAGCAGGTTTTCCAGCCCGCCATCACCACATCCCTCAAGGTAATTGGCGATCTAGCGGGCGTTCACCCGAATAACCGCGCCGACCGGATTGGCCATCCCGCTCGCCTGCGCGTACAGCTGCCATGCGCCCGGCGCCGGGAAGACGAGCGTCCCCGACAGGGACCCGTCGGTTCCCGCGGTTATGACTGTCGGCGTCTGGTTCGTGCCGTCGGGCGCGGTCGCCCAGAGGGTCACCGGCACACCGGGCGCCCATCCGGCCCCATAGAAAGGTACCGGCGTCCCGACAAACGCGGAGGGCACGTTCGTCCCGAATGTTGGCCCGCCGACCACGCCGTTGTTGCAGCCGTTCAGGTAGGGGTAGAGGATCACGCCGCTCGACGGGACGGGGTAATTGAAGCCCGGCCCCGGAGAGAGGCCGCCGAACGGCGCGCCCGTGAACGGATAGCCCGTGTTCGCGTAGCCGCCGTTGATCGGCAGCGTCCCCGGCGTGCAGACGGTGTAATCCGGGAATGTCGGCGTGACGTACGGATAGCCGGGCGGCACGACGGGGTACGGCAACGCGCCGGCGATAGTGCTCACCGCGTGCATGCCCGAGGCGTAGCCGCGCGCGTCGAGTTGGTAGAGTGCGGTGTCCGAATAGGGCACGACGCCGGTGATCGCGCCGACCGCGTTCGCCGTCGCGGGGCCGAACGGGAGCGTGCTGCCGTCGTAGCGGATGCCGTTCACCTGCACGAGTTCGCCGGGATAGAACCCGTTGCCGTCGAACTGGATGCCCCCGCCCGCCACCCGCGCGACGAGGCCCGACGCCGCGACCGGCGCCGCCAAGAGCGCGAGGAGACTCATAAGAATCAGGAGACCGAAACCCTTGCCGATCCGGTTCAGCACGACCGCCCCTCCTCACCACCCGTACATACACCGCGTCGTCCCAGTTGTACCGTACGGGCGGCGGAATGGGAAGGAGATGTAAAAATAAAAAGATCGGACGGCGACGGGCGATGTGCGCCTACGCACCATCTCCGGTATGCTTCCGCCCGTGGCGGGCGGTACGAGACGAACGACGGGGGCGGCGACGTGAAGATTACCGGGTTATCCGTTGTACGGGTGCGCGTCAACCACCGGGGCGACTGGCTCTTCGTGCAACTGGCGACCGACGAAGGGATCACCGGCCTCGGCGAGGCGTCGCACGGCGGTTTCTCGCCCCGGCGGGATGAGATCGTCGCGGCGAT
>JAICIL010000394.1 GCA_025924435.1 Chloroflexia bacterium | reverse complement strand
GGCGAGATGGTGCGAGACGGTCGGCGCGCGGAGTTTGAGCGCGTCCGCGAGTTCGTCCACGCCGCGCTCCCCGTTCGCCAGCAGCCCGACGATCTTCAGGCGGCTCTCGTCCGCCAGCGCGCGGAAAAATTGCAATGCCGCATGTTGTTCCTCTTCACCCATCGCCGATCATCCTCGCCTATTCGCCATATATCTATTTAGATACTAATCGAATAAACGGGAGTTGTCAAGCGCACGCGGAGATTCCACGCGGCGCGCTCCCGCACGGGATGGCCCGTGCCTGAGGCGACCGGACGGGTCGGGGCGGATCGAATTGGCCGCTATTCCTGCCGCGCCGCCCGATTGCCGGGGTTGGCGAGTTGATCCTGGCACCACTGGTACAGCCCATCGAGCACCGGCGTGATCGCGGCCAGGTACTCCTCGTCCGTCTGCGCCCGCTTGCGTATCCCGTTGGCGACGGCGTCCACCCCCGGCGACCACTGCGTCAGATGCTTGTCGCTCGTCTCCGCGCCCCGGTGGACCATCGCCATCAGCGCGAGCGCCGGGTCGTTCAACTCGTAGCGGACGCGCAAGGCGTCGAAGCCGGTGCGGCTGCCCTGATGGCGCAATTCGGCCTTCGGGTGGTGGAAGGGGGTCGCGCCCGTTCGCTCGGCGTGGGGCAGAACCTCGGCCTCGGGCAGGATCGTGATTGTCGCCTGCGGGTCAATATAGTTTTTGATGAGCCAGATCATCGCCGCGCGGTCGAGCCGCACGCCCTGACGGGTTACCCACTCCATGCCTATCCACCTCCGTGTGTGCGTCGCGACCGCCGCGCCCGCCATGCGGCGCATCATAGCAGCCCCACCCCGAATCGTCCGATGCATGCGCGGGATCAACCTCACCCCCGGCCCCTCTCCATCGCGATGGAGAGGGGTGATTCGCGCGAAGTGCCGTGGGATTTATCAACCATCGCACCCTATCGAGGATTGCTCCCCCTCTCCTTTACTCGAAAGCAAAGGAGAGGGGGCAGGGGGGTGAGATCCCCCAACCACGCCAGTCATGCCGCCGGATGTTGGTACAGACCATGCGACGGCGGCGAGCAGCGCGCGAAACCGGAGATAATCGGGTCGCGCCGATTCGCCCTAACTTGACAGAATGTGTATGATAGGCCCATCTTCCGCACAGGAACGCAGTCGCGCTTCGAGGGGGAACCGCCATGAATCGTCACCGCCGCCAGCGCGCGAACCGCTGGCTGGGCATCGGAACATCCGTCATCATCCTCGGCCTGATTACCGCCGCGCTCGGGCTGCAATCGGCGCGCGTGCGGGGCCATATCCCGTATCTGAACCGCCCCGCGCCGACGGCAACCCCGGCGGGCGTCGTCCTCTCGCTCGGCCAGCAACCGGCCAGCCCCGTCGCGGCGATCGCGGCGATCGCCGCCTCGCCGACGCCCGCACCGCCCGCGACCGTCGCCCCGCCGCCCACCCCGACGGCGACAACCGCGCCGACGATCGTCGCGCAAATCGCCGCCTCGCCGACGAGCGCGGCGCTCCCGACCGCGACGCCCGCCCCGACCGCCGTCCCCGCGACGGCGACCGCCGCGCCCGCGGCGAAACCGGAGGTGATCGCGCCCGCCACCTTCCTCGAACCGATGTCCCACTGGTTCCAGGGGTGGAACCAGTGCGCCGAGGAATCCATCGCGATGTCGCTCTCCTATTTCGGCAGCAAACTACACCCGGACACCGTGACGGCATACCTGCGCCCCAATAACGGGGTGAAGGGGAGCAAGAACGTCGAGTCGAACCGGATTGTGGAATATTTGCAGGGGCAGGGGATGCACGCCGAGGCGTACCACGGCGGCACGGTGGACCGCGTGAAGCGGCTCGTCGCGGTCGGCGTCCCGGTGATCGTCGGGCAGTGGCAGAACCGCACCGACCACGCCGGGATCGGCCACTGGCGCGTCGTGCGCGGCTACGACGACGCGAAAGGCGTCTTCCTCATCAACGACTCGATGGAGGGCGCGGCGGTGCCGATCTCGTACGCCGAGTTCGACGACCTCTGGCCGGTGTACAACTACGTCTACATCCCCGTCTGGAACGACCGGCTCGCGCCGAATGTGCAGAAGGTGATGGGCGACGACATGAACCTCGCTGTCAATGTCGCGCACGACATCGCCTACGTGCAGAACCGCATCGAGCAGCAGCCGACGAACGCGGAACTCTACATGGCCCTCGGCGGCGCGTACTTCCAGGCCGGGGACTTCCCGAAGGCCGTGGATGCGTACCACAAGGCGCGGAGCATGGGCCTGATCCAGAAATACCCGTGGACGCTCTGGTACCAATCCTGGCCCGTCACGGCGATGGTCAACCTCGGCATGAACGACGAGGCGTTGCAGGTCTCGCAGGAGAATATCCACTCGGCGGGCGTCTACGCGATCATGCACTACGAGCGCGGCATCGTCTACGAGAAGCAGGGCGACACGGCGACCGCGAAGCGCGAGTACCAGATGGCCCTCGTGGACGACAAGAACTACAAGGAGCCGCAGGCCGCCCTCGCCCGCCTCGGCGGATAGCAGCAACGAGCAACGAGCAATGAGGAAGCAAATTTCCCTCATTGCTCGTTGCTCATTGCTTCGTGTTATGCTCTCCGCACGAACCGTCCGATTGAGGGGAGCGAGCGATGACCGAAGAGCAGAACGCGGCGATCAAGGAGCGGGTGAAGGCGCAGTTCGCGGCGACGGCGGCGCGCTATGTCGTCAGCCAGGGGCACGCGAGCGGCGACGATCTCGCGCGCCTCGTCGCACTCGCCGCGCCGACGGAGGACGACATCGCGCTGGACATCGCCACGGGCGGCGGCCACACCGCGCTCGCTGTCGCGAAGACGGCGGGGAGGGTCGTCGCCTCCGACTTCACCCAGACGATGCTGCTGACGGCGCGCGCGTTCATCGCCTCCAAGGGGATGGCGAACGTCGCCTACGCGCTCGCGGACGCGGAGGATCTGCCCTTCGCCGACCACGCCTTCAGCCTCGTCACGACGCGCATCGCGCCGCACCATTTCCCGGACACGCGCGCCTATGTGCATGAGGTCGCGCGCGTCCTCGAACCGGGCGGGCGGTTCCTGCTCGAGGACAGCGTCGTGCCGGAGGGCGAGGCGGGCGACCTGCTCAACCACATCGAGAAACTGCGCGACGGCTCGCATGTCCGCTCCGCGACCGAGGCGGAATGGCTGGCGCTGCTCGCCGACGCCGAATTCGAGGTGGTGAGCGTCGAGTTGTACCGCAAGGAGCACGAACTGGAGCAGTGGATTGGCCGCGCGAATGCGAACGCGGACGAGGTGCGCGCCGCCTGGGCGAACGCCGCCCCCGCGACGAAGGAATTCTACGATCTCACCTACAACGCGGACGGCTCGGTATACTCCTATAGCGATGACAAGGCCGTCATCCTCGCCCGCAAGCCGCTCTCGACGTATTAGCACAACGCGTGGTGGTGGGGGGGGGGGGGCCGGGGCCCAGAACGGGCCGGGGGGACCCCGCCCCCCCCCCCAAACACCCGCCCCCCCCCCACGCGCCCCCGACGGCCGGGCGGCATCGGCGGGGGCGCGGCC
>JAICIL010000393.1 GCA_025924435.1 Chloroflexia bacterium | reverse complement strand
TGGCCGTTTGCCGGGGGGGGGGGGGTCCCCACCCCCCCCCACCACCGGGAAAGGCCTCAACCAATTCGATGATGCACGGATATCAGGCGGCCGCCTTGACACGATCTTCGCCTTCACCATATAGTGCCTTTGTTCATTCACGGTATATATCTTCGTGGGCAATCTTTATGGCCGCTATCGAGCGAGTGGAGCGGTCGGACCGCGGCCCATGGGGCGGTGCGGCGCTGTGAAAGGGGGCGACGAGAGAGAGCATCAGCGACGGGCGCGTAAAGAATGAAGGTGGAGTCGTATTAATCGAAGGAGGGGGAAATGGGACGACTGCTCGCAGCCGCATGCCTGGTGGTGTCATTGCTGGGGGTCACGGCGGGGGAAGCGCTCCCGACCGTCGCATCGCTGCAACCGATCCTGATGCACCCGACCGTCGCCGAATATGCGTTCATCTCTTCGTCCGCGACGCCGCCCACCGAGGCGCAGTGCGTCTCCGTCGGGCGCCGCTGCTTCACGCCCCAGGCGATTCAGGCGGCGTACAACATGGGGCCGCTGTACGCGGCCGGTCACGATGGGCGCGGCCAGACGATCGCCATCGTTGACTCCTACGGCAGCGACACCATCGCGCACGATCTGCACGTCTTCAATCAGGCGTTCAAGTTGCAGGCGATGTGCGGCGAGGAGGGCGTGACGTGCGCCGCCGGGATGCCCACCTTCAGCCAACTGGCGCTCCAAGGGTCGCCCGCGACGAAGGCGCAGCCCTCCCAGAGCCACGGCACCAGCCAGGAAGATAAATCCGCGTGGGCGCTGGAGGTCTCGCTCGATGTCGAGACCGCGCACGCGATCGCGCCGATGGCGAACATCCTGCTCGTCACGACCCCGACGGCGGAGACGCTCGGCGTGCAGGGCTTCCCCGACATGATGAACGCCGAACAGTATGTGGTGGACCACCACCTCGCCACCGTCATCTCGCAGAGCTTCGCGTCCGCCGAGGACGCCTTCGGCAGCCAGCAGTCGCTGATGAACCTGCGCCACGCCTTCATCGCCGCCGCGCAGAACGGCGTCACGGTGCTCGGCTCGTCGGGCGACGGCGGGACGGCGAACAACATGAAGGTGCCGGTCAGTAACCCGAAGACAATCCCGTACCCGACCGTGGAATGGCCGGCGAGCGACCCGCTCGTCACGGGCGTCGGCGGCACCTACCTCTGCACCGATCCGAATAACGCCACCACCCGCGCGACGGACAGCGCCGATCCGCCGAGCAAGTGCCAGGCCAATCCCGGCGTCGCCGAGGTGGGTTGGACATTCAGCGGCGGGGGCTTCAGCCGCGTCTTCGGCAAGCCCGCCTACCAGAACGCGCTCCCCGCGGGCAGCACCGCGATCGTCAGCATGCGCGGCGTGCCGGATGTGGGCCTGCAGGCGAGCGCCGGGACGGGTGCGCTTGTCTACCTCACGCTGCCGCCCGACGGGCAGAGCGGCCTGATCTGCGGCTCCGCCCCGTGCAGCACCGGCTGGTACGACATCGGCGGCACGTCGCTCAGTTGCCCGCAGTGGGCCGGGATGGTCGCCATCGCGGCGCAGATCAACCGCGGCGGCCTGGGGCAGATCAACCCCGCGCTCTACACGATCGGGGCGAATCCCGCCCGCTACGCCAGTGACTTCTATGATGTCACCACCGGCAACAACGGGCCCGACCCCTCGATCCCCGGCTACCCGGCGACGCCCGGCTGGGACCCGATCACCGGCCTCGGCACGCCGAACGCCGCGAACCTTGTGCCCGACCTCGTGCTGGCGGCCCACGGCCACTGAGCGCGGCTGACCGTCGGGCGTGGAATCTCGCCTCTCTCCACGGGCCGTACCGCCGTCCACTACCGGACGGCGGTACGGCCCGCATCTCTTTCCTCAACTTCACGCTACAATGGCGCCCGGCGATGTTCCGCACAGGGAGGGGACCGACGATGCAGAGTGATGTCTTGATCCGGGGCGCGCGGGTGGTGGACGGGACGGGCAACCCGTGGTTCTACGGCGATGTGGCGATTGCCGGGGAGCGGATCGTGGCCGTCGCACCGGCGGGGCGGTTGGCGGCGGAGGACGCCGGGGCGGTCGTGGAGGCGGCGGGGATGGTCGTCTGCCCCGGCTTCATTGACATCCAGAGCCATTCGATTTTGCCGCTGATGCAGGACGCGAAGTGCCTCTCGAAGATCACGCAGGGCGTGACGACGGAGATCATGGGCGAGGCGTGGACGCCCGCGCCCTTCGGCGGCCTGATCGAAGCGCCGATGCGCAACGCCATCTTCCTCACCAACCTGCCGGAGTGGGAGGAGCGCGCGCGGAGCTGGACGCGCTTCCGCCACTGGCTCGAGGCGATGACCGACCGGGGCGTCTCGCCCAATGTCGGCTCCTTCCTCGGCGGCGGCACGCTCAGGCAGTACGCCCGTGGGATGGCGATGGGCGCGTCGAGCGCCGACGAACTGGCGACGATGCGCCGCGTGATGGCCGAGGCGATGGAGGACGGCGCGTTCGGCGTCTCGTACGCCCTCATCTACCCGCCGGACACCTACGCCGACACGGACGAGATCGTCGCGGTCTGCGAGATCGTCGCGCGGTACGGCGGCGTCTACATCACGCACCTGCGCTCGGAGGCGGACCAGTTCCTCGAGGCGATGGGCGAGGCGCTGGCGATCGGGCGGCGGGCGAACGTCCCGGTCGAGGTCTACCATCTGAAGGCGGCGGGGCGCGACAACTGGCGCAAGATGCCCGACGCGATCCGGATGATCAACGAGGCCCGCGCGGCGGGGCAGGATGTGACGGCGGACATGTACCCGTACATCGCGGGCGGCACGGGGCTGACCTCCGTGCTGCCGCCGTGGGCCGCCGCCGATGGCAAGTTGTACGACAACCTGTGCGACCCGGCGATGCGCGCCAAGATCCGCGCGGAGGCGCTGAACCCCTCCGGCGATTGGGAGGCGATGGGCACACTGAACGGGCCGGACGGCATCGTGCCCGTCGGCCTGGAGAAGCCGGAACTGAAGCGGTACAACGGCATGCGCCTCTCGGCCATCGCGGCGGAGCGCGGCACGGACTGGCTCGATACGGCGATTGACCTGCTCGTCGCGGAGGGGCAGCGGATCAGCACGATCTATTTCATGATGACCGAGGAGAACCTTGCCGCGCAGTTGCAGCAGCCGTGGATCAAGATTTCCACGGACGCGGGCGGCGTGGACCCGGCGTGGGCGGCGGAGCGCGGCCCGACCCACCCGCGCTCCTACGGCACCTACCCGCGCGTGCTCGGCAAATACGTCCGCGAGGAGAAGGTGCTGACGCTCGAAGACGCCATCCGCAAGATGACCTCGTCCGTCGCGGATCGTCTCAGCCTGCGCGACCGCGGCCTCCTCCGCGCCGGGTCGTACGCCGATGTCGTCCTCTTCGACGCCGCGACCGTCGCCGACCGCGCGACCTTCGATCAGTCGCACCAACTCTCGGTCGGCGTCCGCGATGTCTGGGTGAACGGCACGCGCGTGCTGTATTATGTAGCTCACACCTGCGCGTCGCCCGGCCGGTTCGTCGGCGGCCCCGGCGCGGCCTGATCGGCAAGAGGCAAT
>JAICIL010000392.1 GCA_025924435.1 Chloroflexia bacterium | reverse complement strand
GGTTTCGCCGCGATCCGGCCGGAGCCGCCACGCAGCGACGGATCCCGCAGTTCTCGATAGGCCGCCGCCGCCGCTTGTCGCTGTGCGGCGCTGGGCGGGTCGAAGGCGAGGCCGGAGCGGTAGCCCGCGATGCTCTTGAGCGAGACGAGCCGCCGCGCGGGCGATGTAATCTCCCGCGTCAGCCGCTGGAGCGCGTCATCCAGCGTCGCGCACGCGGCGTAGCCCTGCTCGACGAACGTCTCGACGCGCAGCACCCGCTCGACGGGCCGCCCAATTATCTCCGCCCACACGTCTATGCTGAAGCACTGCCCGGCGGCGAAGAGGTCGTCGTCGTAGCACGCGCCGAGGTTCGCCGCATCCGCCAGCAGCCGGTGATACGGCAGGGCGGCCATCCCGTTGCGCGCCGCGAGCACCGCCTCCTCGGTCGGCGCGCAATGCAGGACGCGCGCCAGTTCCCGCACCATCCATCGGTAGCCGATCAGCGTGTGAATATTCTCCGTCCAGACCGCCGGGATGCTCGCCTCCGTGAATGGCCTGCGAAATTCGTCGAGCGGGATTTCGTGCGCCCGCTTGTACGGCGCGTGGACATGGTGATCCACGAACGCCACCCGCCCGATCCCTTCCCGCAATCCCTCAATCATTCGCCACTCCAATCAATTGAAAACGATTGAACCGCAGAGACACAGAGGACGCGGAGATCACAGAGGAGGAAGAAAGAAGGAAGAAGGACCGATCAATGTTTCATCTATTCTCTCTGCGGCCCTCTGTGCCCTCTGCGTCTCTGCGGTTCATTTGGCTTCCTAGACCCGTTCGAGATAGACGGCGCGTTCCCAGTCGGAGACGTGGCGATCATAGCGCGCGAGTTCCTCGCGGCGGATGCGGAGCAGTTCGGGACCGCAGACGGGGCCGAGGGCGGCCATCACGACCGAGTCCGCCTCGACGGCGTCCAGCGCCTCGTGCGCGGTGCGGGGGAGGAGGCGGACGCCTTGCGTCGCCAGCGCATCGTCCGGCAGATGGCCGAGATCCCCGGTGGCGGGCGGGCCGGGGTCGAGGCGGCGGTCCAGCCCGTCAATGCCCGCCGCGATCAGGGCGGCGAGGGCGAGGTGCGGGTGCGCCGTGTGGTCGCCCGCGCGGAACTCCATCCGGGGCCGCGCCGCGCCCGGCACGCGGACGAGCGCGGCACGATTCCCCGCCGCGTAGCCGATGTGCGCGGGCGCCCACGAGCCGGGCAGCAGCCGCTTGTAGGAATTCACCGTCGGCGCGAAGACGCCGCAGAGCGCGGGGGCGTGGGCGAGCACCCCGGCGATAAATTGCGCCATCTCCGCCGAAAGGCCGAGCGGCCCATCGCCCGCCGAGCGGTCTCCGGGAAGTTCGGGGTTCGGGGTTCGCGGTTCGGAGTGGTCCGCAGCCTCGTTCTTCGAACTGCGAACCCCGAACTTCCCGCCCGATCCCACAACGAGAGATGGACATGGACGCCGTTGCCCGCCAGATGGTCGTACGGCTTCGGCATGAAGGAGGCGACGAGGCCGCGCCGCCGCGCCAGCGCCTTGACCGTCTCGCGGAAGGTGAGCAGGTCGTCCGCCGCCTTGACGGGCTGCTCGTGGTGCAGGTTGATTTCCAGTTGCCCCGCGCCGTACTCCGCGCCCATCCCGACGACGCGGATTCCCTGCGCGGCGAGCGTCGTCTCGATCTCCTCCAGCAGGTCGTGCTCCGCCTCCATCCGGGCGACGGAGTACATCGTGAAGGCGTCGGCGGGCGCGTAGCCCTCGCCGGTCTTGCGAAAAAGCGTGAACTCCGGCTCGAATGCGGCCCGCGCGGAGAGGCCGCGTTGCGCCAATGCGCCCAACACATCCCGCAGACGCGTGCGCGGGCAGCCCGCCCACGACTCGCCCGCCTCGGTGCGGAGGGAGGCGAGGACGCGCCCGATGCCGGGATGATAGGGGAGGGGCGCGTACGTCTCCGGGTCGGGCAAGGCGACGAAATCGCCCGCGTCCGCGCCGAAGCGGGGATGGGGCACCTGCCAGTCATCGGTCGTGAAGTCGAGGTTCGCGTGGCAGAAGAGCGTGCCATCGGCTACGGCGCCGAGGATGCTCGCGCCGGGGAACCAGCGGCCATTCGCCCGCGCCGCGTAGTCGTGCCAGACGATCCACAGCCCGCGCAGGTTGTCCGCGCGGATGCGTTCTGCTAGTGTACGTTCTGCTTCGGCCATCCGCCTGCCTCCCCGGCCCTCCCCGCCGTGCGGGAGAGGTGCGCCGCACGGCGTAGCATACGGAGCGCGCCGCGGGATGGCAAGGACGAACGGTGGCGGGCGGAATGTTGGTATCATCGCGGCACTGTTATTGCGAGCGGTAACCGCCGGACGATTGGCGGCCGGAGGAGAGGAGAGCGGAATGGCACGACACGGATGGTGGAAGGTTCTGGTCTTCGTCGCGTTGCTCGCTCTCTGCTCGGCCGCCGCCGTCGCGGCGCAGGGGGCGACCTTCACCGATCCGCAGGGGCGCTTTTCATTCACCGTTCCGAGTGGCTGGCAGCAGGGAAGCCCGCCGCCGAGCGCCAACCTCCCGCCGGGCACCGTGGTCGCCGGCGTTTTCAATGCGCCCGCGCCGGTGAACGGGAACTTCAACGTCGTCACGGTCGCGGTGCCGGCCGGCGCAAGCCTTGATCAGATCGTCCCGCAGAGCCGCGCCGGGGTCGCGCAGTCCCTCCCCGGATACCAGGAAGGGCCGGGCGGCATCCAGAACCTGACGGTGGGCGGGCAGCCCGCGCGCCGCTACGACTACTTCGCCACGCCGCCGCAGGCGGGCAAACTGCACGGCGCGCAGGTGCTTGCGCTTCAGGCAAACACCGTCTATGTCCTCACCTTCACCGCCCCGGATGACCAGTTCGACGCCTTCTTCCAGCAAGGTTCCGCCGCCCTCAACTCCTTCAAATTCCTCGGCACGGGCGGCGCGACGGTGCCGACAACGATGCCGAGCACGGGCATGCCGACCGTTGCGCGGTGGCAGGGCGCGCGTGAACTGCTCGTCGCGCTGTTCGGCGGCGCCCTGATCGCCACCGGATCGCTCCTTCGCCGCCGGTATGCCCGCGCGTAACGCTGGCGAATCACGCGAATACAGTGCCTTGCGGGGCCGGTTCATGAACCGGCCCCACATTGCTGTGCCCGTTCGATTGACGTACATTTGCGCTCATGGCACGTCGCCGCGAGATTTCAGGGAGCGCATCATGGGCACCGAGACGCACGAACGGGCGAAGACGCCACGATTCACGCTCCGCATGCCGCAAGAGGTGCGGGCGATCATCGCTCAGGCGGCGGCGCTCGAGGGGCGGAGCACGAGCGATTTCGTGCTCGCGAGCGCGGTGGAGAAGGCGCGCGAGACCATCGAGTCGCACCAACGAATTGTGCTCTCACGAGAGGAGAGCATTGCCTTCGCGGAGTTGCTGCTGAATCCGCCGAAAGCGAACGATAACCTGCGTGCGGCGGTCGCTGATTATCTGGCGTTCACACGCGGGCATGTGCGCGGCAAATGAGGAATATGCCGTTGCGCCGCGCCGCGCCATATTCGTTGTAGGGGCGGGTGGCGAACCCCCCCCCGG
>JAICIL010000391.1 GCA_025924435.1 Chloroflexia bacterium | reverse complement strand
GACGGGCATGCTGCGCGGCGCGGCCTGCTGGCGCGCGGACGGCACGCCCATCGGCATCAGCGGCGGCCCGGCGTTCATGGCAGGCCCCTCCCTGCCGGGGCTGGCATGACGGAGAAGGGAGGCCCACCCCCAACCCCTCCCGGCGCGGGAGGGGGGCAAGCGCGGGGTGATACGACAGCGCGGTCGCGGGCTTCCTCTCCCAACGCGGGAGGGGAGAAGGCGACACACCGCGCTCGGGTTCCCCCTCCCGACGCGGGAGGGGGTCAGGGGGTGGGCGCCCCCAAGCGGCGCAAGCCCAAAAATGTCGCGCCCGCCGACTGGACGCCGGAGCAGGGGGCGGCGAGACTGCCCGCCGTCTTCGCGCGGCTGCGCGAGACGTACGGCGAGCGCCGCTGGCGGCCCCACCAGGAGCCGATTGACGAACTGGTGCTGACGATTCTCTCGCAGCGCAACACCGACCGCTCGACCGAGCAATCATACCTGACGCTGCGCGAGCGATTCCCCACGTGGGAGCAGGTGATGCACGCGCCGGTGGAAGAGATCGCGGACGCGATCCGCTGGAGCGGCCTCTACCAGATGAAAGCGCCGCGCATCCAGGGCGTGCTGCGGCGCATTGACGACGAGCGGGGCGACTTCGACCTGCGCTTCCTGAAAGAGATGCCGCTCGCCGAGGCGAAGGCGTGGCTGAAGGCACTGCCCGGCGTCGGGCCGAAGACGACGGCGATTGTCCTGCTCTTCTCGCTCGGCATGCCGGCCTTCCCGGTGGACACACACGTCTATCGCGTCTCGCAGCGGCTCGGCCTGATCGGCCCGAAGGTCTCCGAGGCGGGCGCGCACGACGTGCTGGAGGCGATGCTCGCGCCGTCGCAGATGTTCGAGTTCCACGTCAACATGATCGCGCACGGGCGGCGGATCTGCCACGCCATCGGCCCGGCGTGCGACCGCTGCCCGCTCCTGTCGCTCTGCCCCTTCGGGCAGACGCGCCTCGGCACGACGCCCCAAACGGAGGGATCACCGCCGCATGCATGAAACGACGCGCCACTATGGCCGCCCGCCGCGCCCCGTCGTCGAACCGACGCTGCTGACGCTCGTCCGCCACGGGCAGACGACGGGCAATGTTCGCAAACTGCTCAGCGGCGTGAGCGACGACCCGCTGACGAGTTTCGGCAGGCGGCAGGCGGCGGCGATGGGGAGGACGCTCAGCGCCCTCATCCTCGACGGCACGCTGCCGCCCGACCCCGCGCTCTTGGCCAGCCCGCCCCGGCGCGGGCGCCACCCGGCTCTGGCGCGCGCCGCGCCGCGGGCCCGCCCGCGGGCGGCCCGCGACGACCTGATGGAGATCAATTTCGGCGAGATGGAGGGGCTGACCGAGGAGGAGGCCGTCGCGCGATACCCGGACGCCCCGATCGCCCGGCGGAACAACTGGTTCACGATGGAATACACCTTCCCCGGTGGCGAGTCCCGGCGCGGCTTCCACCAGCGATCGAAAGACGCGCTCGCGGAGATCGTCGCGAACCATCCCGGCGAGCATGTGATCGTCGTCGCGCACGGCGGCGTCCTCGGCATCGTCCTCGCCCATTACCTGACCGGCAACACCGAGCGGTGGCGCGATTACGTCCTCGCCAACTGCTCGATTTCGCGCCTGACGGTGCAGGGGGACGACGTGACGCTGCACGCCGTCAACGATGTCGCGCATCTGGCCGAAATCACGCCGGAGGAGGCGGAAGCGGTGGCGATCATCGAGGACCACGAAGGGGAGGCCGCGCGTGACTGACCTTCAACTGACCGTGATCGGGTGCAGCGCGGCGATGCCCCGGCCCGGCGGCGCGTGCTCCTCGTACCTCGTCACATACGGCGCGGTGAACGTCCTGATGGATTGCGGGCCGGATTCGCTCGCCGTCCTGCGCGGCCGGATCAACCCGCGCAATCTCGACGCGATTGTCATCTCGCACCTGCACGCCGATCACACGCTCGACCTCGTGCCGCTCGCGTATGGCCTGAAATACGGCCCGCCCGTCGGCGACGAGCGCAAGCCGCGCGGCGAACGGCTCGCCCTCTTCGTCCCGCCGGGCGGCAAGGAGTTCCTCAAAGGTCTGGCGGAGGCGTTCGAGGGGAGCGGGCGGAACAGCGATTTCTGGGCGCCCTTCGCCGTCGCGGAGTACGACCCGGACGGCACGCTCGTCGTCGGGAGCAGCGACGGGGCCGACCGTGCCGACTATCTCAATTTCCGCTTCGCGCCGACGAAACACTACATCCCCTGCTGGGCGATCAAGGTGACGCCGCCGGGCGACGGTCCGCACCCGGCGCTCGTCGACGGCGCGGACAGCGCGCCCGTGGAGAGCCTGACCCGATTCGCGCACGACGCGGACCTGCTGATCCTCGAAGCGACGCTCGACGCGCCGGAAACCCCGGTGCCGGTCGGCCACATGACGCCCCGGCAGGCGGCGGAAGTCGCGGCGGCGGCGGGCGGCGTGGAGCGTCTGCTCCTCACGCACTACTGGGGCCACGTGCCGCCGGAGACGATGATCGCGGAAGCGCGCGCGGCGTTCGACGACCCGGTGGGCGTGGCGGTGGAGCGCGCGACGTACACCGTCGGCAAGGAGTGAGCGAGACATGGATGCGAGGCCGGCGTTCTGGGGCGCGCGCCATTCCGAGCGGTTCACCGATCCTTCAGTGATTGCCGCCTATCGCTTCCGACCACCGTACCCCGACACACTCCTCGCTCTCCTTGTGGGGCTTATCACCGATGAACCCCGCGCGGTGCTCGATGTCGGCTGCGGCCCCGGCAACCTCGCCCGTGCATTGCTCCCCTATGTCGCGCGCGTGGATGCGATAGATATGTCTCCCGGCATGATCGCCCTCGGAAAGACGCTCCCCGGGGGCGACGATCCGCGTCTGCGCTGGTTTGTTGGTAGGGCGGAGTATATGCCACTGTGCCCGCAGTATGCACTCGTCACTGCCGGGTCGAGCCTGCACTGGATGGATTGGGAGATCGCGCTCCCCCGCTTCGCCGACGCGCTCACGCCGAACGGCCAGTTGGCGATTGCAGGCATGGACGAGTCGGACGAGCCGTGGACCCCGGCAATCCGCGCGATCATCCCCCGCTACTCCACGAACCCGGACGTCTCGGGATTCGATTTGATCGGCGAACTGGAGCGGCGCAGCCTATTCGAGAAGCGCGGCGAATATACGACAGAACCGATGTCGCTCGTCCGCTCCGTCACCGACTTCATCGAGTGGTTCCACTCGATGAGCAGTTTCTCCCGCGATCTTATGACGCCGGATGCCGCCGCCGCCTTCGACGCCGAACTCCGAGACGCCATCGTGCCTTATCTGCGAGATGGGCTGCTCACGACGCACTTCGTCGGACGAGTGAACTGGGGCAAACCGCTCGCGAAGTAATGAGCGTAGGGGCGCACAGCCGTGCACCCGTTTTCTGCTACGCTTCCAGTACGGCGATCTGTTCCTCGATAAGCGTTACGAGGCCGCCCATCGTCTCGGCGTCGAACGCCAACGCCGCCCCCGCCGCCCCGAACAGCCCCGGCAGCCCCGCCGTCCCCCCCAGCGCCAGCGCCCGCCGGTACGCCGCCAGCGCCCCCGCCCGATCCGCCAGGCTGTTGCGCCACACCTGCAGCGCCCCCAGCTGGGCG
>JAICIL010000390.1 GCA_025924435.1 Chloroflexia bacterium | reverse complement strand
CACTCCCCGAGCAGTGGAAACTGACCGCTTTCGGCACGCTGGGCGGCCTCGCGATGATCGGCAACGCCGCCGCGCCCTTCGTGGCGGGGGCGGTGACGGATGCATCGGGCAGCCTGCGGACGATCTTCGGGATGGATGCGGTGCTGTACGGTATTCTCATCTTCTGGGCGCTTAAATCTATCCATCTGGCCGATGAAGACGTGACGCCTGCCACGCGCGCGCGGCCAAAGGCCGTCGGTGCGCCGGGGGATGGATAACGCCCCCTCTCCCGCCGCAGCGGGGGAGGGGCCGGGGGAGGGGACATCGGGCACGACGCTCTTTTCCTATCGCAGGAAATGCGTTTGCTATGAGGGGCGATTGCGCTGGGCGACCGCTTCATCGGTCGCGCCGTCGCGCGGCGCGGGCGGGGAGACGTAGCCGTTCCCATTGCCATTCGGGGCGTGCCCGTTCAGGCCATTATCCGCGTGCGCGCCGTTCGTCCCGTTGCGGTTGCCGTCGGCGCGACGGCCTGCTTCGTCGCCGAACTCGACGGGGAGATCAACGCCGTACGGATCGCCCGGCGATTGCGGCGTGGGGCGCACCGGGAGCGTCTCCGTCCGCCCATTCTCGACCGGCATCGGCCGGCGCACCGGCACGATCGGCGGCGCGGCCTGCGGATGCCCATTCTGATTCTGATATTGCTGGATCGGCACCGGCATGGGCTGGAGCGGCACGGGGTTGGCATAGACTGGTTCGCCGGGCATGCCCTCGGCCGGCTGTTGATTGCCGAGGCGCTCGCGGATCGTCGCCATCAGGCGGCCGATGCTGCTCTCCTGGGCCTCGGCGGCGGCGGCCGGTTCCAGTTCCGTCGCGCAATACGGGCAAATGTCCCACGTCACGCGGACGAGATGGGCGCACGTCGGGCACTCGTGCCGCAGTTCGGTGTGGCACGACGGGCAGATCACCCAGTCGCTCTCGATGGCGCGGTGGCAACTGTGGCAGCGCGGCAAATCTTCGAGATCCTGGAGCAGGTATTCTTCCTCGAGCGAGCGCTGGAACGCTTCATCGAGCGTGTCGCGCGGGCGGAGGACGAGGTACAGGAGCGCGCCGGGCACGAAGAACAGGACGCTGAGCAGCGTCGCGAAAATCTGCGTGATGACGCTGCGCGACCGCTGCTCGATATCGCGATAGGTCCAGACGATCAGCGCGAACCAGAGCGCCGCGAAATACGCCAGACCGAGCGCGATGATCAGTTTCGCGCCGGAGGCGAACACTTCGAGAACCTTGTCCATAGATCAATTCCCCCTTGCGGCACATGCACCGGGCAACCGAGCATGCGCGAGGCGGCCGCGCACGGCATTCTCGCTAGGCTACCACACTGCGCTCGTTTGTTTCAATCCTCACCCGGCCCGACGACCGGGTGCAACTCGCTAGGCCACCATAATGCGCTCGAAGCGAACGACGCGCAAATTGAAGACGGCGGCGCCGCCGACTTGCACCTCAATGGGGTTCGGCATGTAGAACTCGCCCGGCTCCATCACGGGCATGAGCGGGTTCATGTACTGCGTGCGCGTGTAGCAGTTCTGCTTGAGGATGCGCAGCACGTCCGGCACCTGCGGCTCCTCGACGCCGACGAGCACCGTCACGTTCGATTCGCGCAGGAAGCCACCGGCGCTGTTGATCTGCGTCGCGCGGTACCCGTTCTGCGTCAGCGCGCCGATCAGGCGGTCCGCGTCCCGGCCCTGGATTACCGCAAAAATCAGCCTCATCCCGACCCGCTTTCTCAGTCGTACGCCGCAGTGAGCACGGAGCACCCCACCAATGGCGACAGCGCGGACCAGATCGCCTCCGCCACCACCGACGGGGCCGCTCCCGCATCAATCACCCGCCAGCGCGCGGGATCCACCTCCGCCAGCGCATGATACCCATTTTGCACGCGTTCGTGAAATGCCTCCCCCGCGTTATCGAGCCGGTTGAGATTGCCCTCTTTCCGCTTGCGCGCAATCCCTTCCGCGACCGGCAGATCCAGGAGGAAGGTCAGGTCCGGCGCCAAGCCGCCCGTCGCGATGCCGTTGAGCGTGCGCAGTGTGTCAATCGCAAGACCCCGGCCATACCCCTGATAGGCGAGGGTCGAGTCCGCGAACCGGTCGCAGATGACAACCGTCTCCGCCGCCAGCGCGGGCCGCACGATCTCGGCGACGAATTGCGCGCGCGAGGCGACGTAGAGCAGCGCCTCGGCCATCGGGTCCATGCCGTCGTTCTTGTTGTCGAGGAGGATCGCGCGGATCTGCTCGCTGATCGCCGCGCCGCCCGGTTCGCGGGTGACGAGCGTGCGCACGCCGCGCCCCGCCAAATGGGCCGCCAGCATCCGCGCCTGGGTCGTCTTGCCGCAGCCCTCGACGCCCTCAAAGGTGATGAACATGGCAACCTCGCGCTTCGCACATACCGTCGCATGGTGTCCGTACACATTATGCCGATAGTACACGACCGGCCGCTGGAATGCAAAACCGATGACCCCGGACCGCCGGAGCGGCGACGCGAATGGGTAAGAAAATATGGTGGTAGCAGGCTTTCCAGCCTGCCCTATTGCAGGCTGGAAAGCCTGCTACCACCGCCGAAAATCTCTGCGCCGATCCCTCTCAATCCGCGCTGCGGAAGATTTCGACGCGCCGGTCCGAGCCTTGGCCGCGGCTGCGGGAGCGCAGGTTGTAGCGCTCGGCCATCTGATGCTGCAAGCGGCGGATGTACGACGACTGCGGCCGCAATTCCACCGCCTCGACATTGTCGAGCACGCTGCTGATCGCCGCCTCCGCCTCTTCCATCGCCTGCAACTGCGGATCGGAGGGCTTCTCCGGCTCCGGCGCGGCGCGCGAGACCTCGAAGACGTTGGCGAGCACGCTCTCCATCTGCTGCTGCGTGTTCGAGCGCAGCACGTAGACCGGCGTGCCGTTCACTTCCGCTTCCACGAGCGGCTGCGGGCGGCGGCGATAGTAGTTCTTGAGCGTCATCACGGCGTCCGCTTCCTTAATCGCGCGGACGATCACCGCCGCGACGCGCACGGAGCGGATCGCCTCCTCGAGGCGGTTGCGGCTGACGCCGAACGGGTAGATGCGCAGCGGCTTCTCTTCGGTGCCCCGCCCGCGCCGCACCGGATCGCGCAGTTCGTGGACGACCGGCGCGCGCCGCTCCGGCTCGGCAGGTTCAATCTCCGCGTACGCCGCCTGCTGATCCCGCGCCCGGCCCGCGAAGGAGGCGGTCGGAGTCATGCCGGTCAGCCGCTCCATCGGGGAGACGATCTCGACGGCGCGCTGCGCGTTGCGCCCCGAGAGCCGCTCCGGCAGGAGGACGGGCGACTGGCTCCGCCGCTCGTTCCACTGGCCGCGACCGCTGGTATTCTCCCGCTCGCGCCGCTGCGTCGCGCCGAGACGCGCCGGGGCGGCGAGGATTTCGTACCCGCCGTCGTCGAGCCGCCTGCGGACCTCCGGCTCGACCGTCTGGTTGCGGAGCGTCGCGTCCACCATCGCCGCGACATCGTGGTAGACCGCGACCTGATCGCGCTCGCGCAACTCGACCATCACGGAGAAGGTCGGCGGCGCTTTGCGCTCCAGGATGGACTTCTGCGTGCCGCGCCGCCGCGCCTCCTCGTCGGAGAGCGTGACGGACTGGATGCCGCCGATCAGGTCGGAAAGGGTCGGGTTGAGCATCAGGTTTTCGAGCGTGTTCCCGTGCGCCGT
>JAICIL010000389.1 GCA_025924435.1 Chloroflexia bacterium | reverse complement strand
GTCCGGGGGGACCGGGCCGCGGCTGGCCACCGGGCGGCGGCTGGCCGGGCGGCGGCTGGCCGGGGGCGGGCTGGCCGCCGCCGCCCTGGGCGAGCGAGGCGATCTCCTGCTGCCAGACGGTCTGCCACGCCTGCTCCTCGATCTGCTCGAGCTGGGTGAGCGAGTTCGACCAGAAGTTGGGGTCGGCGCTCTCGCTCGCCATGCGCTCGACGGCGGCGGTGCGCAGGGCGCGCAGTTTGCGGAAGGGGCGGTTGGGGTCGGAGAGCAGTTCGTCGGTGGCGATGCGGTCCATCACCGCCTGCGGGTTCGACGCGCCCCAGATTTCGCCGTAGATCAGCTCGTCCGGCAGGACCTTCTTGCCCGTCTGCGCCTCCATCTGCCAGAGGTTCATCGAGAGTTGGATGCGCTGCTGCTTCGGCAGGTCGTCGTAGGGCTGGATGCCGCAGGTGACGGTCGTCACGCCCGCGACGGTGAGGGCGTCCACGGGCACGCGCACGTCGCCGGTCACCCACCAGTAGTAGGGCATGGCGCCGTCGTTGGCGTACTCGGGATGCACGTCCGCGCCGCCGTACGCCTGCAAATCGCGGCCGGTGGCGGCCTTGTACCGGCGCGCGCCGGAGGGGGTGGTGTGGCTCTTGATCATGGCGAGGATCATCCGCCCCGCGCCCTCCAGCAGTTTCTCGTGGGTGCGGCGGACGGACTCGAACATCTGCTTGACGACATCGGTGGCGGCCTGCACCGCGACGCCGGACTGCGCCTTGTCGCGGTTGCCGGAGAGGCCGTCCTGGGACATGCCGCCCGCCTGGATCATCTGGTCGGTCAGTTGCAGCCCCGCCTCGATGTTGGCGAGGGCGTTGGGCGGCTCGATTAACTCCGCATCGCCCGCGCCGACGGCGGCGACGGTGAACTGCTTGCCGTCCCAGTCCGCCTCCACGTCGCCGATCAGTTTCACCCAGGCGGTGAGGAACTCGCGGATGTTGTACCGCTCGCTCGTCATGTAGAAGGAGCGCAGCTCGAGCATCTTGATGAGGCCCATGAGCGGCGGGCGGCCGACGAGCAGCTCGCGCGGGGTCGCGTAGGTGGGCTGCGGGGCGATGTCGCCGAGGCGGGTGATGATGGGGTCGTGCAGGCCGATGATCCACGGCACCATCGGGTTGCCCATCAGGTCCACGTACTCGTGCGCGTAGGTGTCCACCGTCTCGCCCTCGATGACGGCGGAGAACTGGAACTTGTTGTAGTCCTGGAACAACTGCACCTCGTCCGTGTCCGCCTTCGCGGCGAGCGTGCCGGTGCGCCAGGCGTCGGGCACCTCGCCGACGAGCATCCGCTTGGCGAGGATGACGCGCCGGAGCGAGCCGTCGGGGTCGTACTCGTAGGCGACGGTCCAGGGGTTGTGCGCGGTGATCTTGATCGGGTAGCCGCCGAGCATCTCCTTCGCGGCGTCGTCGGCGGGCCAGGAGAGTTCCAGCGGGCACCAGCCGTTGAGGAAGAGGTACTTGTGGATGGCGGAGTGGCTGAAGTGGGCGGGGGCCGTCGCCTCGTTGTGGTCGAAGGTGAAGCGGATCGTGTCCTCGCACAGGCCGAGGTTGCGCGGGTTGCCCGCGTTGCGCTGCGACGGGCAGCGGACGGCGATCTCGCCGGAGAGGTTGTACGCCGTCCCCTTGTCCACGAGGAAGGTGTACGTCGGGTCCGTCACCTGCTTGGCGAGGTTCGTCACGCCGTCGCGGTCGGGGATGTTGAGGTAGGGGGTGTCCGGGTCGCGCTGCCGGTAGAACTGGTCGCTCTTCAGGATCACGTCGAGGTCGAACTGGCGGCGGATGTTCATCAGCTGCGTCCAGTCGTCCTCGACGTTCGCCACGTCGTAGGTCGGCGGCTTGCCGACCGGCTTCGTCGCCTTCTTCTGCACGTTCGGCGTGGCGCGGGCGCGCGGGGCCGCGCCGGGCGCGCCGGGCAGCGTGTTCGTCGGGTGCGCGGCGGGTGCGACCATCTATGCCTCCGATGCCGTGGCGACGCCGGCGCGGCCGCTGACGTGGTGCCTGAAACCCGACCGCTCGCCGCGGATGTAGCCGATAACGTAGCGTTCACTATCCATGTAATGATAGGTATTCTTCGCCTCGATCTCGCCGGGGATGAGGGAGTCCTTCTTGTAGCGGTAGTCCGCCTTCTGCGCGAGATAGCCCGCGCAGGTGGTGAAGACCTTGATGGCGTGCCGCTTGTGCTGGCCGTAGACGCGCGAGATGCCGAGGGCGACGTCCTTGATCTTCGGGCGGTGGACGAGCATGCCCGCCGCGAGGAACTCCATGCGCCTGTCGTCCTCGGAGGGCGCGCCGCCGACGACGAAGAGGTCCTTGGGCTCGCCCATGCGGATGAAGTGCGCGTGCTGCCCGGCGGTGCGCCCCCCCGCGTGGTACTCGCGGTACAGATAGAGGTCGTCGTTCTCCGGGTCCTCGGCGTAGAAGAGCGCCGCCGTGTTCGCGCCGCCGAAGTCGAGGCCGACGAAGCGCCGCCAGTCGTCGGGAATCTCGATGGGCGCGATGGTGTCGAGGTCGGTGTCGAAGATGTCGTAGACCGCGCCCTCCGCCGCCACCCACTCGCCGTCCCGCAGCCGCTTGCGCAGCATCGGCGGCATGCGGTCGAGCGTCGCCGCCAACTCCACCCCGGCGGGCACCGTCCAGTCGTCCTTCTCCATATCCCAGTATTTCGGATTGTCCCGGAAGCGCGCCTGGAAACCGGTCGTCATGCCCGCGTCCATGCGCCGCTTCAGCCAGTGGGAGGGCTGCTGCGGGTTGCAGTCCATCAGGATCTGGTTGTACGGCATGTGGTACCGCGCGTTGCGCGTCGTCAGGTGCATGAAATCGTCCTCGGCGAGGTCCGTCGCCTCCGGGATGTAGATGATGTCGTACTCCGAACTCATGATCTTCCGCGGGTTGTCCATGCCGCCCACCACCACCTCGGAGCCGTTCGGGAAGTGGTACGCCTGCCGGATGTTCCGCTTCGCCCCCGTCAGGATCGCGTGACCCAGCGGCACCACCTCGTCTTCCCACGTCTGCAGCGCCGTCTCCGTCAGCGATTCCCGCGTCTGCCGCAGCAGCAGCGCGCGCATGCCGTCGTACTTCTCCGCCAGGATGAAGAGTTTCGTCAGGAACGCCACACTCTTGCCCGTGCGCACCGGCCCGTGGAACAACACCTCCCGGTCGCGGCAGCGGATCGCCTCCACCGCCACCCCGTGGGGCTGGTACGCCCGCTGCTCGGGCAGGAGCGCCGCCGTCGCTGTCACCGGGACTGCTCCGCCGCCGCGTTGAGCGCGTCCACGATGCGCTCCGCCGCGCCCTTCCATGTGCACTTCGCCAGCACCGTCGTGGGGTAGGTCTGCGACGGCACGTTTTCGATCACGCCCCACCAGAGCGTCAACTCGTGATGCTCCCGCAGTTGCGTCGGCGAGACGTGGTAGCGTGCCGTCTGTGGTTCGTCCGTCATTGCCGCTTCCCCACCACCGGCGCGTCGATCTCCCGCGCCATCGCCACCAACTCCTTCGCCCGCGCGTGCCGCGCCATGTCCGCCTCCGCATCCGGGTAGAAGGCGTCCAGCCAGTCCATGAAGAACGCCATCTCCGCCGTTGTCTCGAACATCACCCGTACCTCGTGCGTCCCGTCCGTCAGGTCCAGCCCCGCGTATTCCGGTACCTGCTTCACCATCGCTTCATCCCCGCCCCTCCGAAGTTCCCCGCACGCGCGAGG
>JAICIL010000388.1 GCA_025924435.1 Chloroflexia bacterium | reverse complement strand
GCCGCACATGATCTTGCTCCAGAGATGCGGCGGGAAGGGCGGCCCCGGCGGCACGGCGAGGAAGGCGAAGAAGCCGTTGAGCGTTTCGGGCGCGTTGGGGAGGAACTCGCGGTACCAGCGGAGCACCTCGGCCGCCCGCTCCGGATACCAGAGCATCGGCCCCGCGTAGACGGTGCTGATCGGGTGCGCCCGGAAGAGGAACGAGGTGACGATCCCGAAGTTGCCGCCGCCGCCGCGCACCGCCCAGAAGAGATCCGCGTTCTCCTCCGCGCTCGCGGTGACGAAGCGACCGTCCGCCAGCACCATGTCCACGGCGAGCAGATTGTCAATCGAAAGCCCGCACGCCCGCGTCAGGTGGCCCAGGCCGCCGCCGAGCGTGATCCCACCCACGCCGGTGGTCGAGATGATGCCGCTCGGAATTGCCATGCCGAAGGCGTGGGTGGCGTGGTCCACATCGCCGAGCGTGCAGCCGCCATCCACCCGCACCGTGCGGTTCGCGGGATCAACGCGGATGCCCTTCATCGGCGACAGATCAATGACCATTCCGCCGTCGCAGACACCCAACCCCGCGCCGTTATGGCCGCCGCTCCGGACGGCGACGAGGATGGTGCGCTCGCGGGCGAAGTTGACGGCGGCGATCACGTCCGCGACGCTCGCGCAGCGGGCGATCAGCGCGGGCCGGCGATCAATCATCGCGTTGTACACGGCGCGCGCTTTGTCGTACGCGGCGTCACCCGGGCGGATGAGATCGCCACGGAACCGCGCCGCGAGTTCCTGTATCGCGGCAACATCGAGTACCGAAGCGTTCGGGGCCGATTCGATCACCATCGCGTCTACCTCCCTGCTTCCGAGAAACCTGCCACGCCCGCGCGAAACGAAGATCGCGGCGCGTCCGGCCAAGGCCATGCCTTCCGTCGGGTTAATGAACCCAGCCTAGCACGGCGCATCGGCGCGATGCGGTGGGGATTTCCCTGTGTTTGGCCCAGGGTCATCCCTGTATTCTCGTGCGCGGAAAGCGGACGAGCGGCGAAGCATTCGCGGTCAGGATCATTGGCCATCCCCGGCGGGCGTCGCGCGCGTCGCGTCCCGCGCGACCGCCCATGCGGCCAGTTGCGTGCGCGAGCGGAAGCCGAGTTTACCGAGGCTGTTGCTGACATGCATCTCGACCGTCTTCTCCGCGATGAAGAGCGTGTCCGCGATTTCCCGGTTGGTCATGCCGCGCGCGACGGCGGAGACGACCTCATGCTCGCGCCGCGTCAACCCGCCAGATGCGGCATTCGCGCGATCATGCACCGGGCTGGCGAGCGAGGGGGCGTCCAATTGCGACGATAGGGCCGCCTGCGCGGCCGCGACGGCCTGTTCGAGCGGCATGCTCGCCCCCGCCGCCCACGCCGTCGCGAAGGGCGTCGCATCGAGATGCAACCGCACGGCGGCGACGCTCCGGTCGCATTCCCCCCGATCCACGGGTTCCCACTGCACGCCGATCGAGGCGCGCAGGGCCTCCGCCGCGCCCAGCAGCCGCGCGGCCTCCGCCGGGCTGCCGCGCGCCGCGATCACCCCCGCGATCCCGACGAGGCAGATCGCGCTGCCGTGCGTGTTCCGCAGTTCCCACGACAGGGCCAGACTCTCCGCGAGCAATGCCGCCGCGCGCCGGTGATCGCCCTGCCGATGGAGGACCGGCCCCAGGTTATGGAGCGACATGGCGGCGCGCTCCTTCTCGCCCAACGCCCGCCAGAGCGCCAGGCTCTCCTCGTAGAATCCCGCCGCCCGCTTGTCGTCGCCGCGCATCCGCGCCACTTCCCCGAGTTGGTTGAGGGCGCGGGCGACGGTGCGGCGGTCCTCGACCCCGCGCGCCAATCCGAGGCTCTCCTGGAAGAGCGCGCTCGCGCGGTCAATGTTCCCCCGCACCCACGCGACGCTGCCGAGATTCATGAGCGTCTGGGCGGTCAGGCGCGTATCGCCGGTTTCCCGGCAGAGGGAGAGGGTTTCCCGATAGTACGCATCCGCCCGCTCGTAGTCGCCTTGGCGGAACGCCAGCGCGGCGGTGCCGCTGAGCGCCTTCGCCCGCAGGACGATGGGCGATTGGTCGCCCCGCGCAAGGATCGCCTCGAACCAGCGCTGCCCCTGGCTGAGATGGTCGTGGACGAGCCAGAAATTGCGCAGGCTGCCGCTGAGGCGGAGGGCAAGGTCCGTTTCATCGTGGTCCAGCAACCAGGCGAGCGCCGCGCGGATGTTGTCGTGCTCGCGCTCCAATCGTTCCATCCAGAGGGCCTGATCGGCGCCGTACAGGTGCGGCTCGGCCTGTTCGGCCAGCGCGACATAGTGGCGCGCATGCGCCCGCCGCGCCGCCTCCGCCACCCCACTCGCCGCCAGTTGCTCGGCCCCGTATTCCCGCACCGTCTCCAACATCCCGAAACGCGGCTCGTGCGGCGGGTGTGTTTCGTGGCGCACGAGGCTCTGATTGATCAGCGCGGCCAGCCCGTCTGCGATCCCGCACGCCGGAGATGGGGGCGCCTCGGTAATCGCCGCGCCGACCGCCTCGGCGGCGTCGAGCGTCCAGCCGCCGACGAAGACCGAGAGCGCGCGGAACAGCGCCCGCTCGAACGGCTCCAGGAGTTCGTCGCTCCATGCGATGGCGTTCCGCAGGGTCCGCTGCCGCGACGGGAGATCGTGCGGGCCGTCCGTCAACCAGGCGAGCCGGTGCTCGAGCCGCGCGTGCAATCTCTCCGGCGAGAAGAGTTTGAGGCGCGGCACCGCCAACTCGATCGCGAGCGGCAGGCCGTCGAGGCGGACGCAGATCTCCGCGACGGCGCGCGCGTTCCCGGCGGTGAGCCGGAAATCGGGGGCAATTGCCCGCGCCCGCTGCAGGAAGAGCGCGACCGATTCATACCGCGCCAGCGTCTCCACCGCCGGGAGGCGCGCGGGGTCGGGGAGCGCCAGCGGTGGCACGAGGAACTCGTGCTCGCCGCGCAGATGCAGCACCGCCCGGCTCGTCACGAGCATGCGCACCGCCGGGCAGGCCATCAGCACCTCGGCCACCAGCGGCGCGGCGCCGACGATCTGCTCGAAGTTGTCGAGCACAAGCAGCATCGCCGTGCGGCGCAGCGCGGCTTTCACACCCTCGATTGGCGGCGTGCCGCTGGCGATCTTCGCGTCAACCGCGCGGGCGATGGCCGGAATGACCAGGCCGGGATCGCGGATCGGGGCGAGCGAGAGGAACGCCACGCCATCGGCGAACGCGCCCGCCAATTCCGATGCGACCTGCATCGCCAGGCGGGTCTTGCCGATGCCGGGCGCGCCGGTGAGCGTGACGGTCCGGACTTCCGGACGCGCGAGCAGCGCGCGCACGGCGGCCACCTCCGCCGCGCGCCCCACCAGCGGCGTCGGCGGCAGCGGCAGCGCGGCGATGATCGCCGCCTCGTCCGGTATGGAGGGCGCCGGGAGCGCAATAAGAGGCGACCGCGGATTGGCCGACCGATCCATCTCTCCCTCCCCGTCCGATGTCCCGCTTCGCACGGTGGATGGTTGCGGTGATCTCAATATACTATGACGACGAATGGCAAGCGGCGGTTCCTGATACCGCACACATCGCGCGGTTTCTTCCGGTGGCGGGGGGGGGGGGGCGGGGGGGGAACGGGGGGGAGCGGGAGGACACCCCCCCCCCGCATTTCAAGCAAGGAGGAGCCGCGCCCGCCCCGCCCCCGAGCGCCCGGGGGGGGGCGGGTGGCCGCAGCGAG
>JAICIL010000387.1 GCA_025924435.1 Chloroflexia bacterium | reverse complement strand
TCCAGGATGGACTTCTGCGTGCCGCGCCGCCGCGCCTCCTCGTCGGAGAGCGTGACGGACTGGATGCCGCCGATCAGGTCGGAAAGGGTCGGGTTGAGCATCAGGTTTTCGAGCGTGTTCCCGTGCGCCGTGCCGATCAGTTGCACGCCGCGCTCGGCGATCGTGCGCGCCGCACCCGCTTCGAGTTCCGTGCCGATCTCGTCAATGACGATCACTTCCGGCATGTGGTTCTCGACCGCCTCGATCATCACGCCGTGCTGCGCGGTCGGCGTCGGCACTTGCATGCGACGCGCCCGGCCGATCGAGGGGTGCGGGATGTCGCCGTCGCCCGCGATTTCGTTCGACGTATCCACGATCACGACGCGCTTGCGCAGTTCGTCCGCCAGCACGCGCGCCGCCTCGCGAAGCATCGTCGTCTTGCCGACGCCGGGCCGACCGAGCATCAGGATGCTCTCGCCCGACTCGACGAGGTCGCGCAGGATGGCGATTGTGCCGTAGACGGCGCGGCCGATGCGGCAGGTGAGGCCGACGATTTCGCCCTTGCGGTTGCGGATCGCCGAGATGCGATGCAGCGTCCGCTCGATGCCCGCGCGGTTATCGCCGCCGAACTGGCCGATGCGCTCCGCGACATACGCGAGGTCGGCGCGCGTCACCTCGGCCTCCCCCAGCGTGATCTCATCACCCTCGTAGCGCGCCTCCGGGCGGCGGCCGAGATCGAGCACGATTTCCAGCAGCGCGTCGCGGTTGCCGAGTTCGGTCAGCGCCAACTCGATATGCGGGGGGAGAACGGAGAGCAAATCCTCGAGATTATCGGTCACTTCGTGCTCGTATTGCCGGCGCTGGGTCGGCGATTGCGGCGCGCGTTCGGTAGGCTCCGATGCTCCATAGGGGACGTAGACATTTTCCAAAGTTGCACCTTCTTACCCGCTGAGTGGCTGGGGGCTCCCGGTACGGCGCGGGCCCGCGCCGGGCATCGCGATGCGAACGAGGGGGCAACGCTGCCGCGGACTTTACGGCAGATCCCCATCATGACTCGGTCATGGCGACCGGATGATCCGGTGCCACAACCGGATCGGTGCAATGCTACGTGCCGACAACGACGGCACACGCCCGGCGACCGCTTTGCGCAGGACCGGAACGGGAGCAAATGCCGGAGCCGCCTCCCGAACCGAGATCGTCGTGTACTTCACCAATAAAGACTGGCGGATGAGGAGCGAGAAACCGAGCGACTCGAGCATGCCGCCCAAATCCTCCTGATGGCCGAGCGTCCGCACGTAGATGAGATCGCCCTCGCTGGCCGAGAGCGTCGCGAGGACACTCCGCACGAAGCCCGGTATCTGCTCCCGCGCCTCGGGCCGGAAGAGCACATCGAGCAGATAGGCGTGCTCGCCGCTCAGGGTGCGGGCGTACGCCGCCACTTCGTGCGCCTCGCCGATCCAGTAGGCCGCGCGGTCCGACGCCTTACGCGGGACATCCCAGAAAATGCTCGTGCGCGCCTCCGCGAACTGCATCGCTTTCGGCGTGGTCAGCGTGTAGAGTTGGTGGATCGCCCATGTTTCGCCTCCTTGCTGACGATGGAGCGTCGGCTGCTCGGTCGCCTGCTGTGCCGCCTTGTGATACGGCGCGACGTACAGCATTTCCCGGCCATAGGCGATGTAGCCGGCGTCGCGCAACGCGATCATCGCGTCGGCGCTGTCCGGCACCCGCGCGAAGAGCCGCGTCGCCCGTCGGCGGCCCGCCGTGCGCGTCACCGCATCCAGCAGCGCGGCCCACATCGCATCGCGTGTTTCCGCCGACCCGATGCGATCCTTGCGGCCATAGGCGAGGTAGATGACATCCCAGACATGGCTGTCCCGCCGGGGGCGCGCCTGCACGGATGCGTGAATCTCACCCTCGCGGGCGAGCACAAACGTCCAAACGTTACCGAGCGAGGGAAGGATGCCGCGCATGGCCGTCCGCATCGGGCGCACGCCGGAGATGATCCCTTCCGGCATGTCGAGCCGCGCCGTCTCGCCGCGCAGCCCGCGCAGCGCGGGCAAGTCCGTCCAATGCACCGGGCGAATTGAATAGGGGCCGCGCTGTGGCGGGGGATTCGGTGTGTCCTTACGTTGACGACTACTCGTCATCCGCCGTGTCCTCGGTCGTGCAAAACTGCCCGCAACGCAAGTATACCCGAGAACAGGCGTTCCGGCTAGGGGTATACGTACACCTTCATCAAATGCTCACAAATCGAATCGCCAGGACGCCAAGAAGGCCAAGAGGGAAAGAGAAAGGGAAGAAAAAGTCGCATCTTTCTCTATGATTCCTTGGCGTTCTTGGCGTCCTGGCGGTTCAGCCCCTATGCTGCCGTCGGTGCCGCCATGCGCTCCTGGTACGGGAAAACCATGTCTGTCAGGAAATAGCGATGCAGCCGGTCGTCGTGCGTCAGTTCGGGATGGAACGATGTGGCGAGCAGATTTCCCTGGCGCGCGGCGACGATCCGCCCGTCCGCCAACGTCGCGAGCACGACGGCATCGCCGTGGACGGCATGGATGAGGGGGGCGCGGATGAAGACGGTGGGGAATGGTTCCGCGCCGATGACCGGGATGACCAGATCGGCCTCGAACGAATCGAGTTGTCGCCCGAAGGCGTTGCGCTCGACGACGATGTCCATCACGCCGATGAGCGGCTGGCGCAAGCCGCCAATATCCTTCGCGAGGAGGATCATCCCGGCGCAGGTCCCCCAGATCGGGAAGCCCGCCCGCGCCCGCGCGCGGATCGGCTCGTCGAGGCCGTACTGCACCATCAACTTGCCGATCGTCGTGCTCTCGCCGCCAGGCATAATCAGCCCGTCCAGCCCGTCCAGGTCGCGGGGCAGCCGCACCTCGCGCGCCTCGACGCCGAGCCGCTCCAGCGCGTGTACATGTTCGATGAATGCTCCCTGCAACGCGAGCACGCCGATCGTCGTCATCGTGAAAATCTCCTGCCTAACCCCCCGGCCCCCTTCCTTTTAGGGAAGGGGGGAGGAAGGGATGCGTTACGATGCCGGATGGAGGACGATGCCGAATCCGGTTCCCCCTCCTTTGAGGGAGGGGGTCAGGGGGTAGGCCCGTCTACCAGCCGCGCGGGGCCATCAGCGCCTCTTTCGGCAGTTTGCCGATTTCGAGGCCGCTCATCGCGTCGCCGAGGCCGCGCGAGACTTCGGCGATGATGTTCGCGTCGCGGAAGTGCGTGACCGCCTCGACGATCGCCTTGCCGCGCCGCGCCGGGTCGCCGCTCTTGAAGATGCCGGAGCCGACAAAGACGCCCTCCGCGCCCAATTGCATGACGAGCGCGGCATCCGCCGGGGTCGCCACGCCGCCCGCGCAGAAGAGCACGACGGGCAGTTTGCCGTTCTTCGCCACCTCGCGCACCAGTTCGTACGGCGCGCCGAGTTCCTTGGCGAGCGCCATGTGCTCCTCCGGCGGCGCGACGCTCAGGCGGCGGATCTGATCGGTGATCGCACGGAGGTGGCGGACCGCCTCGACGATATTCCCCGTGCCCGGCTCGCCCTTCGAGCGGATCATCGCCGCGCCCTCGCCGATGCGCCGCAGCGCCTCGCCGAGGTCGCGCGCCCCGCAGACGAACGGCACGTTGAAGGCGTGCTTCTCGATGTGGTACTGCTCATCGGCGGGCGTCAGCACCTCGCTCTCATCAATGTAGTCCGCGCCGAGGGCTTCCAGCACCTGCGCCTCGACGAAGTGGCCGATGCGCGCCTTCGCCATCACGGGGAT
>JAICIL010000386.1 GCA_025924435.1 Chloroflexia bacterium | reverse complement strand
CACCTTGCCGGGCTGCGCGGCGGCGCTCGCGGCGGGCGAACCGCTCGCCGCCGTCGCCGCAGGCTGCACAACGGCCGTCGGTGCGAGCGCCGTGGCTCCCGTCGTCGGCGATCCCGCGCTCGCCGCCGCGGTCGGCGCGGTCGTTGGCGCGGTCGTCGCGACCGCGCTCCCGGCCGCTCGCGTCGTCGGTGCGACCGTGCTCGTCGCGCTGCCCCCGCCGCCACAGGCCGCGAGGATCGCCGCCCCCGCCGTCGCCGCCGACCCCGTGAGAAACCGTCTCCTGGTGAGCATTGCCCGTTCTCCTTCCCCGACCCTGACAATCACCGATTGATGTTCGCTTCGCAGGGTAGCACAGATCGTCTGAGCGTATGCTCAGGCACCTTCGCCCATCGCGCGGTGGCGCGGGAAATCCTTCGCGTGGTGCAACGCGTGGCCCGCCATGATATACCCAAGCGCGCGCACGCTGATCGGGTTCCCGTCCGCCACCCCGCCGCGCGTCCACGCCGCCGCATCGAGGCTGCGGAGGAGCGCCAGCGAGGCGCGACGCACCGCCGCGAACTCGTCCACAACATCCGGGAGCGGGCGGCGGGCAAAATCCACCGCCGCCATGAAGGCTTCCTGATCCATCCCCGGCAGCGGCGCCGGGGCATCGCGGGCGAACCACAGGGCGCGATAGGCGAAGACGCGCTCCGAATCGGCGAGATGCCCGACGATCTCGGTCGCGTTCCACTCGCCCGGCGCGGGCCGCCACGCCGCTTGCTCCGCCGTGAAGGTGGACAAATCCGCCACCATCGCATCAATCTGCCGTTCGAGGATCGTGATGAGGTCGCCGTCCGGCACCAGCCGAATGTACGTGCCGTAGTACGGCACGTACTCTCCATCGTTGGGCCGTCCGGGGTTCACATGCGTCATCATTGCCTCCGTTCATTGATCGAGCGCGAACGCGGTTACCTGTCCGGTTATCGTATCCCAGACCGCCGCGCCGTCGTGCGCAAGCGGCAGGACGCGCAGGATGCGACTTCCCTCGACGCGCGTCAACTCCTGGTGATAGTGGCCGCAGACCATCAGAGGCGGGTTGATGCGCTCCCACAACGCGCGGATGCCCGGCGAACCTGATCGCCACGGGCTGCCGTATCGCCGCTCACCGAGCGCGCCGCAGCCCGTCGGCGCTTCATGCGTGACGAGGAGATCTACGTGCGGCTCGCCCGCCTCCTCCCACCGTTCCAGCGCGGTAGCCGGGTCGCGCTCGGTGAACGGGATGCCATCGGACGGCGCGGTCGTCGGTGCATCGTACGCCCCGCCGACGCCGAGGAGCGTGACCATTTCTCCGGCGGCACGCACCGTCCAAATATCCCCGCCCGGCGGGAAGACGTGCAGATGCGGCAACCGGGCGACGCCCGCCATTGCCGCAAGCGTTTCCGCGCGCCCATCGTGATTCCCATGCACGACGTAGGTCGGGATCGGCGGGAGCGCAATCTCGCCACGGAGGACGCGCGGCCACTCGCCCGCATCCGCGAAGAAGCCCCAATCACCGACATGCACGATCAGATCGGGCGCAAAATCGAAGCGCCGCTCCAGCGTGGTGACCATGCGCCCGACGAGCGACACCGCCCCGTGCAGATCGCCGATCAGGAGGGCGCGCATGCGACTGGCCTCACATCGGCGCGCTTCACTGCTTCTGCCAGACCATGACGAAACTGACGGGCTGGTTCCGGTAGCGGGACCACTTCGGCTTCCGCGCCAGCCACTCGTCGTCAATCAACCCCTCGTCCATCTCGCGCAGCGACCAGCCCGCCGCGAGCGCCGCACGGACATGATCGCTCAGGAGATGGACGTAGCATTCGATGGTGACGGGTTCGCCCGCATCGCTGTTGAAGTGCGTCGGGATGCCGCTCATCAGGAAGAACGGATGATAGCCGACGAGGACGAAGGAGCCGTGTGGCCGGGTGATCCGCGCCGCCTCCGCGTAGAGCGGCCGCACATCCGGGAGGTGCTCGTCCGCCAGGCTCGCCGTCACGAGGTCATATGCCGCATCACCGAACGGGGTGCGGCGCATGTCGCCGAGGATGAGATGCCGGTAGACCCCCTTGGCGCGCGCCCCCGCCAACATACCCGCGGTGACATCGAGGCCGTCGAGGGTGGCGACGCCGCGCTCGCTCAGCCAGACCCCGATGCGGCCGGTGCCGCACGCCAGATCGGCCACCGCCGACAACCGCTCCCAGGCGACCGAGCGGACGCGACCGAGCAGGCGCACATCCATCGCGTCCAGGACGATATCCTCGTAGGTGGCCGCCCATTCCCCGTATCCTTCCCGCACGGAGCGGACGGGGTAGTTACGCCTGTCGAAGTGTGCGAAGTCCATAATCTCGTTTCTCCCGTGAGCAGGGTTGTCGCGGGCTTTGCCGCATGCAACGCCCATCCGGAATACGTGGCGAAGGCGTACGCGGCAGCGGAAAGGATCGGGCGTTAGGACCGTGCCTCCGGGAACCGTGCCGCCGAGAGGAAGCCGATGGCGTGCCGCGTCGCGCCGTCGAGGGCGAGGTCGGCCATCACCTCGCCGATGGCGCTGGCAAATTTGAATCCGTGGCCGGAGAAGCCGCAGCCGTAGACGACATTGCCGTGCGCCGGGTGGCGATCGAGGATGAAATGGCGGTCCGGCGTGTTCGTGTACATGCAGGTGAGCGTCCAGAGCACGTCGCCCACCGCGCCGGGCAGGTAGCGATCCAGCACGTCGCGGAGCATGGCGATCTCTTCGGGATCAACGTCGCGCCGGATGGTGTGCGGCGTGCAGACCTCGCCGATGTCGTGCCTGCCGATCTTCACGCCCTCACTGGGAAGCGCGGGGAAGCCGTAGTAATCCCCCTCCGGCACCTGCATGAGATAGACGGGGCAGCGCTCCGGCGCGAACCGTTCCGGCGCGGTCGGCGCGAAATGGACGTTGACGATCCGCTGCACGCGGAGCGGCAAACCGAGATCAGACAACACTTCGCCCGCCCACGGCCCCGCCGTGACGACCAGTTGCGCCCCTGTGTATACACCCTGTTCGGTTTCGACACGCACGCCGTCGCCATCCGACGACCAGCCTCTGACCGCCTCATTGTGGCGAATCGCCGCGCCGTGTTTCGCCGCCAGATCGAGGTGCGCGAAGACGCACGCCTCCGGGTCGAGGATACCGGCGGTCGGCTCGTAGACGGCGACGATCCCCTCCGGCAGCCGGAAGCCGGGGAAGCGCGCCGCGACCTCGATGTTCGTCAATTCCTCGTGCGGCAGGTGGTGCAATTGCGCGCTCATCCGCGCGCCGCCGACGAATTCGCTCTCCGGCGCGCCGATGTTCAGGCCGCCGGTGATCGTCAGGAGGTCGCGGCCCGATGCCGCTTCCAGTTCCCGCCAGAGCGCGTACGCCCGCTGCACGAGCGGCACGTACTCCGGCGCCTCGAAGTACGCCTCGCGGATGATCCGCGTCGTCCCGTGCGACGAGCCGTTCTTATGGCCGCGCGGGTGCGCGTCCAAGCCCAGCACGCGCGCCCCGCGCCGCGCCGCGTGGTACGCCGTCGCGCTCCCCATCGCCCCCAGCCCGATCACGATGACATCAAAACCCGTCTGCACCGAACACCCCCGAAACCTTGAACCGCCAAGACGCCAAGGACGCCAAGGAGAGAAAGAATGAAAGAGCGAGACGACCGGATTGTAGCAGAGCGGAGAGGTCCCATTCGACCGATAGGGAAGAGAAAATGTGTCCCCTCTTCTTGGCGT
>JAICIL010000385.1 GCA_025924435.1 Chloroflexia bacterium | reverse complement strand
GCGGAGCGAGGAGTGCCCACTCCTGGTCGGTGAGGTCGCTGGGGTAGCCGGATGAGGACATAGAGATAGCTCCGAGACGCGTCCGATGATCGTCTCGGTTACTCTATGCCCGCTCTCGCACCCTTCTCATACACCCTCTAGGGAGGGCGTTTGCGACGAGGAGGGACGGAATGGGCGGAGCGGCTCCGGCGGGCGCGCGCAATTAAGGGGCCATGCTGCGCGATCCGCTCTCGTTCTTGGAACGTTTCCTCTGTCGCGAGGGGCATTTCCGGCTAAAGTCCGCGAGCGCCCCGCTCTACGGTGAGCAGGTGCGGGAGCGGATGCCGTCGCTCTCGCTCGGTGCATGCCTGCGCGAGGACACGCACGCGCCGTATGCGTACATCGCCCAGATGCGCCGGCGCATGGAGCGCATCGTCTACCCGATGGATTACGCCAATCCGTCCGGCCCGTTCCACGGATACGACGATGGCGCTCGAGATGATCGGGCATATCGAACGGGCGTGAAGGGAGCGAGCGCATCGTCCCCGTTTTCGTCGCGGCATCCGTCATGCGCCCCGCTGCTCCCCTACCCCGCGGTCATCCGCCTCGCCGATCATGACGACGCGCACGCCGACGGGCCGGTTGAGGATTTTCCCGAGCACGATCACGAGGTCGCTCAGGTGCTGGTGTTCCAGCCGCTCGCGCTGCACGCGGTTGCGCGCCCCGATGACCACGGTACCGTCCGGGTCTATCGCCAGCAGTTCGGCCGGGCGAATCCAGACGGCGAAGGTCGCGCCGCTCATCCGGTGCTGCAAATCCTGGAGCGCCAACGCCCAGATTTGCCGGTTCGCCGGCCCGGTGGACGACGTTGCGGAGGCTGACGATGGTGCAGCAGGATCCTCCGCAGGCGGGGCAGCCGCCTTCTTTTCGGGCGGGCGGGCTGACGCGGCTTCACCGACTGGCGCAGAGTATACCTGGGTGGACTGTTGCACCGGGTTCGCGGGCGGCACGGGCGGTGTGGAGAGGCGCGTCGCCTGGAAGACAACATCCACCGTCCGACCGAGCGCCTCGCTCATCCGGCGGCTGATCAGGCCGCGATATGAGGCGAGTTTGAGGGCGATATCCGCGCCGGGGACGGTGACGATCACGCGGTCATGCTCAATCGCCGTCACCCGTGCGCCGATGAACCAGCGCTCCAGCGCGTCGGGATGCAGGACGCTTTCGAGCCGGTGCATCACCTGTTCCCACAACCGGCGCGCTTCGGCCTCCGTCGCCGCCGTACCGGGCGACACGGCGGCAGAGCCGATCTCCGGCACGATCGGCAGCGACGCGGAATCGGTCATGCTCGCCGTGGTGGGGGCGGCGGGCGGTTCCCCGCTCATCGTCGGCATCGGCCAGGTCGGCGGCGGCGTGTGGACGGCGGGCGGCGCGTTGGGGTTCGCGCGGTTGTCCGACCCGAACCCCTCGATCACCCAGCGGTCGCAGATCGCGGCGACGCGCTTCGGCGCGACAAACTGGCTGCCGCTGTTCACCGCTTCCCAGATCGCGGCGAGCACCCAGCCGAGGCCCGTCCCCGGCCCGTAGCCCTGCTCCTGCGCGGCGGGGTCGCATTCGCGCGCGACCTGGACGAGCAGCGAGATTTCCATGTCGCTCGGCGGGCGGCCATTCGCCATCGTCAGCGCCGCCTCGATGTCGGCGATGGTCGCGGTCTGCTGCGCGAAGGCGGCGGACGGCGGCTCGGTCACGTCGAGGGCGCGCACGACGACCGCGCCATCGTCGGGGAGATCCGGCACCGGCGGGAGCGGTTGCTCCGGCAGGAATGGGCCGCGATCCGCCGCGCCGGGGCTACCGGCCCTCAGCCGGTCCCGTTCCTCCCGTTGCGCCAACGCCTCAAAAATCGAAGACACTGATTCGCGCGTGCTTGTACTTCTTGTACTTGTTCTTGTCTCTTCTTCACTCCCTCCCTCTTGGTCATATGTCCTGTCCACGGGTGCGACGAAGGAGTGCCGAGCAGGTTCGATGATCGTCTTACCTTCGTCGTGGAGCGAATCTTCTTCGGCGTCGCGCGGGGCGACATCCGCCGTCTCGAATGTGATTTCGGCGTCCACACGGGCGACACCGTCCGTACGAGGCGCAAAACCAGTGTCCGATGATGCACCTTTGTCTGCCACGAGCGGCACTTCCTCGCCCGGTGCCGCAATGGATTGGTTATCAATGTCGCTCGGTGGTGTGATGGTTGCCTGGGGAAGGTCATCGGTTGTCGCCGCTTCCGGCGGCACGAGGGCGAGCATCTTCTTGCCGCCACGGCGCTCGCGCTCCGCGCGCTCGGCGAGTTGCTGCCAGAGGGGTAGTTGCCGCAATTCCGGCAGGAGATAGTGCCAGATGCTCGTCCGATCAATGGGGGCAAACTGCGCGCCGAAGATATGGCGGATGTGGCGGAAGACGTTGCGATCGCGCGCTGCAAGTTCGAGGACGCGGACGACGGCGGGGAGATTGAGGACGAGGCCGTCGCGCGGGTCCTTGACGCGGTAGAAGTTGTGCGGCACGCGCCAGCGCCGGTTGCGGTCGTCCTGGCGGAGCACCATCTCCTTGTGGATCGCGATCAGGTCGAGGGCGACGAGGACCTTGTTGAGCGTAATCAGTTCCTCGCGCCCCTCGCCGTAGAATTTCCCCTCCGCGTCCTGCGTCGGGAAGGCGTATCCCTGGTGCGGCGAACCCTCGCGCCGGTCGGTCCAGACGGTGTAGGAGTTGAGGAGGCCGACGCCCTTGAGGCCGAGCAGCGGCGCGTACTGGGTGATGAGGGTGTTCCAGTGCCAGTACCAGCCGCGATGGCGGATGTCCTGCCCGGCCGTCGCGACGGCACCCTCCGCCGTTGTGCCACCGGGCGGTGTCACGCCCCGGACGCCGCCCATCCCGGCGGGGAAGCCCATCCGCGTCCCGGTTGCCGTGGGCGCGGGCGGCGGCACGTCGGGCGCGGCCGATCCGGGGAGCGCGGGCGGCATCGTATTCGCCATCCCGGCCGTCCCCGCGGAATCCGAGGAAATGCCCGCGCCCGGATCGTCAACCGGCGCGCGGGGGACCGTGCGCGGCCCCTGCTGCTCATCGTTCATCGGAATCTGTCCCACTTTCTGTGTATCGGGTGGACGCCGCGATCGGACGCGCGGGAAATGCGGACGCGGTTGCCCGCCGCGCCGCTTCTCTGCCCGTCCGATTGGTCAACGCGGCGATATGGCGCGCGCCAACCTTGACGTCTTCCCCTCCGCCGCCTACACTGGCAGCCGGAGCCAGACGTAGGTATCTGGACACCCGGCTGGGTTGGTTGGTCCCACTGCCGTCCCGGTCAGTTTCGCGAACGGCCGCGTTGCCCGCGCGGTCGTTCGCTTTGTCCGGCCGCGTCGGGCCGCGAATGCCGTTTCGATACCGGTGCATCCCGTGCCTCCTTCCCACGAATCGAGTACCTGAGTACTTGCGTACCTGGATACTCTCATTCTTCAATCGTCTTCCCGATGATCGTCCCGGCGTGCGCGCGCATCGCGTCGAGCGTTGTCACTGTGACGCCGTCCCGCTCCGCCGCCGCAACGAGCGCCGCGAGGAGATCGAGGGCGAGGCCGACGATCTCGCTCTTCTCGACGCGCCCCGCCGCCGTGCTGTTCAGCCGCGCGTGCAGTTCGCCGAGGGCGCGGACCTGTTCCGGGTAGAGATACGCGCTGATTTGCTTGCGCGCGCGCCGGGGCGCTTCCGCGCGGTCAATCGTCCCGGTGAGGACATCCACCGCGCG
>JAICIL010000384.1 GCA_025924435.1 Chloroflexia bacterium | reverse complement strand
TAGATGTTGTAGTAGACCTCGCGGTCCGCGTACGCGCCGGAGGTGAGCGGGTCGAAGGTGAGGATATCGCCGTCCAGCCCGGCCTTCAGCGTGCCGCCCTTCTTCACCGCGCCGCCCGCCGCCTGCGCGGGGGCCGGGCTGGCCGCAGTTGTCGCGCCGCTGCCCGTCGTCGTCCCCGCCGCCTTCGTCGCGGCGGGCGCGACACTGGCGGCGGGCGCGCTCGTGCTCGTCGCGGCGGTATTGCCGCCGCCGCACGCCGCCAACAATGCGCCGAGGGCGGTCGTCGCCCCCGTCGCGGCGACGCCGCGCAGCATGGCGCGGCGGCTCAACCGGGCGGATTTCGCCATCGCATCAACACCTTCATTCACTCGGGCCATGCTCCTTGTACCCCCTATCCCCTTCCCACTGTGGAAGGGAGAGAACGCGCGACACCGCGCCGCGCGGAGAACGCGACTATCTTACTTCAACCACGCGACATCGAAGCGCATCATGAAGTCGGCGTACACCTTCATCCCCTGGACATTCGGGCGGGTGACGAGGTACGAAGGCATGAAGGTGTACCAGACGAACGGGGCATCGTCCACGACGATCTTCTGTATCTGCTGGTACAATTCCTTGCGCTGCGCCTGATCGGTCGTAGCCCGCGCCTTCTCGAGCAGATCGTCCACCTGGGGGTTCGAGTATTTCGTGTCCGCGAGGCTGCCGCCGGTATGGAGCTGGTTGTACATGTTCCCGTCCGGGTCAATCCGGCCGCTCCAGTTGTACCCCGTCGCCTGGAAGTTGCTCGCCTGCCGGTCCGCCTCCGCCTTCGCATTCTCCAATTGGACGATATTCATCGTGATCCCGGCCTTCGCGACCTGGTCCTTGATCAGTTGCGCGAATTGGGTCGCCTGCGGGGAACCGGCCGTGATCTTCATGTCGAAGGTGAAGCCGTCCGGCTTGCCGCCCGCCTTCAGGTACTCCTTCGCCTTGTTCACGTCGCCTGAATACGGCTTGTAATTGGCGTCGTAGGCCCAACTGGAGGGCGGGATCGGCCCGTAGCCGACCTGCCGGACGCCGAAGAAGACGGTCTTGTTGATCTGCGCCCGATCAATCGCCTCCGAGACCGCCTGGCGCAATTCCTTCTTGTTGAACGGCTCCGTCGTCACGTTGAACTCGAAACTGTTGTAGCTCAGCCCCGGCGTCTCGGCGAGGATCAACTCACTCCCGCTCTTGACGCTCGCGTAGTCTTTGCCCGGCACGGTGTAGTAGACATCGAGATCGCCCGTCTTCAGATTCGTCAGCAGCACCGTCTCGTCCACAATCGGGCGGTAGATCAGTTTGTCTATGTACGGCAGTTGGGTGCCGCTCGCGTCCTTCTTCCAGTAGTTCGGGTTGCGCTCCAGGCCGACGTGGTCGTCCTTCACCCACTCGACGAACGCGAACGCGCCGGTGCCCGCGCCGAGCGGCTTGCGCGAGAAGTCCGCGCCGCCCGCCTGCACGGCCTTGGGCGAGAGCATCATCCCCGCCCGGTCCACGAGATTCGCCAACAGCGGCGCGAAGGGCGCCTTGAGGTTGAATTTCGCGGTGTACGGGTCCATCACCTCAACCGTCTGGATGGAGTCCAGTTCGGTCTTGCGGCGCGTGTTTTTGTCCGTGAGGTACCGCTCGATGTTCCACTTCACCGCGTCCGCGTTGAAGTCCGTGCCGTCGTGGAACTTGACGCCCTGCCGGAGGTGGAAGATGTACGTCTTCGGATCGGGCGTCTCCCATTTCTCCGCCAGCGCGGGGATGATTTGCAGGTTCGTGTCAATCGCGACGAGCGAGTCGTACATATTATAGAAGACTTCCCGGTCGGTGTACGCGCCCGAATCGAGCGGGTCGAGGGTGATGACATCGCTGTCGAGGCCCGCCTTGATCGTGCCGCCCTTCTTCGGCGTGCCCGCGCTCTGCGCGCCGCCGCTTGGAGCCTGGCTCGCGGCGGTCGTGCCGCCCTGCGTCTGGCTCGTCGGCGCGGCCACGCTGCCGCTCGCTTTAGTCGCACTCGGCGCGGCGGTGCTCGTCGCGGCGGTGTTGCCGCCGCACGCCGCCAGCAATGCGCCGAGGGCGGCCGTCGCGCCCGTCGCGGCGACCCCGCGCAGCATGGCACGGCGGCTCAATCGGGTCGTTTGCGTCGCATCGGTGGAATCATGCCACAATGTCATCGCTCGCCTCCCTCCCTCGAACCCCGAACCCTTACTTCAGCCACGCCTCGTGGAAGCGCATGATCTGGTCCGCGTAGGCCTGCATCCCCTGCACATTCGGCCGGGTGAGCAGATAGGCGGGCGCGAAGCCGAACCAGGCCATCGGCGCGTCGTCCACCATGATCTTCTCCGCCTGCTGGTACAACTGCTTGCGCTCCGCCTGATCGGTCGCGGCGCGCGCCTTGTCGAGCAGATCGTCCACCTGCGGATTCGAGTATTTTGTGTCCGACAGGCTGCCGCCCGTGTGCAGTTGGTTGTAGGTGTTGCCGTCCGGGTCAATCCGGCCGCTCCACCCGTAGTCCGATACCTGGAACTGACCTTTTTGCGCGTCGTCCTGCTGCTTCACCGCCTCGACCTGCACGATATTCATCGTGATCCCCGCCTTGGCGAGTTGGTCCTTGACGAGTTGATAGAATTGCAGCGCGACCGGCGAGCCGGAGACGCCCTCGTAATCGAAGGTGAAGCCGTCCGGCTTGCCGCCCGCCTTGAGGAAGTCCTTCGCCTTCGCCACGTTCCCGGTGTACGGCTTGAGATCGGGATTGAAGGCCCAACTGGAGGAGGAGAGCGGCCCCTGGCCGACTTGCCACGTGCCGAAGTAGACGGTCTTGTTGATCTGGTCGCGGTCCATCGCCTCCGCGACCGCCTGCCGCAGTTCCTTCTTGTTGAAGGGGTCCTTCTGCGTGTTGAACTCGATGCCGTTGTAATTGATCCCCGCCACGGAGCGCAGCATGACATCGCTGCCCGATTTGACGCTCGCGACATCTTTCGGTGGGATGGTGTACGCGGCCTGGATATCGCCGGTCTTGAGGTTCGCCAGCAGCACCGTGCTGTCGGTGATCGGGCGGATGATGAGCTTATCGAGATACGGCAGTTGGGCGCCGCTGGCGTCCTTCTTCCAGTAGTTCGGGTTCCGCTCCATCGTCAGGTGATCGTTGTTGACCCACTCGACGAACTTGAACGGGCCGGTGCCCGCGCCGAGCGGCTTGCGCGAGAAGTCCGCGCCGCCCGCCTGGATCGCCTTCGGCGAGAGCATCATCCCCGCCCGGTCCACGAGGTTGGCGAGGAAGGGCGCGAACGGCGCCTTGAGCGTGATTTTCAGCGTGTACGGGTCCGTCACGTCCATCGTCTGGATGAACGAGATCTCGCTCGCCCGGCGGCTCGTCTTGTCGTTGAGATAGCGGTCGAAGTTGAACTTGACGGCGTCGGCGTTGAAATCCGTGCCGTCGTGGAACTTGACATCCTTGCGCAGGTGGAAGATGTACGTCTTCGCGTCCGGCGTCTCCCAGGACTCCGCGAGGTTGGGGATGATCTTCAGGTTCGTATCAATCGCCACCAGCGAGTCGTACATGTTGTAGTAGACCTGCCGCTCCGAGAGGAAGCCGGAGGTGAGCGGATCGAGCGACGCGTTCTCGTTGCCCAGCGCGGCGCTCAGCGTGCCGCCCTTCTTCGGCGTGCCCGCCGCTGCGGCGGGTGCCGTCGTCGGCTGCGCGGCGGCGCCCGGCTGGCTGCTGCCGCTCGGCGCGGTCGTGGCGGCGGGCGCG
>JAICIL010000383.1 GCA_025924435.1 Chloroflexia bacterium | reverse complement strand
TCGGTTGGCGCGCAACGGCGACCAGTCGTTCGAGGGGGTCGGCATCCCCTCCGCGCTCGCCGGTCTCTCCTCGCAACCGGAGGGTGGCCTCGGCTGGTGGTGGCACACGCCGGAGGATACGCTCGACAAGATTGATCCCGCGAACCTCGTGCGCGACACCCGGGTCTACCTGCTCACCTGCTGGCGGCTCTGCACCCTGCCCATCCTCCCCTTCGACTATGCCGAGACGGCGAAGGAACTGCGCGACCGCCTCCATCTCCTGCAAGAATCCGCCAATGGTCGCTTCGACCTCACGCCATTGATGGCCGAAGCGGATGCTCTCCACGCCGACGTCGAACGGTTGAACGCGGCGGTCACGGCAGGCAATGACGCCGACGTTGAACGGCTGAACGTGGCGATCATGGCAGCGGGGCGCGCGCTCATCCCGGTCAACTACACGAAGGCGGGGCCGTTCGAAGTGGACTTGGCGCTCGAAAACCCGATCCTCCCCGGCCTCGCCGCAGTCGCGGACCTCGCGGCGTTGGACCCGGCGAGCAACGAGGCGGGCTTTCTGCGCACGCGGCTGGTGCGGGAGCGGAACCGGGTGTGGCACGCGCTCGCCACCGCCCGCCGAGAGATCGCGCGGGCGCTCTGAGGCGTGGTAGCGCGGGCTTTCCAGCCTGCGCCAGAGGATTGAGAGACGCAGGCTGGAAAGCCTACGCTACCAAATAAAGGCGTGATGTATGGAAGAACGGACCGGCGAGGCATACGAACTGGGCGAGCAGTTGACAGTCGTCGGCAAGAGACTGCAACCCGGCGACGCCGCGCCCGATTTCGCGCTCGATTCCTTCGATGGCGAGGCGATGCGCACCGTGCGGCTGGCGGACTCGGCGGGCAACGTCCGCCTCCTCAACGTCGTCAACTCGCTCGACACGCCCGTCTGCCATGTCGAGACGCACCGTTGGGAACGCATGCGCGGCGACCTGCCCGATGGTGTGCAGGTGTACACCGTCAGCATGGACCTCCCCTTCGCGCAGGCCCGCTGGCAGAGCGCGGAAAACGTCGCGCATCAGGCGCTTTCCGGCCACCGGGACGAAATGTTCGGCAGGGACTACGGTGTGCTCGTCAAGGAGTGGCGGCTTCTCCAGCGCGCCGTCTTCGTCATTGACCGGAGCGGACGGATCGCCCACGCCGAATACGTCGCCGATCAGATGCGCGAGCCGGACTACGACGCCGCCATCGCCGCCGCCCGCCGCGCCGCCGGGTAGAGTACGGGAGGGTAGGATGGCCGAGCGGGATGCGTGGATCCACATGGTGGCGGAGGATGAGGCGGAGGGGGAACTGCGGGAGCAGTACGAGGAACTGCGCGACCCCGCGACGGGCGAGGTGGATCATATCTTGCGCATCCACGGGCAGCACCCGGCGACGCTGCACGCGCATTACGTCCTCTATCGCACGCTGATGTACGGCCCGTCGGGGATTCGTCGCCCGGAGCGCGAGATGATCGGCGTGGTCGTCTCCGCGCTCAACCACTGCCGGTACTGACTGACCCATCACGGGGCAGGTCTGCTCCGGCTCACGAAGGACGCGGCGCTCGTGGAACAGCTCTCGACCGACTGGCGACACGCCAATTTAACCGAGGAACAGCGCGCCATGCTCGCCTACGCGGAGAAACTGACGCGCACGCCGGGCGAGATGGCCCGCGCGGACATAGAGGCGTTGAAGATGGCGGGGTTCACCGAGCCGGACATCCTCGACATCAACCAGATCACCGGCTACTTCGCCTACGTCAACCGCCTCGCGGACGGCCTCGGCGTGCCGCTCGAAGCCTTCTGGAACGATAGGAAATAACGGCTGGACCACAGAGGCACAGCGAACACAGTGGAGAGATCAGAGGAACAGGAGACTGGACCATGGTTCCGTGGCTACGGCACTTTCCTGCTCAATGCACGCATGTTCTTCCCCTCCTCCTTTGTGTCCTCTGTGCCTCTGTGGTTCAAAAAAGATGATCGGAGAGATGGATGGCGGAGATGAGCAGATGGGAACGGGTGGAGGCGGCCTTGGCGGGGGAGGCGGTGGACCGGCCACCGGTCAGCCTCTGGCATCATTTCCCGGAGCGGGATCAGACCGCCGAGGCATTGGCGGATTCCACCCTCGCCTGGCAGGAGCGGTACGACAACGACTTCATCAAGTTCATGCCGCCGGGGGATTACGCGACGATTGACTGGGGGCTGACAAGCGAGTACCGAGGCGGCCGGAGCGGCACGCGCGAGACGACGCACTACCCGGTCACGACCGCCGACGATTGGCGGCGCATCGCGCCCGTCGCGGTAGACCAGGGAATGCACCGGGAAGTGATCGAGGCGGCGCGGCTGACGAACGAGCGGCTGGGCGGCGCGGTGCCGCTCCTCCAGACGATCTTCAGCCCGCTGACCATCGCGATGAAACTCTCCGATGGCCGCGTCCTCGACCACCTGCGCGAGCGGCCGGACGCGGTGCATGCGGCGCTCGCCGCGATCACGACCGCCACGCGGGCGATGACCGCCGCGACATTGGAACGCGGCGCGAGCGGCATCTTCTTCGCCACCCAGTGCGCGACGACCGACCTGATGACCGTGCCGGAATACGAGGCGTTCGGCGCGCGCTACGACCGGCAGGTGCTGGAGGCGGCGGGCGCATCCCGCTTCACGATGCTGCACATCCACGGCGAAAACATCATGTTCGATGCCTTGATGACCTACCCCGTCCACGCGATCAACTGGCACGACCGCCGCACGCCGCCGACACTTCCCGAAGGGGCGCGGCGGAGCGGGAAATGCGCCGTCGGCGGCATCCACGAGCAGGCGATCGCAACGATGACGCCCGACGAGGCGGCGGCCCAGGCGCGCGACGCCGTGGCGGCGACGGGCGGCAGGCACGCGATGATCGGCCCCGGCTGCGTCATCCCGATCACCACCCCGCCCGCAACCATCGCCGCCGTCATCCGCGCCGTGAGAGATGCCTAACCCAAATAGAACCGCAGAGACGCAGAGGACGCAGAGAAATACAGAGAAGAGAAAGAAAAGAAAAATTCTCTCACTCTTCCCTCTCTGCGCCCTCTGCGTCTCTGCGGTTCAATTGCTTTCACGAGGAGGCAAGCATGCGGACGGAGAAGCATATCTTGATGGACATGGACGGGGTGATCGTGCGCGGGGCGCGCGTCATTCCGGGCGCGCCGGAGTTCATCGCGCGGCTGACCGCGGCCGGGCGGAAGTTCCTCGTCCTCACCAACAACCCCGCCTACACGCCGCGCGATCTCTCCGCCCGCCTGACGCGGCTGGGCATCGCCGTGCCGGAGACGCACATCTTCACCGCCGCCCTCGCCACCGCGCAGTTCCTCCATTCCCAGCGGCCGGAAGGGACCGCCTACGTCCTCGGCGAGGCGGGGTTGACCACCGCGCTGCACGACGCGGGGTACACCCTGACCGATCAGAACCCGGACTACGTCGTCCTCGGCGTGACGACCTCGTACGATTTCGAGCGGATCACGCGGGCCGTCCGGCTGATCGCCGCCGGGTCGCGCTTCATCGCCACCAGCCCGGATGTCGTCGGGCCGACCGAGGCGGGGCTGGAGCCGGGGACGGGGGCCGTCGCCGCCCTGATCGCCGCCGCGACGGGCGTGCAGGCGTACTTCGTCGGCAAGCCGAACCCGCTGATGATGCGCGCCGCCCTCCGCACAATCGGCACGCACTCCGAGGAGACGATGATGATCGGCGACCGGATGGACACGGACATCATCGCGGGCACCGAGGCGGGCATGGAGACGACGCTCGTCCTC
>JAICIL010000382.1 GCA_025924435.1 Chloroflexia bacterium | reverse complement strand
CGCGCGGGCGTGGATGTCGTGCGGCTGAACTTCTCCCACGGAACGCACGACGAGCACGCGGCGGCGTACGCGATGACGCGCGCTGTTGCGCGGGCGCTCGGTCGTCCGGTGGCGGTGGTGCAGGATTTGCAGGGGCCGAAGATTCGCACGGGCGCGCTCGTCGGTGGCAAGCCCGTCACGCTGCGCGACGGCGCGACCTTCCGCATCACGACGGACGAGATCGAAGGCACCGCCGACCGCGTCGGCACGACGTACCAACAACTACCGGCCGATGTGAAAGCGGGCGAGCGCATCCTGCTCGACGACGGCCGCCTCGAACTGCGCGTCGCGGGGATCGAGGGTGCGGATGTCGTGACGACCGTCGTGCACGGCGGCGCGCTGGGCGAGCACAAGGGGATCAACCTGCCCGGCGTCAAGGTTTCGGCGCCCGCGCTCACCGAGAAGGACCTCGCCGACCTCGCCTTCGGCGTCGCGCTGGGTGTGGATTATGTCGCCCTCTCGTTCGTCCGCACGCCGCACGACCTGCGCCTCGCCCGCGCCGCCCTCAAACGGCTGACTAGCGCGACGCCGCTGATCGCGAAGATCGAGAAGCCGGAGGCGCTCGACGACTTGCCGGGGGTGATTGACGCGGCGGACGGCGTGATGGTCGCGCGCGGCGATCTCGGCGTCGAACTCTCGCCGGAGCGCGTGCCGTCCGCGCAGAAGCGGATCATCCGCCTCGCCAATGCGCGCGGCAAGGTCGTCATCACCGCGACGCAAATGCTCGAATCCATGACGACGAACCCGGAGCCGACGCGCGCCGAGGCGTCGGACGTCTTCAACGCGATCCTCGACGGCACGGACGCCGTGATGCTCTCCGGCGAGACGGCGATCGGCGCGTACCCCGTCCAGACCGTCCGAATGATGCAGCGCATCGCCGCCCAAGCGGAGATCGCGTTGCCCGACTGGGAAAATCGCGGCTCGCGCGGCAGGCAGACGGCGTCGCGCGCCATCGCGGAGGCGGCGGTGAACCTTGCCTGCGACGTGCGCGCCCGCGCGCTCGTCGTCGTCACGCGCACCGGCTACACCGCGCGGCTCGTCTCCGTGTTGCGGCCGCCGATGCCGATCCTCGTGCTCACGCAGGAGATCGCGGTATATCATAGTCTCGCACTCTGGTGGGGGCTGCATGTGCTGCATGGCCGCTTCGAGCGCACGGCGGATGCGACGATCGCCGCGTTCGAGCAGACGCTGATCGCCGGGGGTCATGTCCGCGAGAAGGACCTGGTCGTCATCGTCGGCTCGTCGGCGCGCATCACGGACGCGCGCACGAACGTCATCAAGTTGCATATGGTGGGGCGCCACAAAGGGTAGAAGTTACGCGGTCGGGGCAGTTTTCCCGGTGGTAGCAGGCTTTCCAGCCTGCCGTTAGCCAGAGGGAGGCAGGCTGGAAAGCCTGCTACCACCAAAGGAAATCCGCGCCTGCGTCGGCGAAACGGGAGAGAGGGGTAGCCATGCCGCGCGATTTACCGGTCGGGAACGGCTCATTGCTCGTCAACTTCGATAGCACCGGAACATTGCGCGATGTCTACTTCCCCCATGTCGGCCAGGAGAACCACACCGACGGGCGGCTCAACCGCTTCGGCGTCTGGGTCGCCAACGCGGACGGCTCGGACGCGCGCTTCGCCTGGCTCAACGACGAGGGCTGGCAGCGGTCGCTCCGCTATCGCCTCGAAACGCTCGTCACCAATGTGCGCGCGCAGCACGACGGCCTCGGCGTCTGCCTGCACATCGAGGACGTGGTGGATTTCAACCGCAACGTCTACATCAAGAAGGTCGTCACCGACAACCTGCGCGACCGCGACATCACCGTGCGCTTCTTCTTCCACTTCGACGCGCACCTCTGGGGCAACAACGTCGGGGATACCGGGTACTACGACCCGCGCTCCGGCGGCCTCGTCTTCTACAAGGCGCGGCGCTACTTCCTGCTCAATGCCCACGCGGAGAACGAAACGGGGCTGCGCCAGTGGGCGGTGGGCGAGAAGGAGATTCACGGCAAGGAGGGCACCTGGCGGGACGCCGAGGATGGCCGCCTGAGCAACAACCCGGTCGCGCAGGGTTCGATTGACGGCATCGGCGGGGCTGAGATGAGCGTCCCGGCGGGCAAGAGCCGCGTGCATTTCTGGTGGCTCGCCGCCGGGGAGACGATCGGCGTCGTCGGCAACCTCGATCTGCGCATGCGCGAGCGGGACCCGGAGACCTATCTGCGGCGCACGCACGACTACTGGCAACTCTGGCTCCGCAAGGAGCCGCGCACCTTCGCGGACCTCCACGAGGGCGCGCGCCACTGCTTCAATCGCAGCCTGCTCGTCCTGCGCACGAACATTGACAACGGCGGCGCGATCATCGCCGCCAGCGACGCGGACATCCTCCAGTTCGGTCGGGATACGTACACGTACATGTGGCCGCGCGACGGCGCGCTCGTCGCGACGGCGCTGATCCGCGCCGGGTATCCCGACATCGCGTGGCGCTTCTTCGATTTCGTCGGCAAACTGATCCCGCGCGAGGGGTATCTGCTGCACAAATACAACCCGGACGGCTCGATGGGTTCGACGTGGCACCCCTTCGTGACGCCGGAGGGCACGCCGCAGTTGCCGATCCAGGAGGACGAGACCGCGCTCGTCGTCACCGCGTTGTGGGAGCATTTTCGGCACTACCGGGAGGTGGAATCCGTCTCGCCGCTCTATCGCCCGCTGGTGCGCGCCGCCGCCGATTTCATGGCCCGCTTCCGCGAGCCGCATACGGGGTTGCCCGCGCCGTCGTATGACTTGTGGGAGGAGCGGCACGGCATCATGGCCTGGACGGTCGCCGCCGTCTGGTCCGGCCTGCGCGCGGCGGCGAACTTCGCCGAGGCATTCGGGCAGGATCACCTGGCGGCGGAGTGGCGGCGCGCGGCGCAGGAGATCCACGACGCGGCCTCCCGGCAGCTGTTCGACCCGTCGCTCGGCCGCTTCGTCCGGATGATCAATGTGGCGAAGGACGGGACGATCACGCGGGATGCGACGCTGGACGCCAGCATGATGGGCCTCGTCGTCTTCGGCATGTTCTCGGTGCACGACCCGCGCATCGAGGCGACGATGGAGGCGGTGCGGGAGACGCTGGAGGTGAAGACGCCCGTCGGCGGCGTCGCGCGGTATCAGAACGACTACTACCATCAGGTCTCGCAGGACATCGCCTCCTGCCCCGGCAACCCGTGGTTCATCTGCACGCTCTGGATCGCGGATTACTACATCGCCGCCGCCCGCACGGTGGACGATCTCGCCCAGGCCGCGACGTACATCAAATGGGTGACGGATCACACGCTGGAGAGCGGCGTGCTCGCCGAGCAGGTCAACCCCTATACCGGCGCGCCACTCTCCGTCTCGCCGCTGACGTGGAGCCACGCCGCGCTCGTGACGACGATCCAGTCCTACGTGGCGAAATGGACGGCGCTGACGTCCGACCTGCCCGCCCAGCACGGCGCGCCGCAATCCGCGCCGTCGGCGGAGCCGATGCACGCGCCCGTCCGCCCGATGGACGCGACCGCCATCGAGTCGCCGAAGCCAGTCGTCGCCGATCGCTCCGTTCCCAGCTGATCGCACCGTCTCATCGCGGCGGGCGCTCCGGCGCATTGCGGAAGCATTGCACCGGTGGTGGGGGGGGGGGGGGGGGGGGGCGGGGGGGCCCCCCCCCCCCCCGCAGGGCACCCCCCCCCCCCGGGCCCGCACCGCGCCGGGGGCCGGCCGCGGACCCCCGCGCGGGGGGGGGGAGCCCCAGGGGCG
>JAICIL010000381.1 GCA_025924435.1 Chloroflexia bacterium | reverse complement strand
ATCCGGTCCTGATGAAGGTCGCTCCCCCTCTCCACGCGATGGAGAGGGGGCCGGGGGGTGAGGTTCTCGTCAATCTCGCAGCTTGTTGCCGCAATTCGGGCAGAATTTCGGCGGGCCGCCGTCCGGCATCGCGGAAAGGGCGAAGCCGCAGTTCGGGCAGAACTTCGGCCCCGTCGTGGGAGAGGACTGAGGACTGAGGACTGAGGACTGAGCAGGTTGACCGCTCGGCGCTGCCTGCTGCGTCGGGGAAGAACCGCCGGCTGCCGGCTGCTCCTGCGCCTGCTGGCGCATCGCGCTCGCGATCTGGCTGCCGAGGCCGAAGCCGATCCCCGCGCCGAGCGCATCCCCGCCGCTGCCGGGGTTATTGGCGGCGTCGCCAATCGCCTGCGCGGTGCGGTACTTCATGTACTGGTCGAGATTGCCGAGCGCGCCCATGCTCGAACGCTCGTCAATCTTCGCCTGCACCTCGTCCGGCGGCGTGATCGCGCCGATCTGGAAGGAATCGAGTTGCAGGCCGTACGCCGCGAATTGATCCGCCACGGCGGTCTTCGTCGCCAGCGCCAACTGCTCGTACATCACGGCGAGGTCGAGGACGCTCTTCATCACCTGGCCCATCAGCACCGTCAGCTGCTGGACGATGATCGAACGGAGATAGTTGCCGATCTCCTCCGTATGGAAAACGCCCTGCGTGCCGACGATCGTATTAACGAAAAGTTGCGGGTCCACGACGCGCATCGCGTACGTGCCGAACGAGCGCAGCCGCACGACGCCGAGATCGCTGTCCCGGTAGATGATCGGCTGCGGCGTCCCCCATTTCATGTCGAGGAATTCCTTGAGCGAGACGAACACCACCTCGGCGCGGAAGGGAGATTTGTGCCCGAACGGCAGGCTGAGGATACCCGCGAGGATCGGGATATTCTGCGTCGAGAGCGTGTGCCGCCCCGGCGGCAGCGTGTCGAGCGCCTTGCCATCCCGGAAGAAAACCGCGACCTGGCTGTCGCGCACGATGCACTGCGAGCCGAGCCGGAACTCGCCGGAGCCGTATTCCGGCACCCGGTGGACGATCTCATTACTCCCCTGATCTACCCATTCAATGACATCCAAAATCGCCACGGATAACGCTCCTTTGTCGCGGAGGGCTGAGGACTGAGGGCTGAGGGCGGCCGTACCACGCCCGGTTCTCAGTCCCCACGACTCAGCGCTGTTATTGCTGCCTGCCCGGAGGCGGCGATTGAGGGTGCGATTGCTGGCCGCTATCTGCTGCCTGCTGCTCACTCTGTGTGCTCGTCGCGCTCGCCATGCCGGTGGATTGCGCGTTCCCCGGGCCGAGCGCGGCGCCTTCGCGGACGCCCATGCGCGCCTTGAGTGCGGCGAGTTCGTCCATGCTCTCGCCCGCCGGGAGGGCCTGCTGACCGCCCTGCACGCGCGCCTTGAGTCTCTGCAAATCGTCCTCGACTTCGAGGCCGCTATCGAGTTCGGCGAACTGCGCGGCCATCGAATCGGACGCCAGGTCCTGCTCCGCGAGCGCCTTCGCCTCGTTCGAGCGGATACGCCGCTCCATGCGATCCAGCTCCTCGCCCGGCTCCAGCGATTTCAGGCCGGACATCGTGCTGGAAACCTTCTGCACCGCCTCGGCACGCCGCTGCCGCGCGATCAGCACATCCCGGTTGGCGCGGGCGGACTCGTACTTCGCCTCCAACTGCTGCAATTGCCCCTTCAGTTTCGTCACCATCTCCTGCTGCGATTGCAGGTTCGAGGCGTAGACCTGCGCGTGCTCGTCGTTGTCCCGCTTGCGGCGGAGGGCCTCCCGCGCGAGGTCGTCCTTCCCCTGCGTAACGGCGAGTTCCGCCTTGCGATCCCACTCGGAGGCGTGTTTCGCGGACTGCTCGTAATCCATTTGCAGTTCTTTTTCCTGCGCGATCATCGCCGCGACCTGCCCGCGCGCCATGTGAATCTGGTCGTTCATTTCCCGGATCAACTGATCCAGCATCTTCGCGGGGTCTTCCGCGTGGTCAACCATATCGTTCACATTGGCGCGGATCAGCCGGGTCATCCGGTCGAGAATACCCATCAATCGCCCTCCCCTTCGTAGTAGCCAGTAGCCTGCACCCGGTTCGGGGTTCGATGTCGTTCTCCGAACTGCGAACCTCGAACCTCGAACTCCGAACTATGCCTGTCGCGGGTACATCTCCACGTCGTTGCGCTCCACGGTATGGCCGACGAGCGCCTGCCGGTCGCTGCCCCAATCGCGCAGGACGAGATACGCGCCGTCCACGCCCGAATAGATGTAGGCGGTGACGCTGCCGGTCCGCTCGCCCGCCGCGCCGGTGATCGTGCCCGCGCCGCTCTGCTGCGCCACCAACGAATACGTCACGCCGCCGAAGAGCAGCGGCGTGACGGGCGGGACGCGCGTCCAGAAGTCCACCTGCTCGGTCAATGCCATCGGTTGCGACGGGTCGCCCGGCACGATCAGCCACTTCGTCATCTCGCCATCGCGCAGGAGATAATCGGTCCACGGCGTCGCGCCGTCCACGCGGGCGCGCGCGGCGACGAGCCAGTCCTGGCCATCCACCGTCACCGCATCATTGAGATTGAGGAGCGGGGCCGCCTCGGTCGTCGTCGGCAGCATCGCGGGCGACTTGACGACATCGAAGAGTTTCGTGTTCTGCGTCGGCTGGCCCGTCTGGAAGACATCGGCCCGCGCATTGAACCGCTCCTGCAAATCCCGCACGGTGCCATCGAGACCGGCGAGCGGCTCGCGGAGGTCGCCGCCGCTTTCGGCGGCCCGCTCGACGCCGTCCACCTTCGCACCGACCTCGTCCACACCATCGGCGAGCGCGAGATCGAAGCGGTAGAGCTGATCGAGCGCGCGCTCGTCCACCTGGACGTTATCCCGCAACCCGGCGTAGCCGTAGGTCGCGGTGCGCACGCGGTCAACGAAGTGGCCGAGCCGCCCGGCGGCCTGATCCACCGGCGCGAGTTGATCGAGGCGGCGAGCGGCGAGCAACGTCTGCTGCACGCGGGTCAGCCGCTTCTGCTGCTCGGCGTAATCCTGCGCGAGCATGCGGCGGAGCGCGCCGTCGGCATCGCGCCGCGCCTCCTTCTCTTGGTAGCCGCGATAGCCCGGAATCCGGTCCAGCCTGCTCGGTCGGCGGGCGGGGGCGGATTGGGGATAGCGCATGCGTGCATCGGTATCGGTCATATCGTCCTCCGGTTTCGTCGTATCATAACAGGCCCCAGGAGAAGATACGAACGCCGATGCGCGATGGTTCCTCAACGAAGAGGAAAGGGCTGAGGACTGAGGGGAGCGGGCCGTTCTCAGAGACTGTTTGGGAAATGCCCCGGGCGGGTAAAATCCTCCCCAGACAGTGCGAAACGGGATACAATGTACGCCAGACACGCCCGAAAGACGCCGTTTTCGCACGGATGCAGTCGGCAAATCCTCGCCCAATCGTATTCCCGACCACTTTCTCAGCGTGCGTCCCGATCTGCGCCGGCACGGATTGCGTACCAGCCCGCCACGAGCGCGGCGAGCCCGTCTCGCCAGATCCGCTCCGCGTCGCCGCTCGGGATCGCGAGGCGGAGCTCGAGGGCGGCGAGTCCTTCGCACAGCGCATGGAACTCGGCGATGGCGTCCGGGATGCCGCGTTCCCCCAGCCGCCCCGCCGCAGCGAGCGGCGCGATCCTGCCCCGCAGGCCCGCCAAGGCGTCCTCCTGGGCACGGCGGAACCGCCCGGCCTGCTCGGACGAGACGGCGACCTGCTGCACCCCGATCCGGAACAGTGCCGGATGCCCCAGCGCGAAGGGGCGGAAGACGGCCACCCCCGCCTCGACGAGGTCGCACGCCGGGT
>JAICIL010000380.1 GCA_025924435.1 Chloroflexia bacterium | reverse complement strand
GGCTGGCTGCTGGCGGTGTTCAATGTCCTCGCGCAATGGCACGGGCTGACTCCCGATGATGAGGGACGGATCCGCCTGTCGATCGCCGCGTTCAGCCTCTAGGCTGACTAGCACCAGAGGTTATCTATGGATCAATGCCGTCGGGCGACATTGACGTGCCGCCGCACGGATAAGGGGTATCCGTATCAGGCATGAACGTACGGAACTCTCCCCGCGCGGGCGATTCTTCGGCAACTGGGAGCATGTGCCAGTCTCCCCCTCCACTTCTGACATCGGAAACCAAAACATTCACCGAGAGCGGGGCAACCCCGCTCTCCCTGCAGCAGTGCTCCGCGTGTATGATGCGCAGTGCAGCGACCATGATCCGCGCACACCGAGGAGCAAGGCGATGGAGCAACGTCCACTGGGCAGGACCGGGGTACAGGTTTCCGCGCTCGGCTACGGGAGCGGCGCGATTGGCGGGCTGTTCACGAAGGGCGACCCCGCCGAGCAGCGGCGGGCCGTCGCCCGCGCGCTCGACGCGGGCATCACCTACTACGACACCGCGTCGAGTTACGGCAACGGCGCATCCGAAGAAAATCTTGGCCGCGTCCTGCGCGAACTCGATGCGTGGGATCGCGTCGTCGTCGGGACGAAGGTGCGCCTGACGGCGGACGATCTCGCTGATCCCGTCGCGGCGATCCAGGAATCAATTGAGGCGAGTTTGCGGCGGCTGAACCACGATTCCGTGGACCTCCTGCAACTGCACAACCCGATCACGCGGCCCGGCGCGGGCGCACTCCAGACGGCGAGCGGCGGCTCGGTCGGCCTCGATGCGGTGCGGGGCGCGATTGCCGAGGGGTTGCGGCGCGTCAAGGAGCGCGGGCTGGCGCGGCAGATCGGCTTCACCGGCCTGGGCGAGACGGCGGCCCTCCACGACGCCGCGACGAGCGGCATCTTCGCGACGATGCAATCCTATTTCAATGCCGTCAATCCGAGCGCGGGCTACGCGGGCGCGAGCGGCGGCGAGCAGGATTTCGGCGGCCTCATTGATGCGGCGGCGGGCGCGGGCGTCGGCGTGATCGCCATTCGCGTGCTGGCGGCGGGGGCGCTCGCGCCGCAACCGGAGCGGCACGCGAACGCGGGCGACCCCGGCGCGCCGCTCGCCGGTGGCGCGGAGTACGAGCACGACAAGAACCGGGCGAAGGACCTCTCGTGGTTCGCGACGGAGGCGGGGCTGGAGAGCACGCTGGAGATGGCCGTCCGCTTCGCGCTCTCCACACCGGGCATCGCAACGGCCCTCGTCGGCTACTCCGACCTCGCACAGTTGGAGGACGCCCTGCGCTGGGCCGCGCGCGGCCCCCTCCCGCCCGATGTCGTCGAAAAAATCGTCGCCGCCGCACGGTAGGGCAAACCGGGGAGAACCGCAGAGACGCAAAGGACGCAGAGGACGCAAAGAAGGGGATGGGAAAAGAAATAGGGGGTTCTCTCCTTCTTATGTGCTTCTTCGCGCTCTTTGCGTCTCTGCGTCTTTGCGGTTCATTTGGTTTCGATTGGAGGCGTTATGCGGATTGTGATCTGGCCGGAGCAGTCGGGCGAGTGGATGGGGGCGATCCGGGAGGCGGCGGGGGATGCCGAGGTCGTGACGCCCGCGAGTGAGGCGGAGGCGATGGCGGCGGCACGGACGGCGGACGGGTGGATCGGGAAATTAACCCCGGCGCTCCTCGAGGCAGCGCCGCACCTCCGCTGGTTGCAGGCGCCGAGCATCAGCCTCGAAAGCGTCCTCTTCCCCGATCTCGCCGCCAGCGACGTGACGCTGACGAACATGCGCAACATCTACAATGACCACATCGCCAACCATGTGCTGGCGCTCTTCCTCGCCCTTTGCCGCGATCTGCCGCGCCTGATGCGGCAGCAGGCGCGGGGCGTTTGGACGCCGCACGACGCCGTGCGGGTGCGCGACCCGGCGGAGATGACGGTGCTCGTCATGGGGTTGGGCGGCATCGGCGGCGAGGTGGTGCGGCGGCTCGCCGTCTTCGGGCCGTCCATCGTCGGCGTGGACCCGAAAGTCGCGGCCGCACCGCCCGGCGCGGCGGAACTCGCCCGCCCCGCGCAACTGCCCGACCTCCTGCCCGACGCGCACGCGGTAATCATCTGCGCGCCGCAGACGCCGGAGACGACGGGGCTGTTCGACGAGGCGATGTTCCGGCGGATGCGGCGGGACGCCTTCTTCATCAACATCGGGCGCGGGAAGATCGTCCGGCTCGCCGCGCTGGAAAAGGCGCTCGCGGAGGGGTGGATCGCCGGGGCGGCGCTCGATGTCTTCGAGACGGAGCCGCTGCCGGATGACAGCCCACTCTGGCGGATGGAGAATGTCATCGTCACGCCGCATAGCGCGGATTCCGGGCCGCACACCGACGAACGCCGCCTCGCGGTCGTGCTGGAGAATGTCCGCCGCTTCGTCGCGGGAGCGCCGCTCGCGACCGTCGCCGACAAAGCGCGCTGGTATTAGGAAGCCGGAGAGAACCGCAAATACTGCCCAGAGGGCACCCGAAAGGGCGCAAAGGATGTAAAGGAGAGGAGAGAGGCGAAGAATAACGGCGCGGCACACTACCGAGGCCGTCGGGCGCACCGAGCAGGCGACGGCCCTTTTCCCTTCTGTATTCTGCTTTGCGCCCTTTGTGATCTTTGCGTCTTTGCGGTTCAATCGGATTGTCATGGCGTTGGGTAGGAATGGAGGAACATGATGGCACGACCGCTACGGTTCGGGATCAAGACAGCACCGCAGGACACGACCTACGAGGAGATCGTCGCCGTCTGGAAGGAGGCCGACGGTATCCCGGTGATCGAGCACGCGTGGCTCTTCGACCACTTCTCGCCGATCAACGGGCACTTGGACGGCCCCTGCCTCGAAGGGTGGCAGACGCTCGCCGCGCTCGCCGTCGAAACGAGCCGCCTGCGCCTCGGCCTGATGGTGACGGGCAACACCTATCGCCACCCCGCCGTCCTGACGAAAATCGCCATCACGACGGACATCATCTCGCGCGGGCGGCTCGATTTTGGTATCGGCGCGGGCTGGAACGAGTACGAGCACACCAGTATGGGCCTCTCGCTCTATCAGCCCGGCGAGCGCATCCGGCGTCTCAACGAGGCGTGCGAGATCTACAAATCCCTCTGCACGCAACACCTGACGACCTACGAGGGGCGGTACTACCAACTGAAAGACGCCCGCAGCGAGCCGAAACCCGTGCAGAAGCCTTATCCACCGATCACGATTGGCGGCAGTGGCGAGCAGTTGACGCTCCGCGTCGTGGCGAAGCACGCGGACATCTGGAACGCCACCGCGCAGTCAACGGAGGTCTTCCAGCACAAGATCAATGTCCTGCGCGAGCACTGCGCCACCGTCGGGCGCGATCCCGATGAGATCGAGTATTCCGTCCAGATTCCGGTCAATTACGATGATCTGAGCACGACCGTGCAGACGGCGCAGTCGTTCGTGGATGTTGGCGCGACGCACCTGATTCTCAATCTGCGCCCGCCCTTCCCGGCGGGGATCGTCGCGCGGCTCGCGGAGGAAGTCGTCCCGAAGGTCGCGCAGCGATCATGAATCGGTGGTGGCGGCGGGCTTCCAGCCCGCCGCCATCGAGTGTTATAGGAGGTTCGCATGGCAACGACACGACAGACCGCGCACGAGGCGGCGGACCGCAACGGCCTCGCCTCCCCTTTCGCGGCACTGCATCACGTCGCGCTCGTCACGAACGACATGAAGAAGACGGTCGCCTTCTACCGGGACGTGCTCGGCTCGGAGGTCGCCATGGGCCACCGGCTGGATCGCCCCGGCCACGAGCGGCACTACTTCATCACCGTCGCGCCG
>JAICIL010000379.1 GCA_025924435.1 Chloroflexia bacterium | reverse complement strand
TAGACCGCACCGCCGATCACCGCGCCCGCCCACGCACCCAACCCCAGCCGCCATCCGACGCCCCACGCGACGATCGCGAAGAGCGCCGCCGCGACGAGTGGCTGCCACGCCAGCCGCAGGAGCGGCAGCGGGCCGAGGAAGCGGCGAATCCAAAGCGCGAAGGGGACGAGCAGCACGATCTCCGACAGCACGGAGATCACCGCCGACGCCCCATACGAGTAGCGGGGGACGAAGAGCAGGTTCGCGACGATGTTGAAGACGACCGTCGCGACGAATGCCCACGTCATCCGCCGCTGCTGGTTGAGCGCGATCAGGACGTATTGCGTCACGCCGTTGACGAACGAGAAGGGCAGGAGCCAGACGATCAGGCGGAGCGCGGTCGCCGCGCCCGGCAGGTACGCCGTGCCGCCGACGATCCGCACGAATTCCGGCGCGAGAATCGTCACGCCGACCGCCATCGGCAGGGCGAGGGCGAGCAGCACGCGCGCCGCGAAATGATACGTCCGCGCCAGGCTCGCCCGGTCGCGCACCGCCTGCCGCGCCAGTTGCGGGAAGAGCACGAGCGTGAACGTAGACGAGATGATGAGCAGCGTGTTGATGAGCTTGATGCCGACGCCGTACAGCCCGACCGCCGTTTCTCCTTTCAGCGGCTGGAGGATGAAGACATCGAGCGTGAAGAAGAGCGATTGCAGGAGTGCGTTGACGAGCAGCGGCCCGCCATCGCGCAGGAGCGCTCGCGCCGCGCCCCACGGCAGCGACCATTCCGCCCGCACGCCGAGCCGCCGGATGAGCAGCACAATCGGGCCGAGCGTCAGCAGGTTCGCGACGACCGCCGCGACCGCCAGCCCGACCGGCCCCCAACCGACGAGCAGCGCCACCGCGCGCAGCCCCAACCCGACGAGGCTGCCGAGGATGGTCACCGCCGCCGGGATCTCGAACCGTTCCCGCCCGTTGAAGACGCTCGTCGCGGCGTCCGTGTAGGCGGTCGGCACGATGGAGAGCGCGAGCAGCGCCACCGCGCCGACCTGCACCGCGCCGATCCCGCCCCACAGCGCGTTCGCGCCGATAAAGAGGGCGAGCGGCGGCAGCGAGAGAGCGAGCAGCGCGAGCCGCAGCAGCGTCGTCTGGCCGAGCAGCGCCCCCGCCCGCTCCGGCGCGTGGGCGATCTGCCGCGTCGCCAGCACCCCCAGCCCGAAATCCGTCGCCGTCTTCAGATAGAGCCAGACGAGGATCGCGTACTGATACTGGCCGTTCCCCACCGGCCCGAGCGCGCGGAGCATGTAGAGCGCGAAGAGGAAATCCAGCCCCTTGTTCGTGAACTGCGAGAGCAAGAGGAAGCCGCTGTTCTTGGCCACCCGCTGCACCGCGTTCGCGTCCCGCCCCCGGCTCCAGCGCGCCCAGAAGAGCAGCGCCCCGACGAACGCCAGCGCCAGCAATCCAACGACGAGGGAGGCGAGCAAAACTTTCATGGCACCCGCGCGCGATCACGACGGAGCGAGCAGGCCGCGCCCCGATTGCTCAGGGTACACGTTCCCCGCATTTGGCGCACCTCCGAGCGGCCATGTCGCGGCGAGCGACCATCCGCACGGGTCGCGCCCGTACGCGAGCCGTCTGGCCCACGTCGTCGGATAGAGACGCAACGCCTCCGCATCCAGCATCGCCGGTCGCCCGGTGCGAAAGCCCCATTCCCGCAACGTCCGCTCAATCCGCATCGCCCCCGCATCGAGCGTGCATCCCGCTTCCGCGAGCGCGCCCCGATTCAGCCGGATTTCCAGCGCCGCGCCCGGTTGCGCGAGCGCGACGAGGCCGTCGCGGAACGCCGGATCGCCGTCGAGCAGCGCGGCGAGCAGGCTCCCCCACGGGAAATTGATCGTGATCCGTGTCGCCAGCCCGCGCAGCTCGCGGGGGAGCGCCAACGCATTCGCGATCACGAAGAGCGCGTTGCGCGGCGCGTCCCGCGAGGCGCCGCGCAGATTCTCCCGGCAGGCGTCAATGCCGATCGCGAACGACGACGGGCATCCCCGCGCGACCGTCCGGACATAGCGGCCATCGCCCGTGCCGATGTCCATCAGGATGTCTCGATACCCCGCAATCCGTGCCGCCAGCGTCGCGGCGTCAATCACCCATACCTGTTTGCCACAGATACTCTCCATATGTCCCCGTCCGTTCTCTCGTTTCGGCAGATCGTCGAAGTGCGAAAGAACGGACCGGGCGGCGCGCGGGCGCACGGGCGTCGGGGCGCGGCGAAACAGCGCCGACGTCAGCCGCCGTCGAGATTGTCGGGCGTTGGCTGTTTCCGGGGGCGGATGAACGGAAAATGCGCGGGCCAGTGGCCCACGAAGTCATCAGGGTAATAGTTGTGCCGCGTTACATCTTAGCAGGGTGGGCGGGCGAGGTACATTATCTGGATACTCATCGCGGAAGCCTTTCTAGCCAAGCATAGCCAGCGATACCCCAACAGGACTGAAGTATATCACGGCTCTCCACGGTAGATGCGGAGGAGGGTGCGGGCGGCGTCGCCCCAGCCCATCGCGGCGGCGCGACCGAGACCCACCGCGCGGCGGGTGGCACGGGTCGTCTCGTCCGCGTCGAGGGCGGCGGCAATCGTCGCCGCCAGTGCCGCCGCGTCACCGGGGTCGGCATACCACGCGGCATCCCCGGCGACCTCGCGGTGCGGCGGGATGTCCGACGCGACGACCGGGACGCCGCACGCCATCCCTTCCAACACCGAGAGGCCGAACCCCTCGTACCACGCGGGCGCGACCACCGCGTCCGCCGCGTTGTAGAGGGCGGGCAAGAGCGCGTCCGGCGGCGAGCCGAATTGCACCCGCCCGGCGAGATGGAGTTCCTGCAACGTCTCGAAGATCGGGCCGAACTGCCAGCCCCGCCGCCCGGCGATCACCAGCGCGTGCGGCAATCCCGCCGCCCGCAGCCGGGCATAGGCGCGCAGGAGCGTCGGGTAATTTTTGCGCGGCTCCAATGTGCCGACGGCGAGCAGATAGGGCCGCTCTGCGCCCCCGACGAGGCCCGCCACCGCCGCGCGCGCCTCGGCACGCTCGCCGGGGGGATACGGGCGGAATCGCCCCTCCACGCCGTTCGGCACGACGCGGACGCGCCCCGGCGGGACATGCAGCCGCTCGACAACCTCCCGCGCGGTGAAATCCGAGACGGCGATGACAGTATCCGCCCGCCGCACTACGCGCGGCACGATGCCGCCGAGGTACGCCGCCAGCGACGGCTCGGCGTAGCGCGGCACGGCGAGGAAACTGAGGTCGTGCACCGTGACGAGCAGCCGGGCGTGGCGGACGCGCGGCGCGACGTAATCGAGCGCGTGGTAGCACTCCACCGGCCCGGTGAACCGCTCCACCGGCACCGGCACGCGGGCGCGATGCCAGAGACGCGTCATCCACGCGGCGGGGAGCGGCAGCCGCTTCAGGGTGACATTCCCGCCGGGGCCGTAGCCGGGCGCGGTCGCCGGGAGCCGAAGCGCGCCCTCCGGCGGGTGCGGCACGGGCAAAAACCCGGCGGGGATCGCGCCGTCCCGCCTCTCGGTCGCGTAGAGATAGGTGTACTGGGTCTCCCGATCCAACAGCGGCAACGCCCGCGCCAGATGCCGCGCCACCCGCCCGATCCCCGCCCCCTGCGTCATCGCGGGCGTCACGTCTACCGCGACCCGGAGAAGGGCTGAGGACTGGGTATCCCTACAGGAACTGAGGACTGAGAGGGGTATGTTCACGCCTTCGCCTTTTCTGCTTGCCATTTCGTCGGGGGGGGGGGGGGGCCGCCCCCCGCCCCCGGGGGGTAACCAAACGGGAAAGCGAGGGGGTTATGTGGGGGGGCGGGGGGGGGCGCGCGGCCCCCGCCCCACCAGCCGCGGCGGGTAAGTTGAGTC
>JAICIL010000378.1 GCA_025924435.1 Chloroflexia bacterium | reverse complement strand
GGGCTTCTTCAACGGGCGGACGGTGGTGCAGGGGGACTTGATGGTGACGGGGACGAAGAACTGCGCGGTGAAGGACGCGGCGGGGGAGTACCGGCTGCTGCACTGCGTGGAGGCGCCGGAGGCGTGGTTCGAGGACTTCGGCAAGGCGCCCCTGGCGAGCGGCAAGGCGGCGGTCGCCCTCGACCCGGTCTTCGCCGCACTCGTGCATGGTGAGGACTATCATGTCTTCCTCACGGAGTACGATAGCCACAACGACCTATACGTCACCAAGCAGGCGGCGACGGGGTTCGAGGTGCGCGCGAAGAGCGGCGCGGGGAGCGGGACGTTCTCGTGGCGGGTGGTGGCGAAGCGGAAGGACGCGGGGGGGGAGCGGCTGGCGAAGTTCGCGCTGCCCCACCTGGCGCCGCCCGCCGTGGCGCCGCCGATCCCGGGGCATCCCGAACCGCCGGCCGCGCCGCCCAGGAAGCCGTAGCAGCGGGCCGCCCAGGCACGGATACGGCAGCGTGCGCATCGGGCGGCTCGATTTGCCCGTCTGTCATGTTACCGCGAGGGCGGGCGGGGCGCGGGCGTTCCTGTCACCGTCGCCGTGCCGCCGGATCGCGGAGGAGGCAACGGCGGACTCGGCGCGGTCCCGCCGCTGGTTGGTCCCCGCGGGGCGGGCGAGACATTCGGAAACAGGGATGGTAAGTAGTTCGCGATTGCGCCGACCTTCGGCGTGCCGACGCCCGTCGCCAGGTCGTACCCCGCCGTTGCGGGGTAGACATTACCCGCCGTGCCGCAGTCCGGTCCCTGCGCGCAGTTGTTGCCCGTCGTCACATCGTGCAGGACGCCCGGATTGTTGGTGAGGATTTTGTAAAGATAGGGACTGGTGAAGCCGAGGCGATGCCCGAGGCGTGCCACGAGCGCCTGATTCGTCAGCGCGAAGCCCGACGCCGTGAAGGGCGCCGCGCCGCTCGTCCCGCCAATGACATTCCAATCGCTGGCGCCGAGGGCCCCCAGGCCGCCGCTGAAGACGACGTAGCCCGTGCTCGGATCGGCGGGCGCGGCGATGTCCGGCACCTCGCGGGTGCCGTTGCTGAAGCCGTTGACGACGCCGGGGCCGGTCTGCCAGCTGGGGCGTACCCAGTTGTGGCTCAGGCCGCCGCCGCCACCGCCGCCGAAGCCATCGTTCCAGACCGTCTCGCCCACGTAGGCGTTCGTCTGGAAATTAATGTTTGCGGTGGTGCCGCCGACGCCGACCATGTACGGCTGGCTCGCCGGATCGTCGGTGTTCAGCAGGGTAAAGCCACTCCGGAAGCAATCCTCGGAGCCGTCATCGCCGCTGGCGGCGAAGATCTGCTGCCCCTGCGTCGCCATCTGGAAGAAGATCGTATTCTCGGCGGCGACGACCGAGCCGGGGCCGCTGGTCGGGCCGGCGAAGTTCTCGCAGATGCCCCAACTCGTGCTGATCACCGACGCGCTGTCGTCGGTCGCCATTCGCTGGTACTGGTCAACGACGCCCTGGCCGCTATTCGGGCTGACGTAGACGTTGAGGGCGGCCAACTTCGGCAGCATGCCGAGCATCACGTCAATGTCGAGATTGACCTCGACCTGGCCGTTGGTATCAACCGCCGTGCCGCCATCCACGGCGATCCGGTTCACCGGCGTCGTCGAGCCGAAGCACGCCTTGTAGGTGTCGGAATCGCCGCTCAACCAGTCCGACAGTTCGAAGAGCGCGAGTGTCTGCCCCTCGCCCCTGAACCCGGCGTTGTAGAGCGAATCGAAGTCGAACGCCGTCGCGAATTGGTTCGGCGTGAAGCCGATGGAGCTGACGGCGTTCACCGCGCCCGGACAGCCGGCGGGGTTGTGCGGCTGGACCGCGTGCGGGGTCGGATTGGTCGGTTTCGCGACGTGCGAGTGCCATGCTGGCGCATTGTCCAGCCCGAGCACCGCCTTGATGCGCGGCGCGACCGCCGTCGGCAGCGCGGGGGTCCGATCGTTCGCGTAGAAGGTCCGTCCGCTCGCGTCCGTGTAGTCGTTGAGCGTCACGCCGAACGCCCGCTCGACCTGGCCGACCGTCCCCGTCGCATTGATGACCGAGCCGACGCCCGTGTCCCTGACCGTCAGCCCCTTGCTCTTCAGGGAATCCGCCACCGCCGCCCGCCCGGCGGGGTCGAGGAACCGGGCGGTGAACTCCTTCGGTGTCAGGTAGTGTTGGTATGAGGGCGACTTGGGGTCGGCCAACTGCTTGAGGAAGTCATCCATCCCCTGCTGGGTGACGAGCGGCGCGAGCGAGACGGCGATCGCGATCTGCTTCTGCGCGGCCGTCGGCCCCAGTTTCGTCTCGGCGCGCGCGATCGCCGTCTGCGCGGTGACGGGATCGGCCGCGCCCACGCCGGACGCCGCGCCCGCGAGCTGGGCGAGCGCGAGCAAGCCGACGATGATGACTGAGACATACCGACGAGCGCGCCGCGCGCCGCGCGGAACCCACCAATCCATGATTCCCCTCCCCTGCCGCACGATGACCGCTACCCGGAGCCCCACACTCCGTTCGGTTCCCCGGCGTGACGACGCCAATGGTACGCAATCTGTACGAATAAGAAAAGAGGGCAAAATATGCCTGAATCACTAATCACGCAGCCAAAGACTGGACTGATGCGCAATTTACTGTTGTGCGGCTCGTGTCGGATGGCGAGGAAATGCGAGCAGGCGCAAGAATGGAGATGATTTCCCTCTATTCCGTGTCTGCCCCACTTGATGCGCCCATGGAGTTGCGTCGGATTGGTGGGCACTCGATGATGGGCAGGCGAGCGAATCCACGGCGGTCTCTCGATGCCAAATCCGCGGGCATCCTCGCCGCCCGCGCTCAAGGCCGAAGCCGTACCGCGTGCTCACCGCGCGGATGCGGACGATCCATGCGCGCAGTCGCGGCACGGCCTTGATGGGGAGCCGCGGCGACTGCTTCGATAACGCGATGGCGGAGAGTTTCTTCGCCACCCTCGAATGCGAGAACTGCTCGCCCGGCCGCGTTTCCCGACGCGAAGCGCCGCGCGCCGCGTGCTCTTCGACCCCGTCGAAAGGTTCGCCAACACCCACCGGCGGCACGCGGCGCTCGACTGTTTATCCGCGCTTGCCGACGGAAGGAGATGGAGACTCCCAGGGTTGATCGCGCACTCTTTCACTGGCCACCGCACCGACGCAACTCCAGTGGCGGGAACTGAAGCGGGTAATGGCAGCGAATCGGGCGTACGCGGACGTGGACGAGCGGGCACCCGCGTGGTGGCATGGCTGGACGACCGGAGCGGAGAAGAGGACTTGCATACGCCGGGCTTACAATCGTCCAAGTTCGGTTGGCTGCCTACGTAGCCTCTGGTGATCGCTACCGCTCCGTCCCGGCGGGCAGAATGAGGGGTAATTCTTTACCGGAGGCGGCGATCGTATTGTTCGCCACCGCGATCCCTTTGTAGGTGTTGCCGCGCGCGAGGTCGAAAGCGATGGCGGTCGAGCAGTGGGGCGTCGGGAAGGTATCCCGGATCGTGTTGCCGCGAATTTCGATGTTCGAGGCGGTCGAGTTGACGAGCACGCCCGCGCGGAAATCTGTGGGGAAGCCGAGATTCTGGCCGGGGTTGGTGATCGTGTTGTTCGTCACCTTCACATCGTCGAAGGTCCGCTTGCCCGGTTCCGGCAGGCCGATGGCGACGCCCGCCGACGGGGCGAGTTCGATGGTGTTGCCGTCAATGACCACGCCCGCGACGCCGCCGAGATTGTGCAGGCCGATGCCGGAGGAGTTGTAGTAGAAATCTCCCGGCCGCCCCGCGCCCTCGTCCTGGAAGCGGATCGTGTTCCGCGCGATCGTGATGTTCCCCGCCAGCCCCTTCGCCTCGGCGGAAAAGAGGACGTAGATGCCCGCCGTGTCCACCGCGCC
>JAICIL010000377.1 GCA_025924435.1 Chloroflexia bacterium | reverse complement strand
CCGCCCTTCCCATCGCCGTTGCGACACCGGCGGGCGGCGTCGGGACTCCCGCGCCGGACCCGGCCGATACGACGGCGGCGACGCCGCTCGGCCCCCCCGTGCCGTCGGCGCCCGCGCCCCGCGCGGTGACGACGGCGGATCCGCTGCGGGTCTACGTCGCGGGGGATTCGTTCGCCACATGGATGGGCTACGACTTCGCCGACTACGCGAAGCGCGACGACCTCGTCACCTCGCTGCTCGACTTCAAGATCTCCTCCGGCCTGGCGCGGCCCGACTACTTCGACTGGCCCGCCCGGCTCGCGCAAGCGATGGCGGGCAACCCGCCGCCGGAGGCGGTCGTCTGGTTCGCGGGGGCGAATGACTACGTTGATATCCGCGCGGATTCCGGCTCGCTGACGCGCGACACGCCGGAATGGCTGGCGGAGTATCGCAAGCGCGCCGGCGCGGTGATGGACATCGTCGGACGGGGCGGTGGGCAGATGTACTGGGTCGGCCAGCCGATCATGCGGGACAAGGCACGCGCCAAGCTCGCGGCGGACATCAACACGGTCGTGCAGTCGGAAGCCGCATCCCGCCCGTGGGTGCATTACATCGACACCTGGGCGATGTTCACGGACGCGAGCGGCGGCTACACCGCCTTCCTGCCCGATTCCAGCGGCGAACTCGTGCAGGTGCGCCAGAGCGAGGGTATCCATCTGACCCGCACGGCGACAACGTGGGTCTCCGACCGCGTCTACGCGGCAATCCGGCGCGACTTCCTGTTCCCCGCGCCATAAATATGGCGCGCGACCCGGTCGCGCGGGGTCGAGCGCCATTCGCGCCCCATGCCGAGGATGGATAAGAAACGATGTGCGTCAGGAAGCGGCGGCGGAGCGTCCGTGCGCCCGCTGGGCGGGCGGTTCGAGGGCCGCCGTCTCGCGGGCATCGCGCTGATTGCGGTCGAAGCCGACGTGCTCACCATGCGTCCGGCCCCAGTCGGCCATCGCGTCAACGATCGGGCGGAGGGTGCGTCCATCGTCCGTCAGGCTGTACTCGACGCGCGGCGGGATCTCCGGGAAGAGCGTCCGGGTAACGAGGCCGCGCTCCTCTAACTCGCGCAGGCGCGCGATGAGCATCTTCGGGCTGACGCCGCCGAGGGATTGCTGCAACTGGCCGAAACGGCGTGTTCCCTCGAAGAGATCGCGGAGGATCTGGACGGTCCATTTGCCACCAATCACCTCGAGGGTGCGCTCGACCGCGCGGGCGGAGATCGAAGGGCCGGACGCTGCGGTGCTGTTCTTCGCTGTTCGTGGCATTGAGACTCCTCCTGAGCGTACACTGTGTCAGTATCGCGCTACCAATCACCCGATTACTATATCCAATCCACAATGGCCGCCGTCTCTCCGAGCGACCAAATCGCGTGAAGCGGACTATCGCGCTCATCGTCTGGGCGGCCGGATCGCAGAGTAGTACGTCGCGCCGCGATCCCCGGTTCACTGGCTCACCGCATCGCACTCGGTATCATTGCGGATTATGCTCTCCGATGCGGCAGCAGGCATGCATGCGTTGTGCGTTTTCCCGCAAGATAGATGCCACGCGGCACATGCTAGCAAATCGAGACTGATTCCATTCCGCGCTTTCCGCCCCAAGTCCTCTCCATCGCAAGGAGGGCTTTCGTCCCCCCTTCCCTTGGAGGGAAGGGGCTGGGGGTTAGGAAAACGAGTCGGCGGCGATTGCGCTCGGCTCGTGCATCGCCCGGCCCTCCTCGCCGAATTGTTGGAGATAGGACCGGATCGCGAGCGCGGCCGCCGCCCCCTCGCCCGCCGCCGCCGCGACCTGCTTCGTGCTGCCCACGCGGGCATCCCCCGCCGCGAACAGGCCGGGCATGCTCGTCTGCAACCCCGCATCCGTGACGATGAACCCGCGCTCGTCGAGCGCGACGACCCCCCGGAGGAACGCCGTGTTCGGCCGCAGCCCGATGAAGACGAAGACGCCCGCCGGGTGCAGCGTCTCGGTCGCGCCGGTGCCGGTGTCGCGCACGCGGACGGCGGTGAGGTGGCCCTGCGCACCCTCGAACCCCTCCACGACGGTGTGCGGCCGCACGGTGATCGCGTCGCACTCCGCGACCTTCTCCCGCACGACGGCGCTGGCGCTCAGGCCGTCGCCCCGGACGAGGATCGTCACGTGGCTGGCGAATCGCGTCAGGAAGAGCGACTCCTCCCCCGCGCTATTGCCGCCGCCGATCACGGCGACCGCCTGGCCGCGATAGAACGGCCCGTCGCACGTCGCGCAGAAGTGGATACCCGCGCCGAGGAAGTCTTCCTCGCCCGGCACGCCGAGGCGTTGGTAGGTGCTGCCGGGCGCGAGCAGGACGGCGTTCGCGCCCAGGGTCGTGCCGTCCGCCAGCGCCACGAAGCGATAGGTGCCATCCGCGGCGATGCCGGTCACCTCCTGCGCGGAGAGCAGTTCGACGCCGAAGCGCCGCGCGTGGGCGACGAGCCGGGTGCGGAACTCCTCGCCCGTGACGCCATCGGGGAAGCCGGGGTAGTTATCCAATCGCTCGGTGATCGCCGCCTGCCCGCCGAGGCTGGACCGCTCCACGACGAGCGTCGAGATGCCCTCCCGTGCGGCGTAAATCGCGGCGGTGATCCCCGCCGGGCCGCCACCGACGACGACGAGATCGTAGAAGCCCTGCATCGCCCGCGTTTGCAGGCCGAGTTTCGCGGCCAGTTCGGCGTTCGTCGGCTCGACAAGGATGCTCCGGTCGGCGAAGAGGATGACGGGGATGCTGTGCTTGCCGCCGTTCAACTCCTCGATGCGGCGCACGCCCTCCGGGTCGGCGTCCACATCCACCCACCGATACGCGACGCGATGCTCGCCGAGGAATTGCTTGGCGCGGCGGCAATCGGGGCACCACGGCGCGCCGTAGATCGTCGGGTTCGCCTCATCCTTGTCCGTGCTCATCGCCGCCCCATCCCTTTCTTCGCCCCCATCGTCGCCGGGCCTGTTCCATCGTATCATTCCCTGGCGGCGAAGCCGCCCGGTCGTCTATTGTCGTGCGGGAAGATAACGCGCGCATGGCGCGCCCCTTGCGATTCGCTTGCCGATGGCGGTCGCCCTTCAGGAAAGAGGAAACCCACCGCGTGGAACCACGACGACCGACCGATCCGCCCACCGACCGCGAGCCGCACGCGCACTCCGACCTCTCCTGGTTCCTGCGGCGCGAACTGCTGACAATCCCGCTACTCGTCGCCATCGTCGGCACGCTGCTGATCTTCGGCATCAGCCCGGCGACGCTCCTGTTCGTCGTGCTACTCGCGATCATCGTGCTCGGCTTCGTCTGGAGCGGCGCATCATCAGGAAGTTAATGAGCGATGAGCAATGAGCGGCATGAATGGCTGCTGTCCCAGTCGCTAAAGGTGGAGACGAGCGACCATGGTGCGCCCTCCAAAGATGGCGGGCCGAGCGCGGACGATCTCGAATGAGGGCGATTGGGATGCGAGAGTGGTAGCGCGTACGGGATTCGAACCCGTGATCTCCACCTTGAGAGGGTGATGTCCTAGGCCGCTAGACGAACGCGCCACGTCGCATCTCGCGAAGACGGAGTATAAAGCGCGACGGTCTTTCTGTCAATTTGGGCTGAGGATCGGGGTTCGGAGTAAAGTCCCGTTTCTTCGAACCCCGAACTCCTTATGTTGTACCCTCGTCCGGCGGCGGCTCGTCGCCCGGATCGCTCCTGCCGTGCAGGAAGTCGTTCATCGTCCGGCGGAAGCGGGAGCCGATGCCGCGCTCCTCCGGTGTGCCGGTGAGGTTCGGGCCGCCGCGCTCGGCGAGTTGGCGTTCCAGCCGCTCGGCGTAGGTGCTCGTCTGGAAGAGGGTCCGCTCCAGTTCGTTGACGCGCTCCTGCAAATCGGCGGCGATGAAACCGGGCACGCGCGCCCCCTT
>JAICIL010000376.1 GCA_025924435.1 Chloroflexia bacterium | reverse complement strand
TCACTGCCCGCTCTGCGCGGCGGGCATCCCGCTCATCAAGCCCGGTACGACCGCGAAGCCGGGGTCGCGCTGAGGGCACATGGCGATGGATGATCCGGTGATCGTCAAAGAGGCGGGCGAGAAAGGCAAGGATGTTTTCGCCCGCCGCGGCTTCCATGCTGGCGATTGCATCCTGCGCTTTCGGGGGCGCGTCGTGCATCGCGACGACTTGGCGGCGCTCACGCCGTGGGAAATTGAGCATCTCGGCGAACTGACCGCCGAGACGTACCAAATCCTGCCGAGGCCGCGCTGCTACATTAATCACGCCTGTCTGCCGAACGCCTACAGCAGCCACGATGCCGTCTATGCATGGCGGGATATCGCCATCGGCGACGAAATCGCCATTGATTATCGCCTCAACGCGCACGACGACGGCGATGCCTGGGAGATGATGTGCCACTGCGGCGCGTACACCGAACCGCATCCGGTGATCGGCGATTTCTTCTCACTGCCGGACGAGCGGCAAGCGGCGTATCTGCCCTACGCACCGGCGTTCATCCAGCGGGCATACCACCAGCGGCACAGCCACCCGTGACCGTCCGCGCGACTACGGTTCCGATTGTGTGTGGCGGCGCTCGCGCAATTCGATGTGCTGGTTGGCGAGATCGTTCAGACGCTGCTCGATCTGGTCGAGGATGTCCGGGCGCGGGCGGCGCTCGTACTCGTCGCGCAGTTCGAGGATCATCTGGCAGAGCCGCCCGATCGTCCGCACCGTATGGTACGGATCGTCTTCGCGGACCGGATGCGCGTACCCCGGCGTGAACCGGGCTTCATCGTTGCGTGGCAACCGTCTCGCCTTTCCCTTGAGCAACGAGCAACGAGCAACGAGCAATGAGCGGGCCGAATCAACTCATTGCTCGTTGCTCATCGCTCATCGCTTCCCAAAAGCGCCAATAGCCCTGCCTCATCAAGAACCGGCACCTTGAGTGCGGCGGCGCGCTCCGCTTTCGATCCCGGCTCCGCCCCAACGATCACGGCGGTCGTCTTCTTCGTCACGGTGCCGACCGTCTGCGCGCCGAGCGCCTTCAGCCGCGCCTCGGCCTGCGGGCGGGACATGCTCTCCAGCCGCCCGGTGAGCACGAAGGTCTGCCCGGCGAGCGGTTGCGGGCCGTCCGGTGCCGCGCGCGGTGCGTCGGCCATGCGGACACCGGCAGCGGCCAGTTTGCCGATCAGGTCGCGATTGCGCGGCTCGGCGAAAAAGTCCGCGATGCTCTGCGCGACGATCTCCCCGACGCCGTTCACTTTGCCCAAGTCTTCCACCGGCGCGCCCATCAGCGCGTCCATCGTTGTGAAGACATCCGCCAGGACGCCCGCCGAGCGCTCGCCGACATGGCGGATGCCGAGGCCGAAGACGAGCCGTGCGAGCGGGCGGTGCTTGCTCGCCTCGATGGAGGCGAAGAGGTTCTCCACGCTCTTCTCGCCGAACTTCTCCAGTTCGAGCAGTTTCTCGCGGTCGAGGTGGTAGATATCCGCGACATCGCCCACGAAGCCGAGATCCACGAAGCGATCCACGATCCGCTCGCCCAGCCCCTCGATGTCCATCGCGCCGCGCGAGACGTAATGCTTGATCCGCTCGCGCACCTGCGCCGGGCAGGAGATGTTCGTGCAGTAGGCCATCGCCTCGTCGGGCAGTTTTTCGACGAGCGCGCCGCACGCCGGGCAGTGTTCCGGCATGTGGAATTCCTGCTCATCGCCGGTGCGACGCTCCGCGACGACACGGACGACCTGCGGGATGACATCGCCCGCCCGCTGGATAATCACCGTGTCGCCGATGCGAATATCCTTGCGGCGAATCTCGTCCTCGTTGTGCAGCGTCGCGCGGGAGACGAGCACGCCCGCGACCGTGACGGGTTCGAGTTCGGCAACCGGATTGAGACTGCCCGTGCGGCCCACCTGGATCGTGATCGCGTTGACGCGCGTCGTGACCTGCGTGGCGGGGAACTTGTACGCCGTCGCCCAGCGCGGCTCGCGCGATACATTGCCGAGCTCCTCCTGCATGGCGAGGCTGTCCACTTTGATGACGACGCCGTCAATCTCGAAATCGAGCGCGTCCCGCTGGTCGTGCCAGTATTGGCAGCGCTCCCAGATGGCGTCAACCGAGTCGCACACCACGGCGTGCGGTGAGGGGCGGAAACTGAGCGCGTGGAGGCGGTCGAGTAGTTCGCTCTGGGCGCGCACGGGCATCGCCGCCGGGTCGGTCCAGTAGCCCGCCGCGTAGGCGAAGAAGCCGAGCGGGCGAGACGCGGTGATCGTCGGGTCGAGTTGCCGCAGCGACCCCGCCGCCGCGTTGCGCGGGTTGGCGAAGGTGGCGAGGCCGTCCCGCGCGCGTTCCTCGTTGAGGCGATGGAAGCCGGAGCGCGTCAAATAGACCTCGCCGCGCACCTCGATCGTGCCGGGCGCGGCCTCGCGCAGTCGGAGCGGGATGGTGCGCACCGTGCGGAGGTTCGGCGTCACATCCTCGCCGGTGAAGCCGTCGCCGCGCGTCGCACCGCGCACGAACCGGCCGTCCGTGTAGGTGAGGGCGACGGCGAGGCCGTCAATCTTCGGCTCGACAGCGAAGGCGATCGTCTCCCGGCCCGCGACGCGGTAGACGCGCTCCGCCCACGCATGCAAATCCTCGCGCGAGAAGACGTTGCCGAGCGAGAGCATCGGAACCGGGTGCGTCACCGCGCCGAACTCCGCCGAGGGCGCCGTGCCGACGCGCTGGGTCGGCGAGTCGGGCGTGACGAGCGCGGGGTACTCCGCTTCGAGCGCGCGTAGTTCGTTCATCAGCGCGTCGTACTCGGCGTCGGTGAGCGTCGGATTGTCGTGGATGTAATACTCGACATTCGCGTGGTCAATCCGCTGCCGGAGGGCGGCCACGCGCTCCTCGACCTGCACGGGCGGCGCGGCCTGCAACGTCGCCTCGATCTCTGCGTTGTCCGTGACGCTCACGCGCGAATACTCCTTCGTTCGTGCCATTCGCTGCGAGAAAGTATACCATGTCCGTACGGTGGGCAATGATGAAACCGGGGAGAACCGCAAAGGCGCAAAGAGCGCAAAGGACGCAAAGAAGAGATGTGAAAGACGTGGCCCCGAAAGGATGAGGAAGAATGGCCGAAGGCGTTTCCATCCTTTTTCCTCTTTGCGTCCTTCGTGCCTTTGCGGTTCATTTGGTTTCCTCCGGCGCAGTGATAGGGAGATGTGATGAAGATGGCGCCACAGTATTTCCTGCTCGCCGTCGCCGCCGGGGTAGGTGTGGCGGTGCAGTTCGGGGTCAACGGGCAGTTGCGGCGCGTCTCCGATCAGCCGATCTGGGCGTCGTTCGTCTCCTTCGTCGTCGGGACGGCGGCGCTCCTGCTCTGCTTCGTCGCGACGCGGCGGGCGTGGCCGGGCGGCGGGCAGTTCGCGCACGCGCCGTGGTGGGTCTGGATTGGCGGGTTGCTCGGCGCGTTCTACGTCGTCGTCAGCGTCGTCGCCGGCCCCCGGCTCGGCTCCGCCGCGCTCGTCGCGTGCGTGATCGCGGGGCAACTGGTCGCGTCGGTCGTGATAGATCATTTCGGCTGGGTCGGATACGTCGTCCATCCGATCAGCCCCGGCCGCATTGTCGGGGCGATCCTGCTCCTGGCGGGTGTCGCGTGCGTGCTGCGGTATTAAAGTGGCAGCGCAGGCTTTCCAGCCGGCCGCCAATCGCAGGGGGGAAAGCCTGCGCTACCGCAGCCCTTGCCGCGTGGGCATCGCTGCGGTACGCTGTCGCGACAGAACGTACGTTCACATGCGAGAACGGGGATGATGTGCGGCGATGGCCGATGATGAGACGGTGAACAGCGAAACAGCCGGGGGAGTCGAGGAGGGCAACCAGTACGCCTGGCTCCGGCAGCGGACGTTCGTCTATCTGCGCGAGCAGGGCGGCGCGGCGCATGAGGACGC
>JAICIL010000375.1 GCA_025924435.1 Chloroflexia bacterium | reverse complement strand
GCGTGGTGACCGTCTCCCACCGCCGGTCCGCCTTCTCGCGCGCGATGGGCGTCGCGCGGACGCCGAAGGTCGTCGTCTCGCGCAGCAGCGTCGCCGTCACCGCGAGCCGGTCGGCGCCCGCGCAGATCGCGGAGACCTGCACGGCGGGGCGGCTCTTCTTCATCGTGATCGGCGTGAACCAGGCGTCGAGCGCGCCCGCCGCGAAGAGCCGCTCCAGCGCGTACGCGAGCGCTTCCGGCGTCATGTCGTCAATATTGGCGGCGAGCAGGATTTCCGCGTCGCTCGTCGTTTCCGTTGTCGCGCTCAGGAGCGGCGCATCATCAGTCGTCGGCGCGGTCGTGAACGGCGGTTCGTCAGGACGCGATGCGACGGACGCCCCAAGCCAGATGCGCAGGCAGTTCGGCCATGGCATGCGGCGCGTGCCGAAGCCGTAGCCGACCGCCTGCACCGTCATCGGCGGGCGCGCGAACCCCTCCGCGAGCGCGGTGACAATCGCCGCGCCCGTCGGCGTGACCGTCTCTTTGTCGGTGTTGAGCGCTACGGTTGGCGCGTTGACGCGGGCGAGGAGCGCGAGCGTCGCCGGGGCGGGGACGGGGATCAGGCCGTGCTGCGACTCCGACCAGCCCTGCCCCTGCGCGAATGGCGAGGCATAGACCGCCTCGATGCCGAGCAGGTCGAGCGCGACCGCCGTCCCGACGATATCCACGATGCTGTCGAGCGCGCCCACCTCGTGGAAATGCACGTCGTCCACCGCGACGCCGTGCACCGACGCCTCCGCGACCGCCAGCGCGCCGAAGATGCGGAGCGACAATTCCTTCGCGCGCTCGGTGAGGCCGGAATCCTCGATGGCCGCGCGGATCGCGCGCCAGTCGCGCTGCGGCTGGCCGTCCTCGACATCCACGACGACGCGCGTGCCGCCGAGCGCGTGCTGGCTCGCCGCTTCGGCGCGGAGCGTGTAGCCGGAGAGGCCGAGCGGCGCGAGGCCGTAGGCTAGGTCTTCGAGCGAAAGGCCGGCGTGGACGAACGCGGCGAGCGTCATGTCGCCGCTGATCCCGGCGGGCATATCGAAATAGGCGATCCGTGTCATGCCGCCTCCGTCGTGGTGGCCGCGTCGGCGACCGCGGCGCGCAACTGGCCGCAGCCCGCCGCGATGTCCGTCCCACGGGAATAACGGACGCTGGCCGGGATGCCGCGCGCCGTCAGCAGCGCCGCGAATGCCGCCGCGCTTTCGCGCGTCGGGCGCGCGAGCAGCGACCCGTCCGGCCCGACCGCCTCCGCAACCGGATTGAGCGGGATGAGGTTGACGTGGCAGAGGATGCCCTTCAGGAGCGCCGAGAGTTCGTTCGCGACTTTGCCCGTGTCATTCACCCCGGCGATCAGCGCGTACTCGAACGAGACGCGGCGATGGGTCTTCGCCACGTAGTATCGAACGGCGTCCAACAGTTCGGCGATCGGGTAATGCCTGTTCACCGGCATCAATGCGGAGCGCGCCTCGTCGGTCGTCTGGTGGAGCGAGACGGCGAGATTGATCTGCCACGGCTCCTCGGCGAGGCGGCGGATGCGCGGCGCCAGCCCGACGGTGCTGACCGTGATCCGGCGCGCGCCGAACTTCATGCATTGGGGCTCGTTGAGGATGGCGATCGAGCGCATCACCTGATCGTAATTCGCCAGCGGCTCGCCCATCCCCATGTACACGATGTTCGTGAGCGGCTCACCCTGCTCGCGGCTGAGCCGGGCGAGCGTGACGACCTGCGCGACGATCTCGCCCGCCGAGAGGTTGCGCGACAGGCCCATCTTCCCGGTCGCGCAGAAGGTGCAGCCGTAGCCGCAGCCCGCCTGCGACGAGATGCAGGCGGTCGAGCGCTCCCGGTAGTGCATGAGGACGCCCTCGATCGGGCAGCCGTCCGGCGTGCGGAAGAGTAGTTTCGTCGTCCTCCCGTCGCCGCTCGCCACGCGCGCCACTTCGGCCAGGATGCCGAGCGGCAGTTCGGCGTCAATCGTCGCGCCGAGCGCCTTCGGGACGCCGGGGATCGCCGTCGCGGCGGGCGCGAAATGGCCGTACACGCCGGCATAGAGTTGCGCGGCGCGGAACGCGGGTTGCCCGTGCGCCGCAAGCCACGCTTCAAGGTCCTCCGGCAGCAGGTCATAGAGCGAAACCTGTGCGCCGGACGGCACGGCGGGGAGCGCCGCGCCCGTCGTCGTCTCAACCATCATCGTCCCTCACGCAATGCGACCGGCCCCGAGGGACCGGTCGCCATTCGTCCGAATCGCCAACCGTGGGCCGGTCGCGCTAGTTGCGCCGGCCGCCACCCATGCCCGAGACGAGCATGATGTAGTAGAGCAGTTGCAGGATCGCGCCCGCCGCCGCCGCGAGATAGGTGAGCGCGGCCGCGTCGAGGACGCTCTTCGCCTCGCCGTACTCGCTGCGCGAGACGAGGCCGTTGCTCGCCAGCAACTTCATCGCGCGGTTCGAGGCGTCGAACTCGACGGGCAGGGTGACGAGCGCGAAGACGGTGCCGAGCGAGAAGAGCGCGACGCCGAGCCAGGCGATGCCGATCGCGCCGGTGAAGATACCGAGCAGCAGCAGCACCCAGCCGAAGTTCGAGCCGATATTGACCGCCGGGACAATCGCGCCGCGCACCTTCAGGTAGGCGTAATTCTCCTTGTCCTGCACCGCGTGGCCCGTCTCGTGCGCCACGATGCCCTGCGCGGCGACGGAAATGCTGCCGTAGACGCCGTCGGAAAGGCGCAGGACCTTCTCGCGCGGGTCGTAATGATCCGTCAGTTCACCGGGCACGCGCTCGATTTGCACATTGTACAAACCCTGGGCGTCGAGCAACCGCCGGGCGACCTGCGCGCCGGTCAGCCGGTTCTCGGACGGGATCTGCGTCATCTTGGCGTAGGTGCTCTTGACACGCCACTGCGCGTACAACGCGAGGAACAAACTGGGCAAAAGAAACGCGAAGTAGAGCGGACTGAAAAACATGATCGCCCTCCAGAAGAGTGCCGGTGCGACGCCGTGTGACCGGACGCAAGGCCCTTGCCGCGCCTCGTCGCGGGTGCCGCCGGAATGAGAATCCGATGATGCCCGGCGGCACCTTGTACATACGGGTTGCCGTGCGTGGCGGTTGCAATGCCTCGTCCCCGCCGTGTCGTGCTCCGTATGCCTTCATAGTACCATAACAGCCGGGCGATGCGGCGCATTCCGCATCGCGGGTTGCGTTACGATGGACGACCGACGAGACGGCGGCGAGGAAGGACACACCACACATGCCTGTTCAGCATTCGGACCGCGCCGCCGACTTCGATGAGGGCGCGGCGATTGCGGCCGTTGAAGCGGCGATGCTGGCGTATCTCCAGATGGATACACCCGCCCTCGCGCCGCTCTACGGCATGATGCGCTACCACCTCGGCTGGGCGACGGCGGCATTCGCGCCGGAGCGCGCGAACGGCGGCAAGCGGTTGCGCCCGCTCGTCTGCATGCTCTGCTGCGCCGCCGCCGGTGGCGACCCCGCCCGCGCCGTGCCCGCCGCCGCCGCCATCGAGTTGGTGCACAACTTCACGCTCGTCCACGACGACATCCAGGACAACAGCGCCTCCCGTCGCCATCGCCCCACGGTCTGGAGCCTCTGGGGCGCGGCGCAAGGTATCAACGTCGGCGACGGCATGTATGCAATCGCCCATCAGGCGCTCCTCGGTCTACGGGATCGGGATGTTCCGGCGGAGAGCATTCTCGACCTGATGGCCGGGTTCGATGCGACGGTGCTGCATATTTGCGAGGGGCAATTCCTCGACATCGGCTTCGAGAGCCGGTGGGACATCACCGCCGACGACTACCTCGCGATGATCGGCGGCAAGACGGCGGCGATCTTCGCCTATGCCGCCCGCGCCGGTGCGATCATCGCGGATGCGGAACCGGAGCGGATACGCGCATTCGAGCGGTTCGGGCT
>JAICIL010000374.1 GCA_025924435.1 Chloroflexia bacterium | reverse complement strand
TGAACGGCGCCAATCCCCAGTTCTGGCCGCTCGCGGAGATGCAGGCGATGATGAAGGAGCACCTCGACCATACCCTGGCCGAGGCGGTCGCGCACCTGAAGGGCGATTGGGCCGCGGACATCGCTGCCTACGACACGGTCCACCTGCAGATTCTCGACATGGCCGACATGCTGAGCGCGGGCATCATTGGCCAGTTCCCCGCGCAGTTCGATCGGCCGGGGGTGCAGTCGGGTTCGGCAAGCCCGCGCGCTATCATCGGACGGCTTACGTCGGGATAACGCGGGCCACGACAAAATTTCCCCCGGCATCGAGTTAAACGGAGCTCTGCGGCTATCGGTAGCGCGTGCGAAGGAAGGTGAGGCAGGCGAAATGCTTCACCTTCCTTTCCGGTGGGCGGACGGCAGCGGGCCGGTCGCATCGAACGGAAAGGCGCATAGACGATCAGGTGAGGCGGAGGCTATACTGGCGATGTCGGATCGCACCAATGGCGCTGCGATCCGCAGGCTCGTCGGTGAGGATTCTCCATGCCCCGATTGTCGCGTTCCCCGCATTCCGTAGGCTCCCCCCGGCGCTGGCCGCTCTCTCTGCTCGCGGGACTTGCCGCGCTCGTGCCGACGGCGGTGTCGGCGCACGGAGAGGGCGGCGGGGGGCCGAGCCTCGTCCAGTTCGACCCGTTCATCTGGCTCGCGCTCATCCTGATCGGCGCGGCGTATTTCTACGGCACGGGGATCATCGAGCAGCGCGAGCCGGAGGCGGTGGAACCCCGCCAGTTGTGGTACTTCCTCGGCGGCCTGCTCGTCGTCTTCATCGCCCTCCAGTCGCCGATTGACACCTACGCGGACAACGCCTTCTGGGTGCACATGATCCAGCACCTGCTCCTCATCCTCGCCGCGCCGCCGCTGCTGCTCCTCGGCACGCCCGCCGCCTTCCTCCGCCCGCTGACGAAGAAGCCCGCGCTCTTCACCGTCGCGCGCGTGCTCGTCAACCCCGGCGTCGCGTGGCTCGTCTCGACCGGCGCGTTCCTGATCTGGCACATCCCCTCCCTGTACAACGCCGCCGTGCTGGACGCGAAGATTCACGCGCTGGAGCATCTCTGCTTCCTCTCCACGGCGCTGCTTTTCTGGTGGCCGATCTTCAGCCCCTTGCCGGAGTTGCCGCGCCTCTCGCGCGCCAACCAGGTCGGCTATCTCGCGCTCAGTTGCCAGCCGAACGTCATCCTCGGCGCGGTGCTCGTCTTCGCGCCGCACGCCTTCTACGGCGTCTACGCGGGCGCGCTGCAGCTCGGCAACATTCCCGCGCTCGTGGATCAGCAGGCGGGCGGCGCGATCATGTGGGTGCCGGGGAACATGGTCTACCTCGCCATCATGAGCAAACTCTTCTACGACTGGTTCAGCGAGAAAGAGTCCGCGCCGCAATCGGTAGTCAGTAGACAGTAGTCGGTGGTCAATTCTCAGTCCCGGCCGCACGCTTCTGGCGCGATTTCTGCAATTCCATGATCGAGGGGCGTGTGCGCTACTCGATTGCCGTTTCCGTCTGACTACTGACGACCATCTACTGGCTGCTGGCGCGGGTTGACAGCACGCGGCGATAGGGGCACACTTTTCCTTGCGATGGCACGCAACGGCGCATGCCGATCGCATCCGTAAACGTCACGTTTGGGGATCCGTTGGTCGCCGCCGATCAACACATACCAGCCACGCGCACTGCTGGTCACGGAGGGACGCCATGAACATTCGCCACACGCCGGTGCGCGCCCGTCGCCGCACCCGGTCGCCGCTTGACCGCGCGGAAGGGGCGTGCGGATGAGTCTCCTCACCGCCCGCGCGCACCGCGATCCCGGGACGCGCCCGCGCCGCCTCGCGATTTCGCTGCCGATCCTCGCCGCCGCCACCCTCTGCACCGCCTGGGCGGAAATCTTCTGGGGTGGCGTTGTTCGTCTCAGCAAGAGCGGCCTCGGCTGCGCGGACAACTGGCCCCTCTGCAACGGCAAGGTCTACCCCTTCTGGGAGCAACCCGTCCTCATCGAATACATCCACCGCCTGATCGCCGCGCTGATCAGCGTCCTCGTCGTGGCGCTGCTCGTCGTCGTCTGGAGGAGGGAGCGGCGGAACGGCTGGCTCTTCGGCCCCGCGCTGCTCGCCGTCGCGCTCTTCATCGTCCAGGCGCTGCTTGGCGCGATCGTCGTCTGGTTTGAACTGAAATCCGGCCTCGTCATGGTCCATCTCGCGACCTCGATGCTCCTGCTCGCCACGCTCGGCGTGCTGACCGTCAATGCCTTCCCGCGCCCGCTGCCGACGCGGGGCGCGCGGCTCGTCGGGTTCGACCGCTTCCCCTTCCTCGCCCTCGGCGCGACGCTGTTCGCGTACGGCGTGCTCCTCAGCGGCGCATACACGACGAGCGAGCACGCGGGCGCGGCCTGCACGACCTGGCCCCTGTGCGACGGGCGGCTCGTGCCGCTCGACGGGACGCTCTTCGCGGCCGGCGTGCAGATGGCGCACCGGCTCTTCGCCTATGCGCTCGCGCTCATCCTCATCCCGCTCTATCTCCGGGCACGGCGCAACAGGGCCGCTTTCTCGCTCTTCGCGCGGCTGACGGGGCTGGCGTGCGGGCTGGTGCTGCTGCAAATCACGATCGGCGTCGTGCAGGTCGTTAATCTGCTGCCCGGCTGGCTCGTCTCGCTGCATATCGGCAATGCGGCGGCGCTCTTCGCGACGCTCGTCCTCACGACCGGGCTCGCCTTCCGCGCCCGCGCCGCGACGATAGCGGGTAATCCCGGTATCGGGCAGGATGGCGACGCGGAAGCGATCGCCCCTTCCCCGCGCGAGGAGCGGGAGCCGTCGCTGGCGTCGCTCTACTTCAACCTCACCCGGCCGCGCGTCATCCCGCTGCTGCTCATCACGACGCTCTGCGCGATGCTCGTCGCCACCAAGGGTGTGCCGTCGTTCGGCCTGATCATCGTGACCCTGCTCGCTGGGGCGCTGATGGCGGGCGGCGCGCATGCGATCAACGCCTACATTGACCGCGACATTGACCAGCAGATGAAGCGCACCCGCACCCGCCCGGTCGTCACCGGGGCGGTGCCGCCGCGCAACGCTCTGCTCTTCGGCATCGCGCTCGGCGCGGTTGGGTTCGCCCTCTATCTCGCCTTCGTCAATGTCCTGAGTGCGCTCCTGGGCCTCGCGGGCCTCCTGTTCTACGTCTACGTCTACTCGATCTGGCTGAAGCGGCGCACGGTGCAGAACATCGTCATCGGCGGCGCGGCGGGTGCCTTCCCGCCGCTCGTCGGCTGGGCGGCGGTGACCAATCACCTCTCGTTCGCCGCGCTCGTCCTCTTCGCGATCATCTTCCTCTGGACGCCGCCGCACTTCTGGGCGCTCGCCATCCTGATTCGCCGGGACTACGAGGGCGTCGGCATCCCGATGCTCCCCGTCGTGATCGGGGAGGAGCGGACGGCCCGCCACATCGCCGCGTACACTGTCGTGCTGATCGGCGTGACGCTTCTCCTGGCCATCGGGCAGGTGATGGGGACGCTCTACATCGCCGTCGCGCTGCTCCTCGGCGCGGGCTTTCTCTACTACGTCGCGCGGCTGCTCAGGGAGACGAACAAGGCGTCGGCGAAGCGGGTCTTCGTCTATTCGAACTTGTATCTCGCGCTTCTTTTCCTCGGCATGGTGCTCGATCATGCGCTGCGCTAGAGAGAAAAAACCTAACCCCCCAACCCCCTTCCCGCGAGGAAGGGGGAGGGAGGTATTTCGATGACCTCGACGACTCCTTCGACGATTCCGGCGACATCATCCGACAGCGACACGCGCAAGCAATATCTCTCTATCGTCGCGCTCGGCCTCGGCATCTTCATGGCGGCGCTCGACCTGACGATCGTCGCGCCCGCCTTCCCCGCCTTGCAGCAGAGTTTCAACGTCTCGGCGCGGGCGATTGCCTGGGTGATCGGCATGT
>JAICIL010000373.1 GCA_025924435.1 Chloroflexia bacterium | reverse complement strand
GGATCGGGGGAAGCATCTGCTTCCCCCTTTATCGTCGCGCGAACGAGCGGTATCCATGCCAGAAAGTGGCTTCCGTCGGACCGGTTGCAATTTCGGCGTCGGCCGCTAGACTGCCGACGGTTGATGAATCGCGATAGGAAAGGATCAGCGCCGTGCGCGCGGTCTATCTCACGGGTGAAGATCTGTATATTCGCGCGCTGATCGCCGCCGATGCGGCGTGCGCGGCGGCGTGGTTCGACAGCCCGTTCCCCGTCAACGCCGTCCGCGCCGAGGCGTGGCTGAAGGAGGCGCACGCGGGCGTGGACCGGCGCTCCCGCCTCCATTATGCGATCGTGCGGGCGGCGGACGATGCGGTGATCGGCGGCGTGACGCTCGAAACCGATTACCGCATCGGCAGGCTCAAACTGCGCATCGCGCCGTGGCTGTCGGATGCCGACGCGCTCCGGGCGGCGGCGCTCCGCCTCCTCCATCCCTGGCTTCGCGATGACCTCGAACTGATGACCTTCGTCGTCCATATCCCCGCCGACCGGCCGGAAATGATCGCCGCCGCCGAGGAATTGGGCATGGTTCCGGCGGTGCGGCTGCGGCAGGCAATTGCGCGCCCCGGCCACCGGGTGGACGAGGTGATCTATCAGGCGCTCTTCACGCCGTGGGCGGTGCGCGATGCGTAACCCGATGATGATTGGCGAGCGCGTCTACCTGCGCCCGTTCGAGACGGCGGACGCCGAGACGCTCGCGGCGATTGCCGCGACGGAGACGGACACCTTCATGTACCGGGGCCGCAAGCCATTCAGCCCGCTCGCCTACGAGCGCGACACCGGCGAGGCATACAAGGGGGAGTATCCGCCCTGGATCGCCTTCGTCGTCGCGTTGCGGGCGGACGACCGCTGCATCGGGCAGATCGGCGTGTCCGACATTGATTATCTCCACCGGACGGCGGAAACCTTCTCGGCGTTGGGGCCGGCGGAGTTCCGCAATCGAGGGTACGGCACCGAGGCGAAGCATCTCCTGCTCGAATACTGCTTCGACCGCCTGCATCTCCATGTCCTGCGCTCCTCCGTCTTCGAGGCGAACACCCGCTCCGCCGCCGCGCTCCTGAAGCAGGGGTATCGCGAAGCGGGGCGGCTGAAGTGGGCGGATGTCAAGGGTGGCCGCTATCAGGACGATCTCCTCTTCGACCTGCTGCGCGATGAATGGCTCGCCGCCCGAAAATCCTGACTTCCCCCAATTCTTCTCCTGTGGCAGGTCGCCGAGCGATTCGCCGATGCGCGGGCGTGGCCGCCATGCCTCGCGAAGCACCCTCCGCCCGATGTCGATTTTGGGCGCCGCCGAACGACGACTTCATGCCACATCGTCGGTGGCGCTCGATCCAACGGCACACGGAGGATATCATCGTGCAAACGGCGACATACACGGCGACGCACGCGGCTCCGCTCCCCACGGCACGCATCTGGGCCGGGCGATCCCTGAGCGCGTTCGCGGCCCTCTTCCTGCTCTTCGATGGCGTCATCAAGGGGCTCCAGTTGGCGTCTGTCGTCGAGGCATCGGCGCAACTCGGCTACCGCGCGGGCCTGACGCTCGGCATCGGGCTGCTGGAGCTCGCCTGTCTGGCCGTCTACCTGCTCCCGCGCACCGCGCCGCTCGGCGCGATCCTGCTCACGGGCTACCTCGGCGGCGCGGTCGCGACCCATGTGCGCGTCGGCTCTCCGTCGTTCTCGGTTGCCTTCCCGATCCTGCTCGGCGCGCTCCTTTGGGGCGGCCTCGCGCTGCGCGATCGCAGGGCGCGCGCACTCTTGTCCCGGTTCGCGTCGTGCGCCGATTGAGTGGCGCAACAATCCCCGGCTCGGTGCATTTTCCAGCGAACGTACAGAGCGGGACACGCGCATCACGAGGGGGTTTCGATGGGACGATGCAGCCGCCACTCGGATGATTTCGCTCCCCTCCAAATGAATGGGAACCGATCTGTCCGAAGGGACAATGTCCCGCGCGTGCATACACGGCACACTACACAGGGGCATATCAGGCCGAAAGCGCGGCCGTGACCGGTCATATGTGAGAAGGTGGAGGCGTAACTGATGGCAGGACAACGACTGAAATGGTGGACGCTGATCGCGGCATGCTTTGCGCTCTTCATGGCGATCCTCGACAACCTCGTCGTCAATATCGCCTTGCCGACGATCTCGCGCGAATTGAACGCGACGACGACGCAGTTGCAGTGGATCGTCTCGGCCTACACGCTCATCTTCGCCTCGTTGCAGATCACGGCGGGCGGGCTGGGCGACCGGCTGGGGCGCAAGCGCTGGTTCCTCTTCGGCCTCGGCCTCTTCACCTGCGCGTCGCTCCTCGGCGCCGTGTCGCAGAACATCGCGATGCTGATCTTCGCGCGGGCGGTGCAGGGGCTGGGCGCGGCCTTCATCATGCCGCTCTCGCTCTCGCTGATCTCCGTCGCCTTCCCGCCGGAGGAGCGGGGTAAGGCGCTCGGCATCTGGTCCGCGATCTCCGTCTCCGGCCTCGCGCTCGGCCCGATTGTCGGCGGCTTCCTCGTCCAGTACGCGAACTGGCACTGGGTCTTCATCATCAACATCCCCATCGGCATCGTCGCCTTCTTCGTCGCCTCGGCGGTCGTGCAGGAATCCCGCGACACCTCCGGCACGGTGGCGACGGACATCCCCGGCACGATCCTGATCACCGGCGCGATCGCCTCGCTGACATGGGGGCTGATCGAGGCGGGGAATCGCGGCTGGGGCAACGCGCTGATCCTCGGCGCGTTCGTCGCGGCGGCGGTGTTGACGGCGGTCTTCATCGCGGTGGAGGCGCGCACCGCCCGGCCGATGGTGCCGCTCCGCTTCTTCCGCTCGTCCACCTTCTCCGGCGCGAATATGGACGCCTTCGCCATCTCGTTCCTGATCGCGGGCGTCGCCTTCTACCTGACTCTCTACCTGCAGAACATCCACGGCTTCTCGCCGGTGCGGGCGGGGCTGGCGATGTTGCCGATGGTCGTCACGATGATGGTCTGCTCGCCGATCTCCGGGGCGCTGATCGGGCGGATCGGCTCGCGCCTCCTCATTTCCATCGGTATGTCCGTCGCGGGCATCGGCACGCTGCTCTTCCTGCGCAGCGGCGAGCACGCCTCGTACCTCGCCATCGTCCCCGCCTATGTGGTGATGGGCTTCGGCATGTCGCTGATCTTCGCGCCGATGACGACGGCGGTGCTCAACAGCGTCGAGAGCGAGAAGAGTGGCGTCGCCTCCGCGATCAACGGCGCGATCCGCGAGATCGGCACCGCGTTCGGCATCGCCCTCCTCGGCACGATCATGAACCGAGTCTATCAGTCGCAGTACAACGCGGCGGGGAGCATCGTCGAGGCACGGAGCAACCCGGCCCTCGGCCCGCTCCGGTCGCTGGTTGACCTGGTCGGTTCGGGGGCGAGCCTCGCCGGCCGCTTGATCGAGGACACGCGGCGCTTCCCCGGCGTCCCCGCCGATCTCGCCGCGCAGATTCGCGACGCCAGCAGCCGCGCCTTCATCACCGGCATGGACCGCGCGATCGTCATCTCCAGCGGGGTGATCATCGTGTGCAGCGTCGTCTCGTACTTCCTCATCAAGACGCCCGTCGCGGCGACCGCCCCGGACGAGGCGCGCATTGAGGAGCGGGAACGGGTGCCGGAGTTGATCGAAGCGGATTGATGTTCGCCATGCGAGAATGGAAATACACAAAGGCCGGGCATCGTGCCCGGCCTTTTTCGTGCGATACGAGAGGAGAATCAGTGCCCGCAGCGCTTCGGCTGGCCGTCCTCTTCCTTGGTGCGGAAGGAGTGGCCGCAGCCGCACGAGGAGGCGGCATTCGGGTTCTTGATCGTGAAGCCGCCGCCCATCAGATTCGAGGAGAAGCCGACTTCCACACCGCTGAGGTACTTCTGGCTGAACGCATCTACGATCAGGCGGACGCCGTCCTTCTCGAAGACCGCGTC
>JAICIL010000372.1 GCA_025924435.1 Chloroflexia bacterium | reverse complement strand
TCCCGTCCCGGCGTCTCCGCGATGCAATCGTTACCCGTTAGCGGTGGGCGACGGCGGCGCGGGGGCCGGCGGCGGCGACATCGGCGCTGACCGCACCGGCGAATTGGGCGAAATTGGCGTGGAACCGCTCGGCGAGGTCGCGCGCCTTGGCGTCGTAGGCGGCGGGGTCATCCCATGTCTTGCGCGGTTGCAGCACATCGGGCGGCACGCCGGGGCAGGAGACGGGCACGCCGACGCCGAAGACCGGATCGGGTACCGTCTCGACGCCCGCCAGCGAGCCGTCGAGCGCCGCCGCGACCATCGCCCGCGTGTAGGCGATGGACATCCGGTTCCCGCCGCCGCCCGCCGGGCCGCCCGTCCAGCCCGTGTTGACGAGCCAGGCGTCCGCGCCGTGCCGGGCGATCCGCTCGCCGAGGAGTTGCGCGTAGAGCGTCGGCGGATGGACGATGAAGGGCGCGCCGAAGCAGGTGCTGAAGGTCGCCTGCGGCTCGGTGACGCCGCGCTCGGTGCCCGCGACCTTGGCGGTGTAGCCGGAGAGGAAATAGTACTGCGCCTGCGCCGGGGTGAGCCGCGCAATCGGCGGCATCACGCCGAAGGCGTCCGCCGTCAGCATGATGATGTTCTTCGGGTGCCCGCCGACGCCGGAGACATCGGCGTTCGCGATGTGCGTGATCGGGTAGGCGGCGCGGGTGTTCTCCGTCAGCGACGCATCATCGAGGTCGAGGCGGCGGGTGCGGCTGTCAATCGCGACGTTCTCGAGGATCGTGCCGAAACGGTGGGAGGCCGCGAAGATTTCCGGCTCGGCGGTGGGCGAGAGGTGGATCACCTTCGCATAGCAGCCGCCCTCGAAATTGAAGACGCCGTGGTCGCTCCAGCCGTGCTCGTCGTCGCCGATCAGCATGCGGGCGGGATCGGAGGAGAGCGTCGTCTTGCCCGTGCCGGAGAGGCCGAAGAAGATCGCCACATCGCCGTTCGGCCCGTAGTTCGCCGAGCAGTGCATGGAGAGGACGTTCTGCAAGGGCAGGAGATAATTGAGGATGGTGAAGATGCTCTTCTTCATCTCCCCCGCGTACTCGGTGCCGCCGATCAGCACCTCTTTGGTGGCGAAGTTGAGGACGATGAAGGTCTCCGAGCGCGTGCCGTCCTCGTCGGGGTTCGAGTGGAAATGGGGCGCGCAGATCACCGTGAAGTCCGGGACGAAGCCGGAGAGGTCCTCATCGGGGTCGGGGCGGATGAGGAGATTGCGCATGAACAGCGCGTGCCACGCCAGTTCGGTGACGATGCGGACGTTGAGCCGGTAGCGCGGGTCGGCCCCGGCGTAGCAATCCTGGACATAGAGGTCGCGGCCGCTCAGATAGGAGAGCATGCGTCTCTTGAGCGCGGCAAACTGCTCCTGCTCCAGCGGCTGGTTGACATCTCCCCACCAGATATTCGCCTCGCTCCCCGGCTCGCGGACGATGAATTTATCCTTCGGGGAGCGGCCGGTGTACTTGCCGGTGCGGACGACGACCGGGCCGTCCTCGGCGATCACCCCACCGCGCCGCCGGACGATCTCTTCGTACAGAGCGGGCGTCGTCAGATTCCAGCCGACGCTCATCAGATTCTTGATCCCGTGGTGGTCGAGGCCGTGTTGCACGCCATCCCTACCCTGTCGCTGCATACACTTTCCTTCTTTCCTGACGGTGAATACCGGGCGGCGGTGGTCGCAGTGCCAGCCCATCTCTCCGCGATACCCGCTATTGTCTGGCTATTGGCGTGCGCTGTCTACAACGTGACGACCTCATGCTGGTACCCAAATCGCACGATGATTGCCATCGGGCCATCGGTGCGTATCGGCGCTGACGCTCAGGAAGGTGAAGGATGACTACGGCATGTACATGACGAGGCCGGGGATGCGCCCGAAATGCCGGACGTTCCGGGTCATGATGGTCAGATTATGCACGACGGCGGTGACGCCGATGAGCAGATCCAAGTCCGGGATGAGCATCCCCCGCGATCGCAGCCGCGAGCGGGTTTGCCCGAAGCGATCTCCGATCGCCTCGCTCAGATTGATGACCGGGTATGAAGCGAGAAATTGTTGGATGCGCGCGATCTCCGCCTGGGGATGCTGGCTCCCGTACGCGCCGTCGAAGAGTTCGGCATAGGAAACGATGCTCACGGCGATGCCGTCCCGGGCAAATAGACGAAGGGCGGTGATTGCGTCGGGGATGTTTGCAAGCGCGTCAATGATCCAATCGGTATCAACGAGGTACTTCACGGGCGCGTGATCGGGCGTGTGCCCGCTTCTCGCGCCTCATAGATGCGTTTCTTCATCCGCTCGGCCTCCTCGGGGGTGATGCTCCCCGCAGCCGCATCCATGCCGGCAATCACGGCGTCCGGGTCGTACCCCGCCCAGATGTCGTCCGCCTCGCGGATAACGCGATAGCGGATGCCCTTCTTATTCAGAACGATGGGGCGTTTCTCCGCCTCGGCAGTATCTATATTCGCCGCGAGGTCGCCGTCGGGATTGACGTGGATTTCGTACGGTTCCGCGCTCATGTCGCGCTCACTCCTTTGTCCATCGCGATAGTACCATAGCCCATCGTGTATCATCACGGCGATGATGGCATGCATCCGCGCGGAAGGGACAGGCACATGGCGGCACCGACGGCGACCGACACGCTCGGCGTCAATGACACGCGCATCCCGGCAACGATCCTCACCGGCTTCCTCGGCAGCGGCAAGACGACGCTCCTCAACCATATCCTCCGGGCGAATCCGGGCCTCAGAATCGCGATCATCGTCAACGAACTGGGCGAGATCGGCATTGACGGCGGACTGATCGAGCGGACCGACCCCGGTGACATCGTCGAACTGACGGCGGGCTGTATCTGCTGCACCATCCGGGGCGATCTCCTGATCGGCCTGCGGCGCATCTTGCAGCGGGACGCGCCGCCGGAATACCTCATCATCGAGACGACGGGCATCGCGGACCCGCTACCCGTCGCGCAGACCTTCTTCATCCCCGGCCTCACCCAGATCGTCCGGCTGGACGGCATCGTCACGCTCGTGGACGCCGACCAGATCCGCGCGCAAGTCCGGGCGAGCGAGATGGTCCCGACGCAGATCGAGTTCGCGAACATGCTCCTCCTCAACAAAGTGGACCTCGTCGCGCCCGACGAACTGGCCACGATCGAAGAAGGGTTGCGGAAACTGAACCCGTACGCGCCGATCCTGCGATGCAGCCACGGCGATGTGGATTTGCGTCTCCTGCTCGATGTCGGCGCGTTCACGATGGACGACCGGTTCACGGCGGGCGCGGACGACTGGCTCCGGGACGAAGCGGCGCACGACCATGAACACCACCACGGCCATTTAGACGACGAGGCGATTAACACCGTCTCGTACGTGACGCGCGCGCCATTCGATGAGAAGCGGTTGGAAGCATTCTGGGGCGATCTGCCGGAGACCTGCTTCCGGGGCAAGGGCGTGCTCAATATCCACGGATACGCGGAGCGGTGCATCTTCCACCAGGTCGGCGCGCGGGTGCTCCTCGAGGCGCAGCGGCCGTGGCGGGAGGGCGAGGAGCGCGAGAGCCGCCTCGTCTTCATCGGCAAGGCGCTTGACAGCGAAGCGATTTGTGCGACACTACGCGCGTGCGCCGCGACCGCGACGCGAAAGTAACGAGTACTGCGTAACAAGGAGCACGGAGCAAGGCGATACGGCTCTTCTTGTTACTTTTGACTTTCGACTTGTTACTTCTCCGAGGAGGGACGACGTGAAGGTTTCCGCATCCGTCAAGAAGCGCAGCCCGGACGATATCGTCGTGCGGCGCAAGGGCAGAGTCTACATCATCAACAAGCGCAACCCGAAGCACAAGCAGCGGCAGGGCTAACCGGCGCTTCACCGGACGATGAAACGAAAAGGGAGGAGCAGTATCGCCCCTCCCTTCTTCGCGTCCCGATTGGTAGCGCGGGCTTTCCAGTCTGCGACT
>JAICIL010000371.1 GCA_025924435.1 Chloroflexia bacterium | reverse complement strand
AGTGGCAGCCGGCGGGGGTGGCTGCCACGAGAGACGGAGCAATACGGAGAGATAGGCCGCTACGGTGCTACGGGTGAAGGGGCATCACCATTGCGGGCGGGGCGTCGTCATCGTCGTTGTCGTTCACCTCGTTGTTCGCGTCGCGGTCGTTGTCATTGGCGTCGTTGTCCATCGCGTCGTTGTCGTTCGCGTCGTCGTCGTCGGCCACGCCTTGATGCTCGTTCGCGTCGTTGTCCACCATGTCGTGGTGCTCGTTGGCGTCGTTGTCCACCACGCCCTCATGCTCGTTCGCGTCGTTGTCCACCAGGTCCTTCGCGCGGTCGTCGCCGTCGTGCCTCTGGCTGGTCGCCCCGGCGTTGCCGCCGCCGCCGCTGCCGCCGCCGCCGTGCTTGTCCGCCGCCACGGGCAGCGCGGCGAAGATCATGCTGAGCAGGAACAGCCCGCCGACGCCGACGATCCGCGCGAGCCGTCGCCGCGCGCCGAGATTCCGCTGTGCCATCCAGGGTCCTCCTTCGAGTCCGCGCGCTTTGCACCCCGCCGCGCCCGGAGTTCATAAGGCCTATACCCTCCCACTACGCCGAACCCGCGCTGTTTGGATCGAAGTCCATCGGCGCATGCACGCATTGCGCGGCGAGCATGCGGCACACAATACGCGCATTTGTCGAGCAATAACGGCAAATACGCGCCATACGACGACGGTTGCAACGCCTCGTTTTTTGGGGATCGTTCCGCGCAATTTTGACGAAGATTTGCACAACATCGGCGTGCACGCGGGCGGGATCGGCGGCACCACGCCCCGCCATGCGGCGGGCAAAATGCCGCCGGAGCGCGGGCCGTCGCGTGGCACTTCCCTTGCGACACACCGTACGCATTGGAAGAGGATACCGAGTCGAGCATCACACCGATAGACCCCGGCACGGCCTCGTATCGTACGGTGCCGTGGCGGATATCCACGCCGCAGGGGTGCAATTGGACGGAATGGCGCTCGTCGTCGCAAGATGACGCCGACGCCGCGACGCGGACGCAACGCCGAGCGTCGCCGAGCGTTTGAATAATGACAGGCCAGTCCCGCGATGATCGCGCCGGCGAGATGCCGGGCGAATAGACAAGCACCGGGGGAGCAAAAGCGGATGGAGCTCTCGGCAACGGACGATGCGCGTATCCCGCCCGATGGCGCGCAACCGCGCCGTCGGCGGTGGTCGCCGTGGCCGTATATCTTCGGGGTCGTGCTGGTCGCGTACGGCGCGGCATTCGCCTCCGTGATCGCGATCGGCGCGGGCTACACGAAACGGGACGGGACGCCGACCCCGGCGCCGCGCGCGCTCGTCAACGTGGTGGCCTTCGCGCCGACGCCGACGCGGACGCCGGAGCCGCCGACCGCGACGCCGCGCCCGCCGACGCCGACACCGAAGCCGCCGACGGCGCCGCCGCCCACGCCGACGCCCGACCCGAATGTGGACTTCCGCGTGCCGCTCTCCGCCAGCAACACCGGCCTGTTCGGCGGCCAGCGCGTCTCGATCCTCGACATTTCCGACGACGCACGCTCGACGACGGCGTCCGCCCGGCCCATCGCGGGCTACAAGTTCATCGCCATCGACGTGCAGGTGGAGAATCTCGGCGACGATCCCGTGACGCTCGGCGAGTGGCAGATGCACACGACGCCCGCCGGGGATTTCGCGACCAGCGCGGTCACCGGCTTCGGCGACCCGTTGGCCGCCGGAAGCGCCGTCGCGCCCCACGCGACCGTCAAGGGCGCGATCGTCTTTTCCGTCCCCGCCCGTGACCGCGTGACCTGGCTCCAATACGCGCCGGATCCGAACGCCAAAGGCGCGCTCTACTTCGACACCGCATAAGCATCGGGAGCGAAACCGGGGAGAACCGCAAAGACGCAAAGAACGCAAAGAACGCAAAGAGCGCAGAGAAGAGCAAAGGAGAACAAAAAGAGAAGGGGAATATCAATCTTTTTGCATATCCTTTCTCAAATTTTCTCGTCCTCTGCGTTCTTTGCGCCTTTGCGGTTCAATCGGTTTCGACCAGCGCGGGGCGGCGCACATGCCAATCGGTCGCCCGCTCGTAGGCCGCGCCGACGCGCAGGACGGTCGCCTCATCCCACCGCCGCCCGACGATCTGCACGCCGATCGGCAGCCCCGCTGCCGTGAACCCGCACGGCACCGAGAGCGCGGGCATGCCGGTGAGATTGAAGGGGCTCGTGTTCGCGGTCAGGACGCTCGGCGCGAAGACTTCCTCGCCGTCAATGACAATCGTCTGCCCGGCAATCGGCGGCGCGGGGATGCGCGTCGTGGCGAGCAGCAGCGCATCGTACCGCTCCATCAGGCGGTTTGCTTCCACGGTGGTGGCGTCGCGGACGCGGAGGGCGGCGAGCAGTTCGCTGGCGGTCATGTCTGTGCGGCGCGTGAGGCGGACGCGGACATCCTCGCCGAAATCCTCGGGGCGGTCGCGCAGCGACGCCGCGTGATAGTGCTGCGCATCGAGCATCATGATGTCCGAAGTCGCGGCGCGCCCATTCCCGAAGAGCGCCCCGTCAACGTCGTCGGTCGTCGCGCCCAGGTCGCGGAAGGCGGCGTACGCGGCGTCGAGCGCGGCGGCAACCTCGCCGTCGAGCGGGTCGAACCCCGCGCCGCGCAGCACGCCGAGGCGCATCCCCCGGACGCCCGCATCGAGTTGCGCGCGATACTCCTCCACGGGCACGGGGACGGTCATCGCGTCGTCCGGGTCCGCGCCCGCGATGGCATTGAGGACGATCGCGGCGTCCTCGACGGTGCGGGCGAGCGGCCCGGCGTGGTCGAGCGTCCACGAGAGCGGGATGACGCCCGCCGTGCTGACGCGCCCGAGCGTCGCCTTCAGCCCGACGGTGCCGCAGAGCGCGGCGGGGATGCGGATGCTGCCGCCGGTGTCCGTGCCCATCGCCATCGCCGCCATGCCCGCCGCCACCGCCGCGCCGGAGCCGCCGCTCGAACCGCCGGGGATGCACTCCGGGTTCCACGGGTTGCGCGTCGCGCCGAAGTGCGGGTTGTTCGTCGTCACGCCGAAGGCGAACTCGTGCGTGTTCGTCTTGCCGAGCGAGATCGTCCCCGCCTCGCGCAGCCGCCGCGTGACGGCGGAGTCCTCGTCCGGCACGCGATCCCACAGGATTTTCGACCCCGCCGCCGTGCGGACGCCCTTCGTCGCGTAGAGGTCCTTGAGGGCAATCGGGATGCCGTGCAGCGGGCCGCGATAGGTCCCATGCGCGATCTCCGCCTCCGCCTCCCGCGCCTCCGCCCGCGCCGCCTCCGCCGTGACGGTGACGTAGGCATTCAGCAGCGGATTGTGCGCCTCGATGCGCGCGAGATAGGCGTCGGTCAATTCGACGGGCGACAACTCCCGCCGCACGATCAGCGCGGCAGCCTCGGCGATGCTCAAAGCGGTCAAATCATTCCGCGACATGCGATCCCCCTTTTCATTGAACCGCCAAGACGCCAAGGACGCCAAGAGGGAAAAGAGAACAAAGACCCATTTTCTCTCTTTCGCGTTTTCTTGGCGTCCTTGGCGTCTTGGCGGTTTACAATCACCCTCAAAGGCCGCCGAGCACGCTCGCAATCGGCGCGGCCCAGGCGAGCAACTGCTCGTCCGCGTCGGCGCGGGCGACACACTGGAAGCCGAGCGGCAGGCCATTCTCCGCCAGCCCCGCCGGGACGGTGAGCGCGGGCATGCCGGTGTGCGTCCAGGGCAGGTTCATCGCCGGGTTGCCGGTGGAGGCGATCCCCTCCGGCGCGGGGCCGGGCGCGGGCGGGCAGACCCAGAGGTCAATCCCTTCCGCGTCCATCGTCGCCCGCAATTGCTCCCGCACCCGCATCCGACTCGCGCGGCCCTCCGCCACCTGCTCCGGCGTCACCCGCTGGCCGCGCCGGAAGGTCTCGGCGGTGACGGGGCGGTATTTCGCCTCGTGCTGCGGGAACCACGCCGCGTGGACCGACGCCATCTCCGCCGCCGTCATCCAATTGTGCCGCTCGGTGATCGCGGCGATGTCATCGAGCACCGGGACGTGCCGCACCGT
>JAICIL010000370.1 GCA_025924435.1 Chloroflexia bacterium | reverse complement strand
CGCCGCAACCTCGGGCCCCCCCTACTCCCCGCGCGTTGGGTACCGCCTCCCCCACCCTTTTTCGCGGGTTGCGTCGCCTTCCTCCCGGCTAACTCCCGCCGGGGGGGCCTGGCTTAACCCCTACGCTACCGGCTATACAGGGATCGTCAGGCTCTCCAGATCGCGCGGGTAGTAGGTGAGCCACTCGATGCCGTCGGGCGTCACGGCGACGGTGTCGGAGTGGCGGAAGCCCGCGAAATCTTTCAGGTAGATGCCCGGCTCGACGGTGAAGACCATGCCGACCTCCATGATGCGGTCGTCCCCGATGTCGAGGAAGGGCGCTTCGTGGACGAGCGTGGACTTAGCGTGGCCGGTGTGATGCCGCCAGTATTCCCACAGGTTGTGCGCGGTGAAGAAGGCGCGCACCTGCCGGTCCACCTCGGAGCAGGGGAGGCCCGGCTTGATCGCGTCGCAGGCGAGCGTCTGCGCTTCGAGCATCAGGTTGAAATATTTCTCCTGCTCCTTCGTCGGCTCGCCCATGATCATTGTGCGCTCCAACTCGCTGCCGTAGCCCCAGACCGACGCGCCCGCGCCCGTCACCAGCACATCGCCCGCTTTGAGGCGCGCGTTGCTCGTCATCGCGTGCGGCAGGGCGGAGTCCTTGCCGATCTGGCCGCGAAAACCCGCCGACGCGCCGGGCCGCCCGAAACTGACCGGGCGGTACTCCTTGCCGAGCGTGCGGATCATCGCCAGCGTCGCCTCGTCGGAGGCGCGCATCGAAATTTCCGTCTCCGAGACGCCCACCTTGCAGTATTCCTGGAGGTAGACATGGGCGAGGTTGCCCCAGCGCGCGCTCTCGCGGATGAGGTTCAGTTCCTCCTCCGAGTTGATCATCTGCATGTACTCGACATCGTCGCGGATGTTGGTGATCGTCGCGTCGGGCAAGAGTTGGCTGACGGACGGGCCGCGATAGCCGTAGAGCGCGCCGTAGCCGTCCGCGTCCACGCCGATCTGGGCGTGTGTGAGGCCGAAATCGGTGAGCAGGTCCTTCAGGAACTCCATCGGGTGCCGCTCGCCGGGGTATTCCGGATAGGTGACGACCCTGTCCACGAGCGCGAATTCCTCGGCGTGCTCCCCTTCGAGGCGCGGGACGAGGAGCGCGGAGCGGTTCGCGGTGAGAATGTACGCCATCGGCCGCTCGGTCGGGATGAAACCGAAGCGGCTGAAATAGGAGACATTGTTCCCGCCGAAGAGCACGACCGCCGTGATCCCCCGCTCCCCCAGCCGTTGGAGGATCGTCGCGCGCCGCGTCGCATACTCGGCGTCGCTCAAGCGTAATTGCACCACGATGGACACTCCCTTTCCGTTGCTGCGCGCATTCGAGACCGGACGCCATCCTAATCCAGCCAGCGCACGGGGGTCAAACACCGGCCTGGTCGCCGTGGATCCGTTCAGCGGTATGCGGAAAGGACGGGCTGCACCACGTCGGCCAGTGCCGCGCCGAGGATGGCGTGCTGGTCGGCGTCGAGATGGACGCCGTCCACGCGACGGGCGGAGACGACCGCACCGGCGTCGAGGAACGGGCAGGCGAGGGCGGCGGCCACATCGCGGTAGGCGTCCGCCAGCCCCGCGCACTTGGCCGCCGCGTCGTGGGGATGATGCCCCACGCGAGCGAATCGCCGTAGGCCAGCATCTGCCGCATCTGCCTCCCCCATTGAATTGCCCCGGCAGCGGGCGGCGAATGTGTGCGGGGAAGAGTATAGCGCGGTGCGCTATACTATGCGGGGATGCAGCGAGCGGTGCCGGGGATTGGTTATCGGTGGGGGAATGGGATGGCGAGACGGGGCGGGAACGGCGGCGTAGGGGCGGACGGTCACGATGGCGATGCGAGCCAGGCGGCGCGGCGCGGCGGCGATGCGACGACGCACGCCTTTATCGCCGTGGATCGCGATTGGAAGATCACGTATGTGGACGCCCCCGGCTCCTTGCGGCAGCGGCATGACCTGATCGGCGCGAACCTGTGGGAAGCCTTCCCCGATGTCGTCGGCACGCCCTTCGATGCGTGCTACCGCGAGGCGATGGCGACGGGGAAGCCGGTCGAGATCGAAGCGTTCTACCCGCCGTTCCAAATGTGGCTGCACGTCCACGCGCATCCCTCGGAGCATGGCCTCTCCCTCTACTTTCGCGATGTCGGCGAGCGGAGACTGGTCGCGGAGAACCTCGACTTCCTCGCGCAAGCGAGCAAGATCCTTTCTTCCTCCCTCGACTACGAGACCACCCTCGCCCAGGTCGCGCAACTCGGCGTCCCCAAGATTGCCGACTGGTGCGCCGTGGCGATGCGCGCGGACGGCGGCGCCATCAAACAGTTGGCGATTGCCCATGTGGACCCCGCAAAGGTGGAGTGGGCGCGCGAACTCAACGAGGCGAACCCGCCCGACCCCGATGCGCCGACCGGTGTGCCGAACGTGCTGCGGACGGGACAATCGGAGTACTACCCCGAGATCACGGACGAGATGCTCGTGGCGGTGGCGAAGAACGCGGAGGAACTCGAACTGGCGCGCCGCCTCCAATTCACGTCCGCGATGACCGTGCCGATGCGCGTGCAGGAGACGACGATCGGCGCCATCACCTTCGTGGGGGCGGAGTCGGGGCGCCGTTACACGCAGGCGGACCTCGCGATGGCCGAGGAGTTGGCGAGCCGCGCGGCGCTTGCCGTGGAAAATGCGCGCCTCTACACCGAGGCGCAGCGGGCGATTGCCGTCCGCGACGAGTTCATGTCGCTCGCCTCGCATGAATTGAAGACGCCGGTGACGAGCCTGAAGATGTACACGCAGGTCCTGCAACGGCGGGCCGAGCGGCGCGGAGACACCGACCTGACCGACCGCTTCGTGAAGATGGATCGCCAGATTGATAAACTGACCGGCCTGATCAACGACCTCCTGAACGTCGCGCGGATCGAGGGCGGGCGGCTCGAATACCTCGACGAGTCGTTCGACCTGAACGCCGTGGTGCGGGAGGCGGTGGACGCCGTCCAGGCAACGACTGACAAACATCGCATCACGGTCGAGGGGAGAATTGATACCCCAATCTGGGGAGACGCCGAGCGGATCGGGCAGGTCGTCACGAACCTGCTCACCAACGCCGTCAAATACTCCCCGCAGGCGAACCGCGTGATCGTGCGGCTCGCGCGGGAGGATGGGGGCGTGAGCATCAGCGTGCAGGACTTCGGCATCGGCATTGACGAGGAGCAGCAGCAGCAGATTTTCGACCAGTTCTACCGCGTCAGCGACCCCTCGGAGAAGACCTATCCCGGCCTGGGGCTCGGCCTGTATATCGCCAGCGAGATCGTCAAACGGCATGGCGGCACGCTGCACGTCCAAAGCGCGAAGGACGATGGCGCAACATTTACGATCATCTTGCCGTTAACACAAGAGAACGGGGCCGACGGCGCATCGTCGTAAGGGGATCGGAATGGCGGCAGGGCGGACGCGGGTACTGGTGGTGGATGACGACCCGGATATCCTCGATGCGGTCCGGTTCACCCTCGAGGACGAGGGGTACGCCGTCACGACCACCGAAAAGGGCGAGTACGCCGAGAATCTGCACGACGGGAACGGCGGCTTGCCGGATGTGATCCTCCTCGACATCCTCCTTTCGGGCAAGGATGGCCGGACGATCTGCCGGCACCTCAAGAGCCGGGCGGACACGAAGCATATCCCGATCATCATGATCTCGGCGCATCCCGACGCGCGGGAATCCGCCTCCGCGGTCGGCGCCGATGCGTTCCTCGCCAAGCCGTGGGACATTGACGCACTGATCGCGATGGTGCGGCGGTTCGTGCCCGCCCCGTAGCGCCTCGGGTGGAGCAGCCTTCAGCCCGCAAGGGCGACGGCAGGCCGAAGCCCGCTCCACCGGTATCTATCCGTCGCCGGTCTCCACCCATGAAGAAAGCCGCCCCACGGGGCGGCTCTCTGCGGTACGAATCGGTGCCGCTTAGACCGGCGAGCGGCTGCCCATGATCGCGCGGACGATCCAGGTGAGGATCAGCGCGCCGATGAAGGCGACGACGATCGAGAGGACAATGCCCGT
>JAICIL010000369.1 GCA_025924435.1 Chloroflexia bacterium | reverse complement strand
GCGGTTGCGCTGGCTGTCCGGCGTGCGAGTGGGCCGCTGGCCGTAACGCCTGCGCTACCGATGATCTGCTCTCTCGACAACCGACCGGGTTTTAGACGCATCCTGGCTACTGTCACTCGAATTGACACCGCCGATGCGCGGGGGTACGATTTCCGGTGCCTCGCGGGATGATGGGCGCGGATCGTATGGGATAAGGTAGCGCACAGATGGTCTTCATCTTCAATATTCTCTCCTTCCTCTTGCTCGTCATGCAATTCGCGATCATCGGTCGCGCGCTCTTCTCGTGGTTCGACCCGACGGGGCGCACGCCGATCGGCGCGATTCTCATCAAGATCACCGACCCGATCATCGTGCCGATCCGCCGCCTGTTGCCGTCGGCGGGCTTCATGGATTTCTCGCCGCTCGTCGCGTTGCTGATTATCTTCATCCTCCAGAAACTCCTGAGCAGCACATTCCCGACCTAAAACCCTAACCCCCCGGCCCCCTTCCCGACACGGGAAGGGGGAGTGAGCCTCTGAGAAGTCGGGGTGTTACGAAAACTCCTCGGTATTGCGAAGAGTCACCCCTTCCCGCATCGGGAAGGGGCCGGGGGTTAGGAAAAAAGGCCGGGCATCACGCCCGGCCTTCATGTTCTCGTGGAGCGAATTGCCTTAGCGGCGGGAATAGCCCCGGCGCGTGGTGCCGACCTTGATCGGGGCGGCGCCGTTGCCGCCGGCGGGGACGGTCATCGCCTCGTCGTCATCGTCCATGTCCACGACGCTCTTGGCGCTCGCCGGCTTCGGATCAATGACGATGCTCTTCGCGGCGAGCGCGGGCACCGGCTCGTCGTCGTCCGCGACGCTCTTGACATTGCCGCCGGCGGTCTTCGTCCCATCACCGACCTCGTCGTCGTCCCGCGTGGCCTTCTTGAAGTCGCGGATGCTCGATCCGAGCGCGCTCCCGAGGCCGGAGAGTTTTCCGGGGCCGAAGATGAGGAGGATAATCGCCAGCACGATCAACAAATGCCAGGGCTGCAAGAGGTCTCGAATAAACACCGTCCGCTCTCCTTTGTACCACTGTGCCGGGCGGAACCGTCCGCCATGCACCTTCCAGTATATCACAACCGCTCGCGCGTATTCGCCTTGCTCGCGTGGCCTTCACTCTATCACCACTGGGGCAGCGTGCGCAAGATGACGTACACTATTGAACATTACGGATGAGCCGGGCATCCCGGTTCACTCTCCTTCCGGTTCCCTTTCGCATGGGCTGAAGAGAACCACGCGGCAGAGAAAGGAGCGGCAAATATGTCTCACGAACCCATCCCCACAGTGGCTGCGGCCGAATTTCGCCCGCCGGAGGCGGTCAACGAGCCGGTCAAGAACTACGCGCCCGGTTCGCCGGAGCGGCATTCCCTGACGAAAAAACTGCGCGAACTCTCCGGGCAGCGGCTGGAGATTCCGCTCGTCATCGGCGGCGAGGAGATACGCACGGGCACGACGAAGCAGGCCATCATGCCGCACCGGCACGCGCACGTGCTCGCCGACGTCCACCAGGGCGGCGCGGCGGAGGTGACGGCGGCGATCCACGCGGCGAGCGAGGCGTGGACGACGTGGTCGCGCTGGCCGTGGTGGGAGCGCGCGGCGGTCTTCCTGCGCGCGGCGGACCTCCTCTCCGGGCCGTGGCGGGACACCGTGAACGCCGCGACGATGCTCGGCCAGTCGAAGACCGCGCATCAGGCGGAGATTGACGCGGCGGCGGAACTGATTGATTTCTGGCGCTTCAACGTCAGTTACATCCCACGCATCTATGCGGAGCAGCCGCTCTCGTCGGCGGGCGTCTGGAACCGGCTCGAGTACCGCCCGCTGGAAGGGTTCGTCTTCGCCGTGACGCCCTTCAACTTCACCTCAATCGCGGGCAACCTGCCCAGTTCCGTCGCCATGATGGGCAACACGGTCATCTGGAAACCCGCCTCCACCGCGATGTATGCCGCGCATTTCCTGATGGAGGTGTTCCGCGCGGCGGGGCTGCCCGATGGCGTTATCAACCTCGTCTACGGCCCCGGCGGCACGGTGGGTGACGTGGCGCTCGATCATCCCGACCTCGCGGGCGTCCACTTCACCGGCTCGACGCCCGTCTTCCAGCAGATGTGGCGGGAGATCGGCGCGAACATCGGCGGCTACCGCAACTACCCGCGCGTCGTCGGCGAGACGGGTGGCAAGAACTTCATCATCGCCCACCCGAGCGCGGACATCCCGGCCCTGACGACGGCAATTGCGCGCGGCGCGTTCGAGTACCAGGGGCAGAAGTGCTCGGCGGCCTCGCGCCTCTTCGTGGCGGAGAGCCTGTGGCCCGCGCTCCGCGACCATGTCGGCGGGGAGATCGGCACGATCAAGATGGGCGACATCGCCGACTACGGCAATTTCATGGGCGCGGTGATTGACCGGAACGCCTGGGAGACGCACCGCAAGGCCATCGCCCTCGCCCATGACGATCCCCAGACCCATGTGCTGTTCGGCGGCGAGACCGACGACAGCGAGGGGTATTTCGTCCAGCCGACGGTGATCGTGACGGAGAACCTGGATTTCCCGCTCCTGCACGAGGAGCTGTTCGGCCCGATCATCACCGTCTACGTCTACCCGGACGGCGAGTATGCCGAGATGCTGCACGCGATTGACCGGATGAGCAAATACGGCCTCACCGGATCCGTCTTCGCGCGGGATCGCGCCGCGATTGCCGAGGCGGAGGCCGTTTTGCGGCACGCGGCGGGGAACTTCTACATCAACGACAAGCCGACCGGCGCGGTCGTCGGCCAGCAGCCCTTCGGCGGCGCGCGCGCCTCCGGCACGAACGACAAGGCGGGTTCGCTGTGGAACCTGATCCGCTGGGTCAGCCCCCGCGCCATCAAGGAGACCTTCGTCCCCGCGACGGACTACCGCTATCCATTCCTGCAATCGGAGTAACCGCGGATTTTTTAACCACAGAGGACACAGAGGACACGGAGAAATACGGAGGAGGAGGAGAAATGAGGAGAATAGATCAGTCCCAGAATCCTCTCTCCCTTCATTTTCCCTCTCTGTGTCCTCTGTGTCTCTGTGGTTAACACTTTCAGTATCATGGAGAGGAGTGAGCGTACATGCCGATGCCGGGGAAGGTGATTATCACGGCGGCGATCACGGGGGGCGTGCATGTGCCGTCCCAGTCGCCCTATCTGCCGATCACGCCGGATCAGATCGTGGACGAGTGCGTGCGGGCGCGGGAGGCGGGCGCGGCGGTCGCACATATCCACGTGCGGGACCCGGAGAACGGGCGGCCCGTCTCCAGCATGGCACTCTTCCGCGATGTCGCCGAGCGGGTGAAGCGGCGGTGCGACATCGTCCTCTGCACGACGACGGGCGGCGCGCCGGGGATGACCCACGAGGAGCGCGTCGGCGTCGTGCGGGAACTCTCGCCCGAACTCGCCTCCTGCAACATGGGTTCGATGAACTTCTCCCTCGCCCCGCTCGCCGCGCGCATCAAGGATTACCAGAACGACTGGGAGAGGCCGTTCCTAGAGCGGACGGAGGACAACATCTTCGCCAACACCTTCAAGAGCATGCGCTATTTCCTCGAAACGATGAACGCCCAGGAGACGCGGCCCGAACTTGAAGTCTACGACGCCGGCATGGTCAACAACGCCGCCTTCATGGTGAACGCGGGCGTGCTGAAGCAGCCCATCTACATCCAGTTCGTGCTCGGCATCCTCGGCGGCCTGCCCGCGACGGTGGAAAATCTCGTCCTGCTCTACAATCAGGCGCGGCTGCTGCTCGGCGAGTTCGAGTGGTCGGTGGCGGCGGCGGGGCGGTTCCAGTTCCCGATCGGCGTCGCCGCGCTGGCGATGGGCGGCAATGTCCGCGTCGGATTGGAAGATAATGTCTATCTCAACAAGGGGCAATTGGCGCGGAGCAACGGCGAGCAGGTGGCGAAGATGGCACGCATCGTCCGCGAACTGAGCATCGAACCCGCCACGCCCGGCGAAGCCCGCCACATCCTGCACCTCAAAGGCCTCAGTGAAGTGACGTTCTAGAGCCTGTTATGAACTGTGGGTCGTCGC
>JAICIL010000368.1 GCA_025924435.1 Chloroflexia bacterium | reverse complement strand
CGCGCGCCCGTGGACCTCGGCGCGCTCGCCGCCGATGTCGCCGATGTGACGCGCCTGCGCGCGCCGGACCGGGTGGTCGCGCTGGACGTGCCCGCCGATACGGCGATCATCGTGCCAGGCGACGCGGACCGGCTGCGGCAGGCGCTCCTCAATCTCTGCGCGAACGCCCGCGCCTATACGCCCCCCGGCGGCACAATCACCGTCGGCGTGCGCCTGGCGGGCGGCGATGCGGCGCTGACCGTCGCGGACACCGGCGAGGGCATCCCGCCGGAGGACCTGCCGCGCGTCTGGGATCGCTTCTACCGCGCGGACGCGGCGCGCGCGCGGCAGGCGGGGCAGGGCGGGCTTGGCCTCGGCCTCGCCATCGTCCATGCCATCGTGCGGGCGCACGGCGGCAGGGCGGCCATCCGCAGCACGCCCGGCGCGGGAACGACCGTGACGCTGACGCTCCCCGGCGCCTCCGCGCGGGAGAAGACCGAGACGCACCCGGACACGAACTTGATCGCCTCACCCCCGGCCCCTCCCGTACGGAGCCATCGCCCGGAGATCACGGCATGAAAGAGGTTCGTCCGGCGATGGAGAGGGGAGCGATATTGCCCGGTGGTAGCAGGCTTTCCAGCCTGCCGTCTCCGGCGAGAGGCGGGCTGGAAAGCCTGCTACCACCATCACCCACGCACGTTTTTGCTGCTCAGTGATACCGATGCCGCCGCTCAGCCGTTCTCCCGAATGAAGCCGAGCATGCGCTCCCAGGCGTCCTTGCACGCTTCCCGGTGCTCCGCGAACCGGCGGTCGAAGAAACTGTGCGGCGCGCCGGGGTACGTCGTGAAGGCGTGCGGCTTGCCCGCCGCCGTCAGGGCCTGGTCGAAGGCGTCCACCGCGCTCTGGGGGATGCCCGCGTCCGCGCCGCCGAACAGGCCCAGGAGTGGCGCGGTGTACTCGTCCACCCGCTCGATCGGCGCGGGCGACCCGTCCCGCGTCGGCCCGACCGGCCGCCCGTAGAAGCCGATCGCGCCCGCCAGGCCGAGGCCGTTCGCCGCCTGCAACCACGAATTGCTGCCGCCGAAGCAGAAGCCGACCGTGAAGAGCGTCGTCGCCCCGGCTTGCTTCAATCGGTCGAGCGCGGCGGCGGTGTCGAGCATGATCTGATCGGCCTTCGTCCGCGCGACGTGGGTCTGCCAGTCGAAGTCCTCGCCCCGCGCGTCGCCGTGGCCGACACCGGCGGTGCGACCGAAGTAGTCAATGGCGATGGTGGCGTGGCCGTGCTCGGCGAAGTGGCCCGCCAGCTCCTCGTAGTAGTCGTGCAGGCCGCGGATATCCGGCAGGATGACAACGCCGGTCGTGCCCTGCTGGCGCGGCGCGGCGAGGAAGGCGGCGAATTGCGCGCCGTCGCTGGCGGTCAGGGTGAGCGCCTGGGATTCGACCTCGGCCCCCTCGACGGATGGGATCGGCGGTCGCGCACCGGAATCGAAGCACATCGCGGTTCCTCCTTCTGCTCTACCGGCGGATGCCCTGCGGCGTCGTGACGCCGTGCCACGGGTGTTGTTCGGCCCTATCTTACTCGATTGCGTGCGCCCGGAGCCGATGGGCGCGCCGACGGATGGCGGCGGCGATCACGCGACCGAGCCGGCGATCGCGCACGAGCGGATGCCGGCCGCACCGGTTCGGCGCGCCCCGCCCGGTCGGGCGGGCGTCAATGCGCGCCATGGTGCATCCCCGGCTCGCCCCGCGCGGGCATGGCGTGGTCGGTGTCGCCGCCGCCCATCTCCCCCATCGGCCTGTCCATCATCCGAAGCATCGCCGGGCCGCCGGTGCGGAGGAAGCGGACGACGAGCGCGAGCGCGACTGCCAGGAAGGCGATGTTCAGCCACGTCGTGTAGTTCCAGTGCGCGCCCTCGGTGATCTTGGCGACATCGTGGTTCGTCGGGATGATGCCCAGCGCCCCGAAAAGTATCTCGATCACGTAGCCCGCCGCCGCCATCGTCGCGTAGAAGGTCGCGAGGATGTAGAGGGCGACCCTGCCGCCGTAGTACTTGCGGTAGATGTCCAGCACCGGCAGGACGATCAGGTCCGCGAAGATGAAACTGACAACGCCGCCGAAACTGATCCCGCCGCGCCAGAGCACCGCCGCGAGCGGCACATTGCCGACCGAGCAGACGAAACTGATGATCGCGACGAGCGGCCCGACGAGCGGCCCCTCGATCCTGGCGAGCGTCGGATGGCCCGCGAGGAAGAAATGCTGCCAGAAGGAGTCCGGCACCCACGCGGCGAGCGCACCGGCGATCAGGAAGCCGAGCAGGATGTCCTGCCAGACGGAGACCCAATCCATGACGAAGAAGTGGCTGATGGCGGTCGAACCCCGGCGGCTGAAGATCTTCGAGAAGAGCGAGCCGCCCTCGACACTCATGTCCATCGCCGCGTGCCCTTCCATCCGGCCGATCCGGCCCTCGTCCGCGTTCCTCCGCGCCATCGCCACGAGTTTGGGCGTCAGGGTGAGGCGGAGGATGAGGGCGAGGAGGACGACCATGATGATGCCGCCGGCGAACTCCGCCGCCATAAACTGCCAGCCGAGCAGCACGACGAGGATGATACCGAGTTCGATGACGAGGTTCGTCGAGGCGATCTCGAAGACCATCGCGGACGCGAAACTCGCCCCCTTGCGGAAGAGCGAGCGGGCGAGCGCGACCGCCGCGTACGAGCACGAACTGGAGGCGATGCCGAAGAGGCTGGCGAGCGTCAGGCTCCGGGGCGAATCGTCGCCGAGCAGGCGCGCCAACGTCTTGTGCGAGACGACGGCCTGGACGATCCCGGACAGCCCGAAGCCGAGGATGAGCGGCCAGAGCACCTCCCAGAACATATCGAATGCCGTGAGGAGCGCGTCGCCGAGCGCGCCCACTATCCCTGCCATTGAGAAATCCTCCGCGTCAGCATCCCTACGGGTATCTATCGAGAGTGATGACGCATCGTGTGTGCGGATAGGAAGAAAAGGGGGCAGCAGGCTGGAACGCCTGCTGCCCTGGGAAACCCCACTTCCGCCGGATGCCGGGACAGGTGGCTACTTCTCGACCGGATAGCCCTCTTCTTCGAGCGCTTCCTCGATCTTCGGCAGGTCCGCCTGCATCGGATCGTACGTGAGCGTGATGATCTTCGTCTCCGCGTCCGCCTCGACGGACTGCACGCCGGGGAACCGCCCGACCGTCTTCTTGACCGTCGCGACGCAGTGCTCGCACGAGATATCCGGGGCCTTCATCGTGATCATCTCCATCGTCGAACCCTCCAACTGACTTGCCCTCATCGGGCGCTGGTGCGCCGCCATCCGACGGTGCGTCGCTCTCATCGCGCGCGGCGCGCGCCGCGTCACGTCACGGTAATTGCGCCATCCATGCCGGGATGGAGGCTGCAAAAGTAGGGGTACACGCCCGGCGTCGTGAAGGTGTACTGCCAGCGCTGGCCCGGTTGCAGGAGGCTGCTGGAGAAATCCCTGGTCGGCGCGTTGCGCGTGCCGCTCACGACGTTGTGCGCGTGGTCGTTGTCGTCGTTGATGAAGGTGATCGTCGTGCCCGCCTTGATCGTCTTGACGCCGTTGCGGAACATGTCCGGCATCTCCGCCGTCGTGCGCTGCCCGACCATCGCCATGTGCACCTCGTTCGGCCCCCACGCATACGACGCGGAGCCGAAGATGGCCGCCTGCCCCGACACCCCGCGATACGTCCCGAAGCCGACCGCCGCGAAGGCGACGACGAGGACCGCCGCCGCGATGAACTGGCTCGCCCGCGTGCCGCGCAGCCGTAGCGAGTTGGAGAGGACGGTCACGGACGAGAGCGCCATCGCCACCGCCGCGAAGATCGGGTTGAGTTTGCCGAAGACCGCGAGCGGGATGAGGATCACGTTGTAGCCGAACGCCCAGCCGAGATTCTGGCGGATCGTGCGCATCGTCCGCTTCGACAGATCAATCGCCTGCGCGATGGCGCGCAGATCGCCCTTGACGAGCGTGATGTCCCCCGCCGCCATCGCCACATCGGTGCCGGTGCCCATCGCGATGCCGGCGTCCGCCTGGGCGAGCGCGGGCGCGTCG
>JAICIL010000367.1 GCA_025924435.1 Chloroflexia bacterium | reverse complement strand
CGCAGCGCCGTCCGAACGATTGCCGCGTCAATGCCGAAGCGCGCGGCGACGGCCGCCGCGTAGTCGCCCGCGAACGGTTGATCGGCGCGCCCGCCGTAGACGAACGATTCCATCAGCGGCGGGACGATGCCGTTGAAGCGCCAGATTTCCTCGCCGATCACCTTCGTGAGAATGACGCGGTCGTTGAAGTAGCCAGTCGGCGCGTAGTCGTTGGTCAGGGCGGCGCGGTAGGTGGCATCGGGGATGGGGCGGTCGAAGAGCGTGAAGCAGTTCGGGTGCGGGTGCGGGGCGCGCTCGACCTGATACACGCCCGGCCCATCGGGACGGACGGTGTAGGTGTGGAATGGCGTGCGGCGCGACGCGGCGGCGTCCGGGCCGAAGGGCAGCGGCAGATAGAGCGGCATCCCGACATCCACGAGCCGTCGCCCGCCGTCGAGCAGGATGACAATTGCGGTGTGGCAGCCCACCTGCTCGCCCATGGTGTTGATCGTCAGGTAGCCGTCGTAGCCGAGGGCGCGCAGGAGGGCGAAGAAGGCGTAGTTGCTCTCGAAGCACGTCCCGCCGGTGCCCTGCCGGAAGGTCTGCCGCCAGAATTCCTCCGGCCAGCGCGGGCAATCGGCGATTGCCGCCGTCTCGGCCCGGCGCGCGATGCGGGACGCGCTCTCCCACGGCACCACCCGCGTGTACGCGGTGACCAATGCATCGAGCAATTCGGCTGCCGGCGCGCCGGGCGCGACACCGAGATGCGCGAGGACCTCTTGCGTCAATGCGGCATCGAGCGGCGGGGTCGTCATCGGGCGCATCCATCCCCTTCCATGCACGGGCGCGGCGCAATCGCGCCATGCCGGTATTTTCGCATCAATCGCCGCCACTCGTCGCGCCCTACCGGCATGTTCCGTGCGGGCGGCTATGGCATGGTTCTTGGTAAGAAAGGGACGAACAAATGATCGGTTTTTCCGCCTGTGACCGAGAGGAGATGAGCGATGGCGAAGGCAAAAGGGGCAGACGAACAGCGGAATCGAACTGCGCGGCGAGACGCGACGGCGGATGATACCCGAGGCGACGATCTGCGCGATTCGCCGATGATGGCGCATCTGCTCGATGCGCTGGAGGCGGGCACGGACATTGGCCACTACGGGCGGCTTGTCTTCGCGATGGTCGCGCGTCACTTCCTCGACGAGGACGAGATGGTGCGGCTGCTCGGCAACCAGCCCGAACACAACGCGGACGAGGCCCGCGCGCTCCTGCGGCAGGTGGAGGCGAAAGATTACAACCCGCCGAAGCGCGAGCGCATCCTCGCATGGCAGGCGCAGCAGGATTTCCCGATCTGCCCGACGCCGGACGACCCGACGAGTTGCAACGTCTACAGCGAACTGCGCTTCCCGGATACGATCTACGACAACATCACCGACTTCTACGTCCACCAGGACCAGCAGGGCGACGCCCGGCACTGAGCGCCGCGACATCCGGCCACTCAGGACAGGCTGAGGCCGCTCCAGAGCAGCGCGGCGAGATCGTGCTGGAGTTGGACGCTCGCGTCGTAATCCCCGGCGGCCATCACCGTGATCGCGATGGCCCGGCCGTCGGGCAGGAAGATCACGCCCGCGTCGTTGTGTGCGCCCGGCACATCACCGGTCTTGTGCGCGAAGATCGTGCCATCCGGCAGGCCGGTGGAGAGTTTTGTGTTCACTTCCTGGTCTTTGAGCAGATCGAGCATCAGTGTGTAATCATCCGGCGTGAGCAGCGGGTCGAGCGTGCGGTTGACGAGCGCATCGAAGAAGCGCGTCACCTCGCGCGGCGTCGTGCGCGCCTGCCCGGAGACGACCGTCGCCGTGAAGCCGTGCGCCCGCAGCAACTGGTCCACCGTCCCCCAGCCGAAATACTGCCCGAGCACTTGCGCGGCGGTGTTGTTGCTCGCCGTAATCATCAACCGCCGCAAGTCGGCGACGCTGACCGTGTCGCCGTACGCACCGAGCGAGTAGCCATCCTCCTGCGCGTCGTCGTTCTGCGCGGTGAGCATCAGTTGCGTCTCGTCGAACAACTTGTGCTGCCGGATTTCCACCTGCGTGCGCCAGAGGAGGAAGAGCTTGTAGAGGCTCCCCGCCGCGAACAGGTCGTCCGCATTGCGCTCGATCGTGTCGGCGTCCCGGCCATCCTCGATGACGAGGCCGACGCCGGTGATCCCCTGCGCCTGGTATCGCGCGATTAACTGATCTATCGCGGGGCCGAGCGCCTGCATCGGGCCGGTGCGGGACGGCGGCGCGGCGATGTCGCGCGGGGAAATCGTGCCGCTCCGCGCGGCGGTTGGTGGCGGGATGGCAGCCGGGAGCGCGGTGGGTTGCCCCACGATCGGTGCGGTGGGCGAGGTGCGCCAGACGACCAGCAAAACACCGAACCCCATCAGGATCAGGACAAGCAGCGTCTTCCGTGCACGCCGATGCCCGCCACCCGCCCCGCGATACCGCCGTTGGTCGATGCGCCTGTTCAGTCCGATCCCTCCCGCGTCCAGCCCCGATTGTACCGACCCCGCACGCCCACGACAACCCGATGGCCCGGCGTCATGGTGCGACAACTTGTATCCCTTGATGCAACTTCGTTCACGCGTCACAAAATGCGTGACCGTCCCGTTAACCTGAGTGGAAGGACATCCGCGCGGGTACGGTTACGCGGGCATCGCTTCGATCGGTACGGCGTCGTGATGTGGCGTCGGCTTCCACTCTCCACTCGATCATGGAATGTACGACGGTTCGATCATTCATCACCATGTGATTCTCTCGCATCTCTCACACGCGTCGGCTGAACAACGGGAATTGGGAGTGATAATGGACAATGCATGGCGAGAGCCGACGACGACTGATCGCGTCGTACGGCAACGCGACGACGCGCGGGATCAGCATGTGCCGCTCAGTAATCCCCTCCTCGGCCTCCCCCAGCGGCTTGCCCGCGAGCGGGCGCGCAACGCGGTAGGAGCAAACGGGCGGGCGTTTGACACGGCGGGGTTCGATGCCCTGGCGGTCGCCGTCGTCCGCACCGATCTTTCCGGCATCGTCACGGGCTGGAATCGCGCCACCGAGGCGCTGTTCGGCTACCCGGCGCGCGAGGCGCTCGGCGCGCGTTTCCCCGCCATCCCGCCGGAGGAGGAAGAACGGTACGCGCTCCTCCGGCAGCGGATACTGCGGGGCGAAACGGTCGCGAATGTCGCGGTCGAGCAGGTGCACAAGGCGGGCCACCGCGTGAATGTGCTGCTCTCCGCCGCGCCATGGCATGAAGACGGGGAGATGACGGGCATCGTCGCGACATTCACGGACCTCGCCGCCCAGGAAGCGCGGGAACAGGAATTCGCCGTGCGGATCGCCGCAGAGGCGCGACGCGCGCGGGATGCGGCCTACATCGCCGCCGTCGCCGACGCATGCCACGCCGCCGCCGACGAGGGGGCGATTTTCCGCGCGCTGGCGGCATGCACCGCCGATTGGTCGGACACCGCCGGGGTGGCGACGCGCGTCGCAGGTTGCGGCGAACTCGTCGCCTGTGCATCGCGCGCCGACGCGGAGGGGCGGGTCGCCGCGCTCTTCGAGGCGTGCGCGATGGGCTGGATGGACGCATCCGGGCAGGATGCGCTCTCTCCGCATGCACCGCGCGTCTATCACCTGCGTGAAATGCCGCTCGGCGGCACAACGATCGCCCAGCGGTATCACACCCTCGCCTCCGTACCGATCGCCGTCGGAGGGGAAATCGTCGCCACGCTCTACGCGGCGGCATGCGGCGCGAGCGCGCCGCTCGACGAAGCCGCGCTCGCGACGCTTACTGGCGCCGCCGCGCACGCGGGCCGGGCGACTATGAAGGCGCGCACACACCGGGACCTCACGGCGCGGCTTGATGCGCTCGAAGCGGCGACCCGCCAGAAGGACGACTTCCTCGCCACCGTCTCGCACGAACTGCGCACGCCGCTGACGGCGATCCTCGGCTTCGCCCACATCATCGTGGAGAACGACGCGCTCGGCCCGGACCGGCGGCGCGGCATGGCGGAAGACATCGTCGCGAGCGGCGGGCTGCTGCTCACGCAGGTGAACGCCCTGCT
>JAICIL010000366.1 GCA_025924435.1 Chloroflexia bacterium | reverse complement strand
GCTCCGTGAACCAGCGGACGCTGCCGACGCTCGCCGCCACGCCATCCACGACGCCACTCCCGCCCCGCCCCGGCACCGCGCGGTAGGCGGAGATTGGTGGCGGTTGCAAAGCGCGATCATGGCTGTACGCCACCACGGCGCGGGCGAGCGGATGCTCGCTCTGCCCCTCCAGGGCGGTCGCCACGGCGAGCACCTCGGCCTCCGTCGCGCCGTCGCAGGTGTGGATGGCGACGACCGCTGGGCGACCGGCGGTGAGCGTGCCCGTCTTGTCGAAGGCGACGACGCGCACCGCCGCCAGCGCTTCGAGCGCGGCCCCGCCCTTAAAGAGCACGCCGCGCCGGGAGGCCGCGCCGATCGCCGCAACGAGCGCGACCGGCGTTGAGATGACCAGCGCGCACGGGCAGGCGATGACGAGCAGGACGAGCGCCGTGTAGACCCAGCCGCCCCAGTCGCCAACAATCAGCGGCGGCGCGACGGCGACCAGCAGCGCGCCGAGGATGACGAGCGGCGTGTAGACGGCGGCGAAACGGTCCACGAACGCCTGCGCGGGCGCGCGGGAGGCCTGCGCCTCCTCGACGAGCGCGACGATGCGGGCGAGCGTCGTGTCGTGCGCGGGTTTCGTCGCCCGCACCTCGATGGTCCCCTCGCCGTTGACGCTGCCCGCGAAGACGGCGACACCCGCCCGCGCTTCGACCGGCACGGATTCGCCGGTGATCGGCGCTTGATCCACCGCCGACCGCCCCGCGACGACAATACCATCCACCGGCAACCGCTCGCCGGGCCGGACGCGCGCGACATCGCCGACGACGATCCGCGCGACCGACACGCGATGCTCGTGGTCGTCGTGCAGCAGGTTCGCCTCGGCGGGCGCGACAGCGAGCAGCCCGGCGATCTCCCGGCGCGTCCGCTCGACGGTCATCGCTTGCAGCAGCGTGCCGATCCCGAAGAGGATCAGCACCGACGCGCCCTCGTCCCACTGCCCGATGGCGACCGCGCCGACCGCCGCGACGGTCATCAGCAGGTTCATGTCCGCCCGCCGCGCCCGCAACGCGAACCAGCCCGCCCGCGCGATGGGATAGCCGCTCGCGAACATCCCGGCGATGAACGGCACGGCGCTCGCGAGGCGCGGCGCACCGGCGCGCTCGACAATGAAGCCGATCAGCCAGAGCAGCGCGGCGATGGCGAGTTCGCGCACCCGCCGCTGCCGCCACCACCCCCGTCGCGCCGCCGTGGCGGCGGGCGCGCCCCGCAGCGTCGCCCCGTATCCCGCCTCCGCCACCGCGCGGATAATCGTCTCCGGCGCCGTCGCCGCCGGGTCGGCGGCGACCACCAGCGTGCCGACGGCGAAGTTGACGCGCGCCTCCCGCACACCGGGCAGCCGCGCAACACCGGCTTGCACCGTCTTCGCGCAATCGCCGCAATCCATCCCGGTCACATCGAAGGTCCACGCCGCTGCGCGGTCGGGGGGCGCGGCGGGCGGCTCCTCGACGCCGTAGCCGAGCGCGGCGATGCGGCGCGTGAACGTCTCCACATCCACGCGCGCCGGGTCGTAGGTCACGTCCGCCGTGCCGCGCGCGAAATTGACCGCCGTCTCCGCCACACCGGGGAGCGTGCGGAGCGATTGCTCGACCGTCTTCGCGCAGTCGCCGCAATCCATCCCGGTCACGCGCATCCGGCGGGTGATCCGCGTCGCGTCCGCCGTCTTCACGCGCTTCGCTCCGTTTCATTTTCTTTGCGTGCCGGTGTGCGGTGGCCGGTGTGCTCCGCGCCGACCGCGAGCAGCGCGCGCACATGATCGTCATCGAGCGCGTACCAGACGAGTTTCCCCTCTCGCCGCGCCCGCACCAGCCCGAGCGCGCGCAGCAGCCGCAATTGGTGCGAGACGGCGGACTGCGTCATGCCGAGCGCCGCCGCGAGGTCGCAGACGCAGAGCGGCCCGGCGGCCAGCGCGGCGAGCAGCCGCACGCGCGTCGGGTCGCCCAGCGCGCCGAAGAGCGCGGCGAGGTCGCTCGCGGCCTCCGCGTCGGGCAGCGCCGCCCGCGCCCGCCGCACGCCCTCCGGGTGGACATGGTCAATATCGCAGGTATCGAAGTCGGGGAGGGCAGGAACGGGTCGCATTGTCGCCTCGGTTCGTACGTATGAACAACTGCTCATATGTTTGCATACCCGCATGCCCGTGTCAAGTGGGTTTTGGCGCATGCCGTAACCGAATCGCGGTGGCGCGCGTATATGAGTCCGGTGCGGTGGCCGGGAAAGAAGACCGGCCACGAGAATGCTTCAGGAGGAATAATGTCCGTACAATCGCCCGTGTCACTGCTGACGCCTGCGGGCCGCCACAAACTGATCGAAGACGGCCTCTACGCAAACTATCTCGCATACTTCCGCAAGGCTGAGGACACGCGGCGCTGGAAATTGCACAAAGACATCCCGTGGGAACTCTGCAAGCCGGACGTGCCGGAGGATGTCGCGATCATGGTCGAGGGCTACTTCGCCGTCGAGAGTTATCTCCCCGATTTCGTCACCGAGGCGATGGCGATGGTCCGCCGCTCGCGCGGGCGGGCGTGGTTCCAGGCGAACTGGGGCTACGAGGAATCGAAGCACGCGATGGCGTGGGAGACGTGGCTCGTCACCTCCGGCAAGCGCACGCAGGCCCAGATGGACGAGTATGCGGACTACCTCTCCGAGAAGCGGTGGACGCTGCCATACGACACGCCGCGCCGCATGATCATCTACCAGATGATCCAGGAGCGCGCGACCTACCTCAACTACCACAACCTCGCCGCCCGCGCCGATCTGGAGGGGGACAAGGCGCTCGCCACCGCCCTGCGCATCATCGCCGTGGACGAGATCGCGCATCACGGCTTCTTCTACAAGGGTGTGCAGCTCTACCTGACCTACGACACCGCCGACACGCTGGACGACATCGCGCATGTGCTGAAGTCGTTCGCGATGCCCGCGCGCAACTTCCTCTGGAACTGGAACGAGTTCGAGGATGTCGTCGCGAAGGCCGGCATCTACGGCCCGCGCGAGCACATCCGCGACGTGCAGAACCCGATCCTCAACGCGCTCGGTTACGACAATCGCCGCGAGTTGGAACGCGCCGCGCTGCGGATGCGCATCGCCCCGGACAACATCGGCCCGCAGGACATCCCCGCCTGGGCCAAAGAGGCCGCCGACCGCCCCGCCGACGCCCTCGTCGCCTACACCGGCGACTGAGAGATTCCGAACCGAAGGCGCGAAGGACACGAGAAAGAGCGGCGGGGAATACCACCCCCGCCGCTCTTTCTTCGCCGGTCTCTCAATCACTCAGCGCGCAGCCGAGCGGATCACTTGCCGTCGTCGCGTCCATCATTGTTGGCCAGCGGCGCGGTCGTCGTCTGCACGCTGAGAATCTTCACACCCCCGCCGCCGGGCGCGACGGCGGCTTGCGCCTGAGTGGGGGCGTTGAGCGCGGTCGCCATCTGCGCGGGCGGTGCGGATGGCGCCGCGACGGGCGCGGCAGTCGTGGTCGTGACTACCGGCTGCGCCACCTCGGCTACGTGGTAGGGAGCGATGGGCGTCCCGGTGCCGCCCGGCGCGGGCGTGGGTGCGGGCGCCGCAGGTGTGGACGGCGCGGGCGCGGACGTGGGAGTATTGACCATCGCCGCATTCGTTCCCGGCGAGAAGAGGTTGGCGAAGACGTTGCCGGTGTATTCGTAGTTCAGGCACCACCACGCCTTCGGGTCGCAGTTCGTCCCCAGATACCCGAAGTTCTCGCTGAAGAAGTTGGCGGGGCTGCCGAAGAACGGCGAGAAGAAGTTCGCACCGACGAAGCCGCCAAAGCCGAAGGACGGGTAGCCGATGCCGACGGCGTAGCCGGGAACGACGGTGGAGTTCGGCAGGCCGATGTTGGCGGTGGGAGCGCCGTTCGTGTAGATCACGCCGTTGCTGAGGCAGGAGGTCTGGTTGATCGGGATGCAGTTGGCGGGTGCCGCCGCGCCCACCGTTGCGGCGCGGCTGAGGGCGAGGAGGCAGAGCAGCCCCAGCGCCGCACCGAAGATCAGCAGGCGCAGCAGGGGCAGGAGCGTGGCACGATCCGGGCGGGGAGCGGGGACGGCAGCCAGCGG
>JAICIL010000365.1 GCA_025924435.1 Chloroflexia bacterium | reverse complement strand
TGCACCGCATCGAGGCGGACCGACAGATCGTCTTCCGCTATTGCACCGCGAGCGGATCTATCGCGCCCGAGGCCAATCCGAACGGTGCGACGGCGCACATCGCGGGCGTCTGCAACGAGGCGGGGAATGTCGTCGGCCTGATGCCGCACCCGGAACGCGGCGCGGAAGCGCTGACCGGCGGCGACGACGGCCGGATGATCCTTCGCAGCCTGCTCGTCGCCGGCGGCGTGGCGCGATGACGGCGGAGACGGACGATATGCACGTCTCCGTGCCGGACGCGCCCGCGACGGACGCGGAACTGCGCGAAGTCGCACTCTCCCGCGCCGAGTATGCTCAGGCCGTCGAGATGCTCGGGCGGTACCCCGCGCGCGTCGAACTCGGCATGATCGGCGCGCTCTGGAGCGAGCACTGCGGCTATAAGCACTCGCGCCCTTTGTTCAAGATGTTCCCGACGACCGGGCCGCGCGTCCTGCAGGGGCCGGGCGAGAACGCGGGCGTCGTGGACATCGGCGACGGCCTCGCCCTCGCCCTGAAGATGGAGTCGCACAACCATCCGAGCGCGGTCGAGCCGTATCAGGGGGCGGCGACCGGCGTCGGCGGCATCGTGCGGGACATCTTCACGATGGGCGCGCGCCCCATCGCCATCCTCGACGCGCTCCGCTTCGGCCCACTCGACGAGCCGCGCAACCGCTACCTGTTCGGCGGCGTCGTCGCGGGGATCGGCGGCTACGGCAACTCGCTCGGCATCCCGACCGTCGGCGGCGAAATCAATGTCCATCCCTCCTATCGCGGCAATCCGCTCGTCAATGCGATGTGCGTCGGCATCGCGCCGCACGAGCGGGTGACGCGGGCGAGCGCGGGCGAGCCGGGGAATGTCCTCCTGCTCGTCGGCGCGGCGACGGGGCGGGACGGCATCCACGGCGCGACCTTCGCCTCCGGTGATCTCGACGAGGCGGCGATGGAGCGGCGGCCCGCCGTGCAGGTCGGCAACCCGTTCCTCGAAAAACTGCTGATGGAGGCGTGCCTCGAACTGCTCGAAACGGACGACGTCGTCGGCATGCAGGACCTCGGGGCGGCGGGGATCACGAGCAGCGCGGTCGAGTGTGCCGGGCGTGCAGGCACCGGCATCGAGATTGACGTGCGGAAAATCGCCCGGCGCGAGCGCGGCATGACGGCGTACGAGGTGATGCTCTCCGAGAGCCAGGAGCGGATGCTCGTCATCGTCAAACCGGAAGCGGTGGAGCGGGTCCGGGGCCGCTTCGCGCGGTGGGAACTGCACGCGGACGCGATCGGCTCCGTCACCGCCGATGGCCGCGTCCGTATCCGCGACGGCGACACGCTCGTTGTGGATGTGCCGACGACATTACTGACTGAGGGTTGCCCGACGTACACGCCGCTCGCCGCCGAGAGCGCGGAGACGGCGGAACGGCGGGCGTTCGATCCCCGAACGGCGTCGGACATCGCGCCGGGGGATGTCGTCGCGGCGCTCGTCCAATTGCTCGGCCACCCGGATATCGCCTCGAAACGCCCCGTCTGGGAGACGTATGACCACACGATCGGCACGAGCACGGTGCTCGGCCCCGGCGCGGGCGACGCGGCGGTGCTGCGCGTGCGCGGCACCCGGCGCGGCGTCGCCTTGACGACCGATTGCAACGCCCGCTATTGCGGCCTCGACCCGTACCTCGGCGGCATGCACGCGGTGGCCGAGGCGGCGCGCAACCTCGCCTGCGTCGGCGCGGAACCCGTCGCCGTCACCGATTGCCTCAACTTCGGCAACCCGGAGCGGCCGGAAATCTACTTCCAGCTGCGCGAGGCGGTGCGCGGTCTGGCGGACGCCTGCCGCGCCCTCGCCGTCCCGGTCGTCAGCGGCAATGTTAGCCTCTACAACGACGGCATCGCGGGCGCGATCCTCCCGACGCCGATGGTCGGCATGGCGGGCGTGCTCGACGACATTGACGAGCGCGTCGGCATGGCCTTTCCGCCGGACGCGACGCTGCTCCTCCTCGGCCCCATGACGGCGACGACGGGCGCGTCGCTCTACCTCGCGACGGTTCGCGGCACTGAGGCGGGCGCGCCGCCCGCGCTCGACCTCGCCGCCGAAGCGGCGGTGCAGGAGTGCGCGCGCCGGGCGATTCGGCACGGGCATGTCTGCGCCGCGCACGACCTCGCCGACGGCGGCCTCGCCGTCGCGCTCGCCGAGGGGTGCATCGCCGGTCAGGTCGGCTGCGAAGTGGACGTCCCGGACATCCTCGCCACCGCCGTTGATGGTCGCCTCGACGCGCTGCTCTTCGGAGAGGCGGCGTCGCGCGTCATCCTCGCGGTCGCGCCGGAGGCTATTGAGCCGATCAAGGAGGGCGCGGCGGCGCTTGGTGTCCCCGTCCACATCCTCGGCAGGACGACCGAGACGCGGCAATTTGTGCTGCGCGGCATCATCAATCTGCCGCTCCACGACCTCACCACGGCATGGGAGAACGCCCTCGCGTGAGGCGCGGTATACTCTTTCTCAACGATTAGCGACACTGCTTGGAGCGGCGATGATGGCACTGCGGCGGACGGATCCACTCCCGATGACCTACGACGAATATTGCCTGCTGCCTGACGACGGGAAGCGCTATCAGGTGATTGATGGAGAACTCTTCGTGTCTCCCGCACCACGAACGACGCATCAAGACATCATCGTCCATCTCACGGTGCTCCTTCAGACCCATGTCACGGCCCACAATCTCGGGAAGGTCTACGTCGCGCCGACCGATGTTCTCCTCAGCCTAACGACGGTTGTCCAACCGGATATTCTCTTCATCCGCCGGGAACACACGGGGATCATCACCGAACTGAACATCCAGGGGCCGCCCGATCTCTGCATCGAAGTCCTCTCACCGGGCACGGCTTCTGTTGATCGCGAGCGGAAGATGGCAGTATACGCCCGCTACGGCGTGCAGGAATATTGGATCGTTGACCCGATCTTCCAAACCGTGAGCGTGTATGCGCGCGAGGATGACAGATTCGCCCTCCGCGTTGAAGCGACCGGAGATGACGCGGTAACGAGCAGCGTCTTGATTGGCTTTCAGACCAGCGCGCGGTCCGTCTTCGCATGATTCTCCCGGCGTGACAGCGTCGCTCTTGTGCTAGGATACGGGGAGCGATCCACTGATCTGAGCAGGGAGCCTCTGATCGTGTCTTTGCCCCTCGATACCGAGTCGCCCCGCGCTTCGCGCTGGAACCCGAACTCCTGGGAGCCGTGGCAGCGCAACCAGTGGGCGATCTACGCCTCGGTGCTGATCTCCTTCCTCAGTTTCACCTTCGTGATGCCCTTCCTGCCGCAATACGTGCAGCGGCTCGGCATCCACGACCCGAACCGCGCGGCGCTCTGGTCCGGGCTGCTCGTCGGCGTCAGCCCCCTGCTCGGCGGCATCCTCACCCCCTTCTGGGTGCGGGTCGCCGAACGCACCGGCAACAAACCGATGGTCCTGCGCTCGCTGGTCGCCTACGTGATCCTCATCACGCTGATGGGGTTGGTGACGAACATCTGGCAGCTGCTCGCGCTGCGCATCTTGCTCGGCGTCTTCTCCGGCTTCAGTTCGTTCGCGCTGGCGGTGCTCTCCGTCACCGTGCCGAAGGAGCGCATCTCGCAGGCAATCGGCACGCTGCAATCCACGCAATTCATCGCCGCCGCCCTCGGCCCGATCTTCGGCGGTTCCCTCGCGGACAGCATCGGCCTCCGACAGACCTTTTTCGTCTCCGGCGGCCTCAGTGTCGTCGCCTGCGTCGTCTTCTTCCGGCTCTTCGACGCCGCCCACGACCGCGCCGCCACCCCGAAGCGCAAGGAACGGGCGTCGCTCTCGGTGTTGGCGCATCTGCCCGGCTTCCTGGCGATCATGGTGACGCTCGTCTCCATCAGTTTCATCGAGCGCACCTTCGGCCCCCTCATCCCCCTCTATGTCCAATTTCTCCACGCCCCCGCCCGATTGCTCGGCACAATCTCCGGCGCGGTGATCACCATCGGCTCGGTCGCCGCCGCCATCGCCGCCACCACGATGGGCCGCCTCAGCCGCGGTCGCAACCCCCGCAACCTCCTGCTCATCACCCTCACCGGCGGCTGTCTGGTG
>JAICIL010000364.1 GCA_025924435.1 Chloroflexia bacterium | reverse complement strand
GAGAACCTAACCCCCCGGCCCCCTTCCCGCGAGGAAGGGGGAGCGAGCCTTCGCAAGATTGAGGTGTTCGGGGAATATCCGAATATATGAACTACGTCGCCCCCTCCTCGCGGGAGGGGGCCGGGGGGTAGGTATGGACATCGGCGTTTTGCTTCTCACCTATGGTTCGCCCGCGACGCTGGCGGACGTGCCGCAGTACCTCGCCAATGTGCGCGGCGGGCGACCGATCCCGGCGGAGGAACTGCACGAACTCGAAGCGGAGTTCACGCGGCGGTACGACCTGATCGGCGGGTCGCCGCTGATTGCGCGCACGCGGGAGCAGGCGGCGGCCTTGCGGGACGAACTGGCGCGCCGGTTCCCGGACGGCCCGGCCTTCCGCACCGGCGTCGGCATGCGCTTCTCGGAGCCGACGATCGCCCGGGCCGTCCGGGAGATGGCCGACGCGGGCGTGGAGCGGATCATCGGCATCATCATGTCCCCGCAGTACTCGCCGATCATCATGAGCGGCTACAACCGCGCGCTGGATGCCGCCGTCGCCGCGCTCGGTGCGGACGCGCCCGCCGTGGCGATGGCCGGGGCGTGGTACGACGAACCGCTCTTCCAGGAGGCGCTGGCCGAGCGGGTGCGGCAGGGTCTGCATCGCTTCCCGCCCGAAATTCGCGGGCGCGTGCCCATCCTCTTCAGCGCGCACAGCATGCCGAAGCGGGTGACCGATCAGGAGCCGGAGTACATCGAGCAGTTGCAGGAGACGGCGCGCGCCATCGCCGGGCGCGTCGGGCTGCCGGAGTCGCAATGGATGTTCTGCTATCAGAGCGCGGGGCACGAACCGGGCGAGTGGCTGAAGCCGGACTTCAAGGACATCATGCCCGAACTGGCGAAGGTGGGCCATCGCGAGGTGCTGATGGCCCCCGTCCAGTTCCTCGCCGACCATCTGGAAATCCTCTACGACATTGACCACGGCGCGCGCGCGGAGGCGGAGCGCGAAGGCATCCGCTTCGCCCGCATCGAATCGCTGAATACTTCGCCGCTCTTTATTCGCGCGCTCGCCGCCATCGTGGCGGGAGAGTTGGAGAAGACAGAAGGGCGGCGGCTCACGCGGACCGCCGCCGGGGATTAACCGCCGATGCATCTGATCGCCGTCGGACTGAACGCCGGGAGCGCGCCGCTCGCCCTGCGGGAGCGACTGGCCTTTTCACGTGAAACGCTGGCGCGCGGATTGGAGCGACTCGCCGTCATCGCGCGGGAAAGGGATTCTGTCCTGACGGAATTCCTCATCCTCTCGACGTGCCACCGCCTCGAATGCTACGCCGTCGCGGACAGCGCGGACGTGGGGCGGGATGCGCTCGTGCGCTTCCTCGGCGATGTGCACGGCGTTCCGACGGCGGAATTCGCGCCGCATCTCATCTACCGGCACGATCAGGATGTCGTGGACCATCTCTTCGCGCTGGCGGCGGGGCTGGCGTCGCCGGTGCTGGGCGACAGCCAGATTTTGGGGCAGGTGGGCGACGCGTACGCCGCCGCGCGGTCGGCGGGCACGGCGGGGCCGGTGCTCGCCGCGCTCGTCCAGCGCGCGATGCATGCCGCGAAGCGTGTCCACAGCGAGACGACGTTGAACCGGCGCGTCTCGGTCGGCTACACGGCGGCGGCGATTGCCCTGCGCGCGGCGGGCGTGCCGGACCCGGCGGCGCTCGTCCTCGGCGCGGGGCAGATGGGGCAGCGCGCCGCGTGGTACCTGCACAAGCACGACGCCGGGCGCATCCTGATCGCCAACCGCAACCCGGAGCGCGCCCGCGATCTCGCCGCCCGTGTCAGTGGGGAAGTCGTGCCGTGGGATGGCTACGCCGATGCCTTCGCGCGGGTGGACATCGTCATCGCCGCGACCGCCGCGCCGGACGCGGTCGTGCGCGCCGATGCGGTCGCGGCGGCGATGCGCGCCCGGCCCGACCGCCCGCTGGTTTGCGTGGACCTCGCCGTGCCGCGTGACATCGAACCGGCGGTCGCCGACCTGCCCAATGTCCGTGTTTCCACGGTGGACGACCTCGCGACACTCGTGGACGCGGATCAGGCGAAGCGGGAGGCGGACATCCCGCGTGCGGCGGCGATCCTCGCGGAAGGGAAGGCGGATTTCGCCCGCTGGCAGGCCGCGCGCGCCGTCACGCCCATCATCAGCGCGATGCGGGACGAGGCGGAGCGCATCCGCGCCGCCGAACTGCGCCGCTTCCTCCAGCGGGACGGGCAGGACGCCGCCGACGCCGCGCGGCTCGACGCGCTGACCAAAGCAATCGTCAACAAACTGCTGCACCACCCGACGGTGCGCCTCAAGGAGATGTCCGCGTCGCCGCAGCATTCGCACTACGCCGCCGTCGCGGGCGACCTCTTCGGCGTATCTACGACCGATCTGCCGTAGGACGATGACGAACCGATTGAACCGCAGAGGCGCAAAGAGCGCAGAGATCGCAGAGGAAACGAGAATAAAACGTTGATTCCCTCTGTGTTCTCTGCGTCCTCTGCGCCTCTGCGGTTCAATCGGTTTCTCTCTTGGCTCATTAAGGAAGGAATGGATACATGAGTACGGTAACGCAGACGCGATCCGACGAACTGTTCGCCGAGGCGCAGCGGGTGATCCCCGGCGGCGTCAATTCGCCGGTGCGGGCGTTCCGCGCCGTCGGGGGCCATCCGCGCTTCATCGAGCGAGGCGCGGGGGCATATCTCTACGACGTGGACGGGCAGCGATACATTGATTACGTCCTCTCGTGGGGGCCGCTGATCCTCGGCCACGCGCACCCGGACGTCGTGCGCGCGATCACGGAGCAGGCGGCGAAGGGCACGAGTTACGGCGCGCCGACCGCGCTGGAGACGCAACTGGCCGAGATGGTCGTCGCGACGATGCCCGCCGTTGAGATGGTCCGCTTCGTCAACTCCGGCACGGAGGCGACGATGAGCGTCCTGCGGCTGGCGCGGGCGGCGACGGGGCGGAGCAAGATCGTCAAGTTCGAGGGATGCTACCACGGCCACGCGGACTTCCTGCTCAGCAAAGCCGGGTCGGGCGTGGCGACGCTCGGCCTGCCCGATTCGCCCGGCGTGACGCCCGCCACCGCCGCCGACACGCTCACCGCGCCCTTCAACGACCTCGCGGCGGTGCGGGCGCTCTTCGCGGAGAACCCGAACGCCATCGCCGCCGTGATCGTCGAGCCGGTCGCGGGCAATATGGGCGTCGTGCCGCCGGAGCCGGGCTTCCTCGCCGGGCTGCGCGCGGCGTGCGACGAGGCGGGCGCGCTGCTCGTCTTCGATGAGGTGATGACCGGCTTCCGCGTCCACCTCGGTGGGGCGCAGGCATTGTACGGCGTGCGGCCCGATCTCACGGCGCTCGGCAAGGTGATCGGCGGCGGCCTGCCGGTTGGGGCGTACGGCGGGCGCGCCGACCTGATGGCGATGATCGCGCCGAGCGGCCCCGTCTATCAGGCGGGCACACTGAGCGGCAACCCGCTGGCGATGGCGGCGGGGATCGCGACCCTGAAAGTCCTCCAACGGCCCGGCGTCTGGGAGGAACTGGAGCGACGGACGGCGACGCTCGCGGACGGCCTCGGCGCGGCGGCGAAGGCGGCGGGCGCCCCGCACACCGGCACCCGCGTCGGCACGATGTTCTGCGGCTTCTTCACGAACGGCCCCGTCCGCGACTACGCCACCGCGAAGACGAGCGACACGGCGATGTTCGGCCGCTTCTTTCACGGCATGCTGAAGCGCGGCGTCTACCTCGCTCCGTCGCAATACGAGGCGGGCTTCCTGTCCCTCGCGCATACCGAAGCGGAGATTACGCGGACCATCGAGGCGGCGCGCGAAGCCTATGTCGAATGCGTATCGGGATGATCGTTCTGAGGCAACGTGGAGTGCGGGCAGGGGCGATACATGGGATGGCTACTGCACCTGCTGCAAGGTTGTGTCCCGGAACTTCCGTAAATAGATCGCCGCTTTGACAGGCGGCCATCGTCCTCCATGATCGGTAGTGGCAACCAACCGGATCGAAGGAGGAAGACGATGGCCTACAAACCGCGTACCGGCATGGCGACAGCGACGCAATCCATCCTGACTGACGCCCCGGGCTTCCTGCGCTT
>JAICIL010000363.1 GCA_025924435.1 Chloroflexia bacterium | reverse complement strand
CCTGCGCTCCGTCGCGTGCCGCCACCTGCCACCGTTGGTCTGGCGGCGAGGGTGAGTGTAAACGAGCGGGCCGCGATGAGCAATGCGCGACGAGGCGGGGGGAACGCGCGGACAAAAATTGCCGGACTGCGCGGAAGAAAACGGCTATGCTACAAATACACGACTTTCGCAGACATACGCCCAAGAATAGCGGGATCGGTTCGCCGGCAATTTCGGCGAGCCTCTGGTCGGTAGGGGAGGGGGATACGGGGGATGGAGAAACCTGTGTTCCGGGGCCGCATCGGCGTGCTGCTGCTCGCATTGGCGCTCGCGTGCGGCAGCATCACGACGGCACTGGCGGCCCCGCAAGCGCCGCCAGCAACGGCGACCACGGCGGCCTATGCCGCCGCGCCGATCCAGAAGTTCGGCGTCGTCTCGAATATCGCGACGCGGTTCGGCAGACTCGGGCACTTCAAAGAGCCGATGGACCTGCTCCAGCAGGTGGGCGCCGGGGTCATCTCCGAACAGATCCGCTGGGATTACATCGAGCAGCCGAAATGTGGCCAGTACAGTTGGGACTACTACGACGAACTGACGAAAGAGGCGCGCGCCCACAATATCGAAATCATGGGGCAATTGGCGTACAACAACGTGCAATGTCAGGTTGGGCAGGCGGATTTCAATCCGCCCGATCCCGGACGGTGGAAGAATTTCCTCACCGCGCTCGTCAACCGCTACAAGAACGACATCCACACGTGGGAGGTCTGGAACGAGCCGGACGATTCGGGCTTCTGGACGGGAAGCCCGCAGCAGTACGTCGCCCTCCTGCAGGAGACATACGAGACGATCAAGGGGCTGGATCCGTCCGCGCAAGTCTCCAGTGGCGCGTGCTCGAAACTCGACTTCGCGGGGTGCGACCAGATCATCGCCGCGGGCGGTCTGAACTATTCCGACTCCTTCGGTTTCCACCCGTACGTCGGCAAGGATAATTTCGACAATGGGCTGTTCCAGAAACTCGATCTTCCCCACTTGCGCGACCATCAGCAGCAGAGCGGTGGTAAGCCCGTCCGCCTGACCGAGTTCGGCTGGTCGAGCGCGGATCCTTCCTTCGGTGGGAACGCCGTCGGCGACGCGCAGGGGAGTTACATGGTCAAGCAACTCGTCTCGATGCTCGGCTTTCCGAATCTCAACATTGATCGGATGATGTGGTACGACTTCCGCGACGATGGCCCGGCGGCGGGCGCGCGGGCGCCGGGGCTGTACACCGCGCTCGAAGTGCAGGACGATCCGGAGGCGCATTTCGGCCTGGTGCAGAGCGACTGGCAAACGCCGAAGCCGTCGTACTTCGCGTATCAGCAGATGGCGCTGCATCTCATCGGTGCGCTGGCGCTGGGGCCGGTGAACCGCGGCGATGGCGGCACGGCCTATCGCTTCAACCGCAACGGGACGATGGTAGATGTCGTCTGGGGCGGCGGGAGCACCAATCTGGCGACGGAATCGCGCGAGGCGCAGGCCTACAACCTCACCGGGCAACCGCTGCCGACCGACGTGAGCGCCGGGCAGATCCACGTGAGCATTGGCGATGACCCGGTGTATATCGAGCATTCGAAGAATGCCTACGGGCCGGCGGCGTCACCCGGCGGGTCGTCCGGTACGTCGGGCGGTGCATCCACGCAGGCGCCCGGTAGTGGCAACGCCACTCCATCGCTGAGCGCGTCCGCCTCGCCGCCCTCCCCGCCGTCGGGTGCGAACACCGACCCTGCCGCGTCGAGCGCCGCGCCGCCCGCGCCGGCAAATCCGGTGGCGGCGAGCATCGGCGGGGCCGTCGCGACATGGACCGATCCCGAACAGCGGATCCGCTTGCAATATCCGGGCGGCTGGAAGGCGACGCAGCTGCCCGGCGACGTGCTGACCTTGCTCGAACTCGATGGGCCGGACGGCGTCCTCTTCTTCGTTGCGATGTTCGACCAGACGGGGCCGCCCGACGCCAGTATTGCCGCCGCCAAGCAAGCCCATGCGCGGAGTACTATGTACTCCTATGCGGATAATTTCGCCCTGGACACCAGCGTGGGCGGCGAATCGGGCAAGTTCCTGAACTTCGCCTACGTGTCGCCGGGCGATTCCACCGTGGCGCCGCGCACCGGCAAACTCTGGATCGTCACGCACGGCGGCAAAGAGTTCGACTTCCAGGCCCGCGACCAGAGCGCGCACGCGGGCGAGGTTGACGCCATCGTCGCCTCCGTGGTCTTCCTGCGCTAGCGGCGATGCCGGACGCGCCGGAAACCCGAAAGATTGAATGATCGTCGTTCATTCGATACGATGTGGCATGTCGTCGCACAATTGCATGAACGGGCAAACGAGGTAAACCGGTGGGCGAGGTGAGAGACGCATCACCCGCGTTGCTTTTGGGTCGCTATCGCAGCGAGGCGATCGTCGGCGAAGGCGCGTTCGGGCGCGTCGTGCGGGCCTTCGATATGCGCCTGAAGCGTCCCGTCGCGATCAAGACCCTCAAACGCGCGATGGCGCAGACCGACCTCGGCCATTTCCGCCAACTCGAAGACCGCTTCATCCGCGAGGCGGAGGCGGGCGCGCGCGTCGGCAGCCACGCCAACCTCGTCACTGTTTATGATCTGGTCGAGGGCGAGGATCGCTCGCTGCATCTCATCCTCCTCTATGTCTCCGGCGGGACGATCGGGGAGCGGCTCGCCTCCCACGGGCCGTTTGCTCTGGCGGATGCGCTCCGTCTCACTGCGGACATCGCGCGCGGTTTGCAGGCCGCGCATGACGCCGGCATCGTGCACCGCGATGTCAAACCCGCCAACATCTTCATCGCGATGGATGGGCGAGCGCAGGTCGGCGATTTCGGTATCGCCCAACTCGATCATCTCTCCGCCCGGACCTACACGTTCGTCGGCCATCCCGGCACTCCCCTGTACATGAGCCCGGAGCAGTCGCAACAGACCGGCTACGTCCGCCCGACGTCCGATCAGTACAGCGCGGGCCTCGTCCTCTTCGAGATGTTGCACGGGCAACCGTATAAGCGGCTGCGGGAGCGCGATGTCGCGGATTTCCTCGCCACGCTCCCGTCGCCGGTCGCGGCGCTCATCGAACGGATGACGGCGACTGCGGCGGATGACCGCTACCGGGAGATGCGGGATGTCGCGCAGGCGATCCGCCGGATCGAGCAATCCCTCGACCTCGACCTCGCCGCACCCGCCGCATCCCCGCGCGATCTCCCCCCGCCTACGGTGGCGGATGCGGAGAATGCCAGCGAACCGCCGGACCAGCCGGCGATCCCGGTTCGCCCGATTGCCGTGCCATCGAATCCGACGCCGGACAATTTCTCGGTCACATCCTCCGCACCGGTCGCCGACTCCGCCATACTGCCCGTCGCCTCTCTCGCGGCCCCCTCCGTCTCAACCGGCGGCGAGATCGCACCCGAAGCGGCGGAGCGCCCCTCCCACCCCGAACCCGCGCCCCCGGCGGCCATTCCGACGAACGAAAGGATTCCGGAACCCGTCGCGACGCCCGCGATCATCGCGCACGACCAAGTGCATGCCGTCGTGCGGCCCGGTGATGTCTACGCCAGCGTGGTTGCCGCGCCTGCCGCGCGGCGCTCGCGCGGGGGACTGGCCGCCGTGGTCGGCGCGCTGCTGGTGGTATTGGTCATGGGCGGGTTCGTCGGTGCGTCCCGCCTGAGTGGCGGGCGCGGGGGCGGTCTCGCGACCGCCACGGCGCCCGAACCGGTGGCGGTCGCGCTGTCGTCGGATACTGCGGCGGCTTCCCCGATTGCCTCGCCGACGCCGAGCGCAACCGTTGGGCCGCTCCTTGTCGCGGCCGCGACGGCAACGAATGCGCCAACAGCAACCGTCGCTGTGACGCCGCAGCCGACCGTCGCACCATCGCCGACCGCGACCGCGACGGCCGTCCCGCCGACCGCGACGGCGATCCCGCCGACTGCGACCGCGACACCGGCGCCGAGCCTCGGCGTCTTCGGCGTCGGCGCCACCGATCGCGGCGATCTCGAGACGTTGTCGCCCGCCGATGCCGCCGATACCTTCACGGCCGGGCAGGAGGTCTTCGCCTTCGTCAATTACGATGGCGCCCGCCCTGGCGTGGACACGTTCGATATCACCCTGATCGCGAACGGCACCGCCTATG
>JAICIL010000362.1 GCA_025924435.1 Chloroflexia bacterium | reverse complement strand
CCTCAGTCCTCATCGCTCAGTCCTAATCTACGGGGCGGGGGCCGGGGTCGCTGAGGTCGGTCAGGTGCAGGTGGTTGATGACACGGATCGTCAGGTCGTGCTCGCAGCGGATCTGGCAGGAGAGGCGGACATGCTCCGGCAGGTCAACCTCGCGCGCCAGCCGCCCCTTTTCGGCCTCGCCCATCGGCCCCGCGTCGCCGGCGAGCAACTGGATGCGGCAGGTCGTGCAGCGCGCGTTGCCGCCGCAGCGATGCAGGATATCAATCCCCGCGTCCTCGATGGCGAGGACGAGTTTCTTGTCCGTGGGCGCCTCGAAGGTCTTGTCCCCCTCGGCCGTGATCGTCGGCATGCATCGTCCTTTCCCTGTCCACCACGAAACGACCCTCCGCCCGTCGCGGAGGCTGCCCGACCGCTATCGCACGCGCGATGCCGCCGGGATGATGACCCCGCCGGAACCGTCGCGCGATAACGGCGCGCGGGCCACCCCTATTCCCCGTCCCGCGCGCGGAAGACTTCGACGCCGACCGCGCTGAGGATGCTCCCTTTGATCGGCACCTCCGGCTTGCGGACGGTGACGCGGATGTCCCGCACCTCGGCGTGCGCGGCGAGGACGGCGGCGGCGATCTTCTCCGCGACGGTCTCGATCAGATCGTACGGCCCACCCTCGGCGATCTCGCGCGCCTGTCGGTAGACATCGCTGTACGAGGTCGTCCGCGTCAGATCGTCCGCCGTGCCCGCCGCGCGGAGGTCGCGCGTCATCGCGATGTCCACGACGAACCGCTGGCCGAGTTTCTTCTCCTCCGGATGCACGCCGTGGTAGGCGTAGAAGATCAGCCCTTCGAGGAAGATGCGATCCTGTGTCGGCACCGTCAGGTCCTTTCGCTTCGCGCGCCACGCGCCACGCGCCGACTGATGCTATCACACCATCTTCGGCGAGTGAGGATACGCTATACTGCTCCATCGAAGAAGCAATTCGCATGTCTACGCGGAACGATGAAACGCGATGAGCAATGAGGCGGCCACCCCTCAGTCCTTAGTCCTCAGTCCTCAGTCCTCTCTCTTGCGTGCCGTGATCGTCACGGGTGGCCCGGTGGGCGACGATGCGTTCGTGCGCGGGCAATGCGCGGCGGCGGGCCTGCTGATCGCGGCGGACGCCGGGGCGCTCGTTCTGGAACGGCTGGGCATCGCGCCCGATCTCGCGGTCGGCGATTTCGACACGGCGGGGCCGGAGATCGTCGCGCGGCTCGCCGCCGCCGGCATCCCGACCGAGACGCACCCGGTGGCGAAGGATTACACGGATACGCACCTCGCCATCGTCGTCGCCATCGCCCGTGGCGCGGCGGAGATCGTCGTGCTCGGCGCGCTCGGCGGCCCGCGCTACGATCACATGCTCGCCACCGCGCTCTCGCTCGCCGCCCCGGCATTCGCGGGCGTGCGCATCCTGCTCGTGGACCCGCTGCACACGATGCTCGCCCTCCGCCCCGGCGAATCGGTCGCGCTCCACGGCACGCCCGGCGAGTACGTCTCCCTCCTCGCCCTCACCGGGGAAGTGACGGGCGTCTCCGGCGACGGCCTCCTCTATCCCCTCCCCGCCGTCTTCCGCCTCGGCGACAACATCGGCGTCTCCAACGAACTGACCGCATCCGACGCGACGATTTCCGTCGGCGGCGGCATCCTGCTCGTCATTCACGCACGTCTGCGGCAGGCGTCACCCTCGTAAATCTACAGACCCCTTGACAAGTCGCGCACCTATACGTACATTTGTTCTACTCGGATGTTCGCGGCTTCGTTCGACCGGAGTGGACCCATGATCGTTCCTCAGTTGCAGTCGGTCTTCATCTTTGTGCGCGATCTCGACCGCGCGTTGTTCTTCTACTGCGGCACGCTCGGCTTCCCCCTGCGGCGGCGCTGGGCGGGCGGCGCGGAGGTCGGCGACGGCGGCGCGGCACTGATGCTCGCCGTCGCGGACGCCGATACCGCGCCCGAGGCGGCGGGCCGCGCGACGGGGATCACCTTCGCGGTGGACCGGCGGACGTACGAGAGCCTCGCCGCGCGTGGCGTCTGCGGCGCGCACCCCGTACACTACCCGTGGGGCACACTGGCGATCATCGCCGACCCGGACGGCAACGAGTTCGCCCTGCTCGCGCCCGCCGCCGTGGAGCGCGCGGAGCAACCGGCGCCCCGGCCGATCCCGGCGATCCATGCCAAATTTCGCCCGCGTCCGCGATTGAGGGGGAATGCATCGTGACCGAGAGCGAGATCGCGCCCGCGATCCAGGCGTATGTCGAGGAACACCTGCTCCACTGGCCGGGCGTGGCGAAGCGCAAAATCTTCGGCCACGACGGCTACTACGTCGAGGGGCGGCTCTTCGCTTTCATCGGGGAGCGCGGCATCGTCCTCAAGCCACCGGCGGACGAGAAAGCCGCCCTCCGCGCGCTCGACGGCGCGGACGGCTGGTCGCCCGACCCCGGCGCAGACCGGAGCAAAGGGAACTGGATCGAAGTCCCCTGCACGGACGAGGACGCCGTCGAAATGCTCCTCCCCTACCTCGCCCACGCGATGACCTTCATCCGCACCGCGCCGCAGACCGGCTGGCAGGCCGAACGCCGCCGCAAGCGCAACGAGAAAAAAGGCATGCCCCTCGCCGAATAACAGTGCCGAGGAATATGAACAGTGAGGGGGCTGACATGGCATTCTTGTTTCTCTCCATTCACTATCCGAAGCCGGAACACCGCGATGATGTGCTCCGCTCGATGGAGCGGGTTGGTGAGGCGTTGCGCGGGGCATCCGGGTTGCGGCAGATTGGGCCGTGGAAGGAAGAGGGAGGTGGCCGGATCGTCGGGCTTTCGATCTGGGAGTCGCGCGACGCCTTCGAACGGGCGCTTGAGCAATTCAGTGCGGCGGGAGATAAGCCATCGCGCGATTTGTGGGAGGAGCGTCCCACGGAAGAGATCTTTGCCGAGCAGGCGATCTAACCTACCACGCCATTCTCAATCCGGTCCCTGATCTATCAGTATGCCCTACGCCCTCAGTCCTTCGTCGTCCTTCGCTGGCCGCCGACGACGACGAGGTCGCCATCCCGCCAGACGCATTCGGCATCCGCGAAACCCGCTTCATCGAGCAGGATGATGTGCTCGCGCACGCCGAGGCCGTGGCTGAGGAAGTCGCCGTAGATCAGGCAACCGCCCTCCTCCAGCGAGGCGTGGACCATGCGCAGGAGGTTGCCGAGGCGGGCGCGGAAGACGGCATCGGTGCTCTCCTCGCCGACGATGCCGCCGAAGGTCGTGGAGGAGACGGCGAGCGCATAGGGCGCGGCGGGGAGCGGTTGGGCGGGGGCGTCCGGGTCAATGCGATAGCAGAGGGGGACGGCGGGCGTGCCGCCTTTGCCCATCTTCTTCTGCGCCGTCTCGATGTTCTCCTCGTCGGTGTCCAGGAGCGTCAGGCGCGATTCGGGGTAGGCCGCATGGAAGCGCGAGGCGAGCGTGCCGACGCCGCAGCCGATGTCCACGACCGAGGCGTCCGCCGCCAGCGGCGGCACCGCCCAGACGATCGCGGCGACCATCGCGGCGAAGTGCGGGTCGAGGTAGTTGATATGGATGTCGTACCAGCGGGCGTGCTCCCAGAAGGAGGGGTCCGGCGTCCGCGCGAGGCCGCGCCGCCACGAAATCGGTGCATCCATCGCCCTCACTCCTTCACCCTCCGACGCACATCACTATGGGCAGCGTAGCAAGAACACCCCCGCGCGGCAAGGGCGGCGGGGGATTTTGAACCACCAAGAGACCAAGAACACCGAGAGGCACAAGAAGAACTATCATTCTTGCTGCTCTCTTCACTCCTTGTTTTCCTTCTTGGTGTTCTCCGTGTTCTTGGTGTCTTGGTGGTTCAGTTGGCTTCCGTTTCTTCGATCCGTTCGAGGAGAGCGACGGGGAAGTGGGCGCAGACGTCCGCCAACGAGAGGCCGGGGGCGCCGTCGCGGTCGGTGGCGGCCAGTTCTTCGCCGGTGAAGAGGTTGCGGTAGCGACGACCGGGGTGCTCCGGCGGCCGGGCGCGCCGTGTGTCGCCCCAGCCCGCCGGGCCGCGCGGGGGCGGTACCTCGCGGTCGGTGTGCCCGACGACGCGGCGGGCCGCGACGACGATCGCTGTATCACCATCCT
>JAICIL010000361.1 GCA_025924435.1 Chloroflexia bacterium | reverse complement strand
GTAGAAGGGCACGCCCGCCCAACGCCAGTTATCTATGAAGAACTTGAGCGCGACGAATGTCTCCGTCGTCGAGTTGGGCGCGACGCCGTGCTCCTCGCGATAGCCGGGGATCGGATGGCCCGCGACATCGCCCGGCCCGTACTGCCCGCGAACGGTGAATTTGTTGACGTCCTCCGGGTGGATCGGCCGGATCGCGTGGAGCACCTTTACCTTCTCGTCGCGCACGCCGGTCGCGTCGTTCGAGACGGGCGGCTCCATGCCGATCAGCGAGACGAGTTGCATCATGTGGTTCTGCACCATGTCCCGCAGCGCGCCGGACTCCTCGTAGTAGCCGCCGCGCCCCTCGACGCCGATGCTCTCCGCCACCGTGATCTGCACATGGTCCACGTAGCCCCGGTTCCAGAGTGGCTCGAAGATGCCGTTGGCGAAGCGGAAGACGAGGATGTTCTGCACCGTCTCCTTGCCGAGATAGTGGTCAATGCGGAAGACCTGCCGCTCCGAGAAGACCTCGGCGAGTTGGTTGTTCAACTCGCGCGCCGATTCGAGGTCGTGGCCGAAGGGCTTCTCGATGATGATCCGCTGCCACGCCCCGTCCTCCGGCACGCCCGGTGTCGTCCGGCGCGCCAGCCCGTGCTCGCCGAGTTGCCGGATGATCTCGCTGTAATTCGATGGCGCGGTGGCGAGATAGAAGACGCGGTTTCCGCAGGTGCCGCGCTCGCGGTCTATCTGATCGAGCAGTTCGCCGAGGCGCGCGTAGCCGTCGCTGTCGTGGAACTCGCTCTGGTGGTAGTAGATACCCTGCGAGAAATTCTCCCAGACTGTCTCCTGCGCGGGGCGCACGCGCGAGAACTCGTTGATGCCCGCTTTCATCTGGTCGCGGAAGGCGTCGTTGCCGATCGGCCGGCGCGCCACGCCGACGACCGTGAAGCCGCCCGGCAGCAGCCGCTCGCGCGTCAGGTTGTAGAGCGCGGGCACGAGTTTGCGGCGCGTGAGGTCCCCGGATGCGCCGAAAATGACCATCACGCACGGCTCCGGCGTGCGTTGCAGGCGCAATCCCTCGCGCAGCGGATTGACAACGGTCGTTTCGAGCATCCGGGGCACTCCTCACGAAGGACTGAGGACTGAGCGGGATTCGTCGCCATTGCCCTATGTGGCAAGGACAATCGGGAGCGGGATGCTCAGTCCTCAGTCCTCAGTCCTTTCCTTTTTAGCCAGCGGCCTGTGCGGTCTTCGAGGCGAACGCTTCACTCTTGGTGCGCACATCCTTCATGATCGCCTCGAAGGAGTCGGAGAACTGCTTGATCCCGGCGTCCTGCAGGTCCTGCGTCACCTTCGCCATATCAATGCCAACAGCCGCGAGGTCCTTCAGGACGCGTTGCGCGCCCGGATAGTCTTCCTCGACCGAGTTGCGCACCCGCCCGTGATCGCGGAACGCCTCGATGGTCGGCATACCCATCGTGTCCACCGTGTCCGGCCCGATCAATTCTTCCGCGTAGAGGATGTCCCGGTAGGCGGGGTTCTTCGCGCCGGTGCTCGCCCAGAGCGGCCGTTGCACCTTCGCGCCCTTCGCGGCGAGCGCCTCCCAGCGCGGCCCGCTGAACGTCTCGCGGAAGACGTGGTAGGCATCCTTCGCGTTCGCGATGGCGGCCTTGCCGAGCAGGCTTTGCAATTTCTCCTTCTCCGCGCCGGACGCGTTCTTGATCTTCTCGTCCAGCATCTTGTCCACCGCCACATCCACGCGGCTGACGAAGAACGAGCCGATCGAGGCGATCCGATCCACCGGCTCGCCGCGCTGCACGCGCGCCTCGATCGCTTCGATGTAGGCGTTCATCACGTCGCGGTAGGAGGCGATGGAGAAGACGAGCGTCACATTGATATTGATCCCCTCGCTCAGCGTCTGTTTGATCGCGGCGATGCCCTCCGGGGCGGCGGGGATTTTAATCATCAGGTTCGGGCGATCCACGACCTTCCACAGGCGGCGCGCTTCCTCGATCGTGCGCTGCGTGTCGTGCGCGAGGGTCGGCGAGACTTCGAGGGAGACGTAGCCGTCGTCTCCGTTCGTCCGCTGGTAGACGGGCGCGAAAATATCACACGCTTCCCGCACATCGGTCGTCGTCAGCACTTCGTAGATTTCGTCGCCGTTCTTGCCCTGTCGGGCGAGTTCGCGCATCTGATCGTCGTAATCGCTCTTGCCGACGATCGCCTCCTTGAAGAAGTTCGGGTTGGACGTCTCGCCGACCACGCCGTCCTCGTCAATCAGCCGTTGCAGCCCGCCGCCGCGGACGAGGTCGCGGCTGATGCCGTCGTACCAGACGCTCTGGCCGAAGTTCGCGATTTGGGTCAGGGGGTTCGTTGCCATGTCATCCTCCTCAATTACCGTACGCCTATTGATCCCAACATTCTCCGTGCCATCCCGATTCCCTCGGCTCGCCCCCTATGTCCGGGGCGGCACGAGCAGGCCGTACAGGTGCGCCTGCCGCTCGATGGCCGCCCGATAGACGCGGTGCGCGTCCATGTTCGGTGTCACCGTTTTGCCGAGGGCGACGGGCACATCCTCCCAGGATGGTATCGCGCCCAATTGTTCGAGCGCGACCAGCGCCGCGCCCCGGCTCGTCGCCTCCGCCTCGTCGGAGACCGTGAGCGGCTTGCCGAGCACATCCGCGAGCATCTGCATCCACGTCGGGTTGCTGAGCAGGGCGGAGCCGCTGATGATGATTTCCCGTGCCTCCGGGTAACTCGCCGCAATGATGCGCTCCATCAGCGCGAATCGGTAACTGATCGCCTCCAGGAAGGCGCGGGCGATCTCCGGGGCTGTCGTGTCGAGGGCGAGGCCGGTGATCGCCGCCCGCGCGTGCGCGTTGTAGTTCGGGCTGCGCTCCCCGGCCAGGAAGGGCAGCACTGTCAGGCCGTGCCCGTCCGGCGGCACCGCCGCAATCGCCCGCGCGGTCGCGTCGTCGTCCTCAAGCCGCATGCGCTCCTTCAGCCATGCCCACGCGTTGCCGCCGTTGCTCTCCGCGCCGCCGACGACGAAATGCCGCCGGTCCACCCGGTACGCCCAGAGGCCGTCCGGCACGCGGACGCTTTCCGCCCGCAACACGATGCGCATTGCAGTGGACGTGCCAGCGTTGACGGCGACGCGCGACCCGTCCACCCCGCCGCTGCCGAGGTTGCTCGCCGCCCCGTCGCCGAGCGACAGGTACCACGGCACGCGGGCGAGCGGCGGCCACCGCTCCGCGTACGCACCGGCCAGCCCGGCGAGCGGCTCATCCACATCCCGCAGGGGCGAGAGTTGCTCGGCGCGCACGGGCAGCGCCGCGAGGATTTGTTCGTCCCACCGGCAGGCGTTGAGGTTCAGGAGGCCGCTGCCGGAGGCCATCGAGAGCGAGCAGGCGCGCTCGCCGAAGCACTTGAAGTGGAAGTATTCCGCGAACGACATCCAGTATGCCGCGCGCTGAAACATCTCGGCATCCGTCTCCGCGAGCCAGACGAATTTCGCGGGCAGATACATCGCGTGCAGCATGCAGCCGGTGCGCTCGTGGACGGCGCGCTCGTCGAGCCGGTGCCGGAGTTCGACCGCCGCGCGCTCGCTGCGCGTGTCGGCCCAGGTGTAGAGCGGCGTGATCGCCGCGCCGTCGGCATCCACGCCGACGGCGTTGTGCCAGAAGGTGTCCGACGCGACGCCGCCGACCCGCTCGGCGTGCGTTCCCGCCGCGGCCAGCACATCGTCTATCACCTTCGCCGTCCGTTCGACGAGCGCGTCGGCGTCGCAGACGACGCCGCCGTCCGCCGTTGTCTCCATCTCGTGGGCGATCTGCGCGGCCATCCCGTCAATTGGTCGCGCCCTGGCATCGTAGAGGAGCGCGCGGGCGGACGACGTGCCGACATCGAAGGTCAGGACGAACGGCGTCCGGGCATCGTCGAGAGAAACCTGAGCCACGAGCGGCCCCTTTCGCGTGCGCGGCGCGCCGTCTCCCGGTCGCCGCATATCACGAGTATACCCGTTTCCCACCCGTCGGTCGCGGGTTTACCTAACCTCTGGTGCTAGTCAGCCTAGAGGCTGAACGCGGCGATCGACAGGCGGATCCGTCCCTCATCATCGGGAGTCAGCCCGTGCCATTGCGCGAGGACATTGAACACCGCCAGCAGCCAGCCGAGGTGTGCGC
>JAICIL010000360.1 GCA_025924435.1 Chloroflexia bacterium | reverse complement strand
GATTAGGACTGAGGACTGAGGACTGAGAAGGGGTCGGAACTCCCTCAGTCCTCAGTCCTCAGTCCTTCGTTAATAGGGCCAGTCTGCCGCCCAGGCGGCGGCCTGGGCTTTTTCTTCGGCGTTCAGGTCGAGGAGTGGCGGGCGGACGGGGCCGCCGGGCAGGCCGCGCCCCTCCATCATCGCCTTCATCGCGGAGACTTCGTAGCCGCGCCGCTTGTCCCGCAGTTCGTAGAGCGGCACGACCGCGCGGTCCACGAGCGCCTGCGTCTCGGCAAATTTCCCCGCCTGCGCGCCGTGCAGCAGATCGAGCGCGAGGCGGGGCGAGACATTGGCGACGGACGAGGTGTATCCCTGCGCCCCGGCGGTGAAGTAGGCGGGCACGAGGTCGTCGCCCGTCCCGGCGAGCCAGACGAAGCGGTCGCCGAGATGCTGCCGCACGCGCATAAAATTGCGCACGCTGCCCTGGCCGTCCTTGTAGGCGACGGCGTTCGGGATCGCCGCCAGCCGCTCGGCGAGGCGCGGGCCGATGATCGCCTGGTCGCGGCTGTAGGGGATGATCGGCAATTCGGTGGCATCGGCGATCATCCGGTAGTAGCGGAACAGGCCGTCCTCGTCGCCGGTGCGGTAGTAGGGCGGGAAGATGAGCAGGGCATCCGCGCCGAGCGACGCGGCCTCGCGTGCCATCTTCGCGCCCGTCGCGCCGTTGAAGCCAACGCCCGCGATAATCAGGGCGCGCTCCCCCGCCTCCTCGGCGGTCGCGCGGACGACCGCGCGCCATTCGTCGAGGTCGAGGTTGTAGAGTTCGCCGGTGCCGCCCGCCGCGACGAGCGCCTCGATGCCCCCCTCGACCATGAAGCGGGCGAGCCGCCGCATGCCCGCCTCGTCGAGCGAGTAATCGGCGTGGAACGGCGTGACGGGGAAGGCAATCGCGGTCTGGATGCGCCGCCGAACCTCTTCGTATCGTGCGGTGGATGGGTGAGCGGTGGTCGCCACGGGGATACTCCTCCTCTTCGAGCCGTGCGCCCGCGCCGTGGGGCACGATGGCCAGTGTACAACGCCCGCCGTCGCTGTCGCCACACGACAACATATCCCCTGACCCACGCCTCCGCTGATCGGCGTGGCGGGCGATGTGCGATAGCGGATGTACCCGTTCGCGCGAACGGGTACGGGACGCACAATGTTCCCCGGAGGGAACCCGAAGGACTTATCCCGGCCGCGTACGTCCCACGGGAATTCTTCGGGGTCTTCGCCGACACGAGAGAGGTGCAGGGATGAACAAGATCGCGATTCATGGGTTCGGCAGGATCGGCCGCTCGATCCTCAAGGCGGCGCTGCGGGACGATCGGTTCGTGCCCGTCTCGATTTCCGATATCCGCGACCTGCCGACCTTCGCGGCCCTCTTCGCGGTGGACACGAACTACGGTATCTGGCCGGAGCCGGTGCGCGCCGATGGCGACACGCTCGTGATCGGCGATCATCGGATAAAGTACCTCAACAGCATGGACGCGCTGCCGGACTGGAAGGCGCTCGGCGTGGATGTCGTCGTGGACTGCACGGGCCGGGCGACAACGCGGAGCGGGGCGCAGGCGCATCTGGATAATGGCGCGGGGCATGTGCTCGTCAGCGCGCCGAGCAAGAGCCTCGACGACTGCGACGCCGTGCTGCTGCGGGGGATTAATCTCGACTCGTTCGACCCCGCCGCGCACAAGATCGTCAGCATGGCGAGCTGCACGACGAACGCGCTCGCGCCGGTCGTCAAGGTGCTGCGGGAGCAGTACGGCATCCGCGTGGGGCTGTTTTCCACCGTCCATGCCTACACGAACTCGCAGTCGCTCACCGATCAGCCGATGAAGGACCGGCGGGATTCGTGGGCCGCCGCCGAGAACATCATCCCGTCGTCGTCCGGCGCGGCGAAGGCGCTCAAATTCATCTGGCCCGATCTCAACGTCACCGGCAAGGCGTATCGCGTGCCGGTCCGCACGGGCAGCATCGTCGAATTGAACGCCGTCGTGGAGAAGCCGACCACCGCCGACGCGGTGCGCGACGCCTTCCGCACCGCCGCCGGGCGCGCGCCGCTCTCCGGGGTGATGGGCGTGCTCGAAGAGGAATGGGCCTCCTCCCGCATCGTCGGCGACCGCCTCTCGTCGCTCATAGACCTCCCGCTCGTCGAGGTGCTGGACGGCACGCTCGTCAACGTCGCGGCGTGGTACGATAACGAGATGGGCTACGCGACGCGCCTCGCGGAGGCGGCGGCCACGATGGCCTCCGCCGGTGCGTAAATCTCCGCGCTACCGCAGCGGGGCGGGAATGTTTCGCGAGACGCCCGCGTTACACCGAATGAGCGATCCACATGGGGCATTGATGCGGTGCTGCCCGCCCGTTCCCGCCGCGGCCGATGGTCGCTTGCCGCCGCCGACGCACCCCGGTTGCTATTTGCTTGACAGGTGTGCTAAAATGCGGAACGCACAGGTGCGGGAATGCCCCGCATCGTGGCAGCGCCCATTGGCCGCTGCGCACTGTCTCCCCCGCATTGAGTTCTCACGGCCCCACGTTGGATCGCGCGTGACCGGAGCAATGCCTGTGTCCCGGATGGCACGGAAAGACAGCGGAGCGTCGCCCCTTTCGTTTCCCGTGTGCACGCGTGGTAGTGCGTGTGATGACCAGGGCCATCGCACGGTGAGCATGCCAGCGCAGCCACGCCGTACCGGTCTTGGGCCGGGGCCTGCGGGATTTCCATTCGCTGCATCGCGCGTCTTCGCGCTGCATCTGATATCCACCTCAAGCAAAGGACTAAGCAACAACTCATGAACGACGACATGCAAGGAACCACGCTAGTGGACGAGCGCCCGGAAACGGCCGAGACCGCAACCCCCCTCGCCACCGAAAAAGTTGACCGCCGCCGCCGCCCCCGCGCCCCCAAAATCCAGGAAGCGACCGCGACGGACGAGTCGCCCGCAAAAGCGGAACCGGCAGCCCCCGCGCCGCGTCGCCGCACACGCACCGCCGCTGCGCCATCCCCGGCGTCCGCATCCGTTGACGACACGCCGGAGCCGACCGCGACCGTGCAGGCGCAATTGCCGGATGCCGCCGCGCCCGCGCCCGTGAGCGTAGCGGATGGAGCGGACGGGGCGGCCGCCGCGCCGCATGTCGTCTCGGATCGCGAGATGTTCGGCAACGCGGGCTTGATGACGACGACCGAGCCGCCGGAGATGCCGGAGCCGCCCGCCGCCCTCGCCCCGGCGCGCGAGGTGCCCGCCCGGCCGCAACAGTATGTACGCCCCCCGCGCGAGGAGCAGCAGCGGCCGCAGCGGCCGCAGGGCGGGCAGCCCTACGCCCGGCCCCCGCGCGACGACCAGCGCCAGGGTCAGAACATGCGCCCGGATCGCGGCGGCATGCAGGGGCGGCAGAACCAGCAGGGCCAGAATGGCAACCGCGGCAATCAGCAATCGCGCGGCGCCGAGCGGGGTAACGAACGTCGCGGCGGCAGCGACTACCGCGCGAGCGGGCGCGATTACGCGAATGTCAACGGCGCGTCCAGCCGCTCCTACGAGACCGTGCGTTCGCCCGCCTTCTCCATCGAACCCGCCACCGCGCCGAACAGCAACGACCTGACGGTCGCGGATTTCGACGCGAAAAGCCAGGAAGAATTGCTGGAGATGGCGAACGACTGGGGCCTCGCGAACCCGACGCGCCTCCGGCGGCAGGACCTGATCTACCGCCTGTTGCAGGCGCAGACGGAGCAGCAGGGCAACATCTTCGGCTCCGGCGTCCTCGATATCGTCGAGGATGGCTACGGCTTCCTGCGGCAGGAGCGATTCCTGCCCGGCCCCGAGGATGTCTACGTCTCGCAATCGCAGATCCGCAAGTTCGGCCTGCGCACGGGCGATTTCGTCTCCGGCCAGGTGCGCCCGCCGAAGGAGAGCGAGAAGTTCTTCAGTTTACTCCGCGTCGAGGCGATCAACGGCGTCAGCCCCGATGAGGCGCGCAACCGCCCGCACTTCGACTCGCTCACGCCGATCTTCCCGATGGAATTGCTGCACCTCGAAACGCGCCCCGACGTCCTCTCGACGCGGCTCGTGGACCTCGTCGCGCCGGTCGGGCGGGGGCAGCGCGGCCTGATCGTCTCGCCGCCGAAGGCCGGCAAGACGATGCTGTTGAAGCAGATCGCGAACGG
>JAICIL010000359.1 GCA_025924435.1 Chloroflexia bacterium | reverse complement strand
CGTATCCGGCGAGGAGGCGTCCGCGTCGGTCATGGGGGCATCCTTTCGTGCGGGATGGATGGAGGCGGCGACCGGATTCGAACCGGTGATCAGGGTTTTGCAGACCCATGCCTTGCCACTTGGCTACGCCGCCATCGCGTTATCCGAGCACATACATGCGTGCTCGGAATCGCACGTAAGCGTAACAGGTAATCCCCCGTATGGCAAGCCAAATCCGCCTCGAATTCAGTGGCGGGGGCCGCTTGGGCGGCGTTGCGCGACCGGAACCCGCGCGCGATCCGTAGCCGACGCTGCCGCAACCAGCGCGACAAAGAGCATCGCCAGGAGCGCAATGACCACAAAAAGGAATGCGACCGCCGCCTGTATCATTTCCACATGACTTCCTCCACTCAAAGAGGATCGTTAGCAATTTGCGTACCAAAACCGTTCATTCCGTTGCCCTGTATCTTCGTTCGCGGAGGCGATACCGATTCCCGTGGAGTAATTCTCGAATCGCGGGCTGGAAAGCCCGTGCTACCAGCGGAATGAACGGAAACGGCTCAGTAGGAATCGGTACGACCGGGCATGCGCGCAGTGGGCGCCCGGCTTGCAGATCGGTCAGCAATCGAGAGGAGTGGACGGTGAATCTCTGAGGCTACTCGCTCACCGCCGAATAGATCGCACCGAGGAAGCGGCTCGGTACCGATGCGAGGAATCGCGTGGCGCCGAAACCAGCGGAACGGGCGAGCGATTCCCAGGTCGGGTACGAGAGCGGATATGGCACCCAATGATTGCCCCGGTCGGTATCGTACTCCACCAGAATCATGCGGCCGCCGGGCCGGAGGAGCGCCCGAAACCGCCGTACGACCGGCAATTGCTCCAGTACGAAATGCAGCGCGTTCGCCATCACGATGCCGTCGAGGGCGGGGAGATCGAGCGGCCGGGTGAAGTCGGCACGGTGGAAACGCACGACCGTCGCCGGGAACCGCGCACCCAACCCATACTTCTGCGCATCGAGCGCGCCGCGATCCCGATCTACCGAGTGAATCACGGCGGCAGGCCCGAGCAATTCGGCGAGCGCGAGCGTGAACGCGCCACCGCCGGAACCGAGGTCCGCCCATACAGGTCGCCCGGAAGGTGATGCATCCGCCGTCGCGCCGCCGTGGATGCCATCGCGCAATAATGCAACATGGTCGTGATGATTCATCGCATCCTTTCCCCTCTCCCCGGTTGACAGATCAGGTCGCCGCTTTCTACACTCGCGCAAGCGACGTACCCCGGTGTAACCAATGCGAGGTGGCAACAGTGTCAGACGCGGGCGGCAGACGGCAGGGGCTGATCCTCAGCGCGGTCGCGGCGCTGGTCGTCGCGGCGATCTACGTCGTGCTGCGCCAGCGCAACGTGCCCGATTTGCTCGTCCAGAGCGATGAGGGCTGGCAGCCCGACGTCCATGTCGCCGTCGGCGGTGAAGTGGCCAGCCCCGGCACCTACGTCCTGCGCGGCGACGCCCGACTGAGCGACCTCGTCACGGCGGCGGGCGGATACACCGACCGGGCGGAGCGGACGGCGCTCAACCCCGCCGCGCGCGTGAGCGACGGGGTTGAGTACATCATCCCCACGCAGACGGCGCGGGCGGCGGCTTCCCCCACCCGCGCCGCCCCCGCGACGTTCGTCGCCGCCCCGACCGCCGGGAGTACCGTACCGCCTTCCCCGGCATCCCGCCAGACGCCGGCGACCGGGACCGCAACCCCGCCGGGGCGACTCAACATCAACACCGCGACCAAGGAGGAACTGGAGTCGCTCCCCGCCATCGGCCCGACAATCGCCCAGCGGATCGTTGACGACCGGACGGCAAACGGCCCGTACAAGCAGGTCGAGGACCTCGCCCGCGTCCGTGGCATCTCCGCGCGGACGGTGGAGCAACTCCGTGAACGCATCACCGTCGCCCCGTGATCCATACGCCATCACGGCGACCGCCGCGCCACTCCCGACGCGGGCGATTGCGGGCGCCGGCGCGCTGCCGCCGATCCTCTGGCCGTGCGGCGGCGTCCTGATCGCGGGGGCCATCGGGTCGGGCCACCACGATGCCTGGGCCGCCGTCGCGGTTTTCGGGGCGGCCATCCTGCTGCTCGCCGTCGTCGCCCGGAGCGCCGGTGCGGGGATCGTCGCGGTCACGCTGATTGCGCTTGCGGCGGGCCTCTTCCGCGCCCAGCCGGTGGCCCCGCGCACGGTGGTCTGGCCGGTGGACGGCGTGAACGCCGTTCGCGGCACGGTCGAGGCGTGGCCAACTCCGCATGGCGAGATGGTCCAGGCGCCAATCGCGGTCGTCGGCGCGCGCACGGAGAGCGGCTGGCAGCCCGCCACCGCGACGCTACGCGCGACCCTGCCCGCGTACCCGCCGCTCGGCCGCGGCGACGCGGTCGTCATCGGCGGCATCGCGACGCTTGAGCGCAACTGGCGGCCGGACGCGGACGGCTCTTTCTACGGCCAGTGGGCGCGCGTCGAACAACCGGGTGATCTGACCGCCCTGACCGATGTGCGCCATCGGGTGATCGCCCGCTTCATCGCGGGGATCGAGCGGCATGTCCGGTCGCCGGAGGCGGGGCTGACCGCCGGGATGCTGCTCGGCGAGAAGACGACCCTCGACGCGCCGACCCTCGATGCGCTAAACGCGACCGGGACAACGCAGCATGTCGTCATCTCGGGGTGGAACATCTCCATCGTCATCGGTCTGTTCGCCGCGCTGGGCCGCAATCTCTCGATCCGCCGACGGCGGGCGTGGTCGGTCGCCGCGCTCGCCACGGTCGTCGTCTACACCTTCGCCGTCGGCGCGGATCTCTCCGTCGTGCGGGCCGCCGTGATGGGCGGCGCGACGCTGATCGCACCGCTCGTCGGCAGGCGCGCGGACCCGCTCGTCTGGCTCGCCATCGCCTGCGCGACGATGACCCTCGTTGACCCGACCGTCGCGCAGAACCTATCGTTCCTGCTGTCGTGCGCCGCGACCTTCGGCGTCCTTGTCGTCGCCCCCTGGCTGGCGGACAGCGCGCGGCGCGTCCCAGCGGGCCGCCGCTTCCCGCGTGCGACGGAACTGGCGGCGGTCGCCATCGCCGCCTATCTGACGACGGAGCCGATCATCCTGCACGCCTTTGGCCGAGTTTCGCTCGTCAGCCCCGTCGTCAACATCGTCGTCGAGCCGCTCGTGCCGGTGATTATGGCGTTCGGCTTCATCACGGCGCTGCTCAGTTTCGTACCGATTACCCTCCTTGGTGATGTCGCCGGACTCTGCACCGCGGTGCCGGCGTGGGTGTTCTTGCGGATCGTCTACGCCGCCGGTTCGCTGCCGATCAGTGCCGTGCGGCTGCCGCAGCCGGGCCTCGGCATCACGGCGTTTCTCTATGTCCTCCCCGCGTGCATCGCGTGCCGGGTATGCCTCGATGCGCCGAGCATCCGCGCCGCATTTGTCGCGGTGCGCACGCGGGACGCCGCGCTCTATGCCTGCGGTTTTGTCGGCACGCTGATTGCCGCGCTCGCGCTCGCCGCGTGGCTCCGGTGAGACGACGAACGTGCGCGTGGCATGGTGAATAGTGGCGAAGTGTGCGCTCGCGGGAGGGTCCGAAGCCCACTCCACTAATGGAATGGACTTCGGACCCTCCCGTATCTATCGGGGTCGTTTTCGGCTCTCCGGGCGCATCGGTGCGGCCCTACGTGCCGCCGCAGCCGCCACCACTATGTCCGCCGCCACTAATGTCGGTGCATGTCACGGTGCTCGTCGGGGCAATGGTGGCGGTGCTTGTCGCTGTGCCGATCGGCGGGCCGGAGCGCGAGGGCGGTTTTGGCGCCGGTGTGCCGGTGCCGGTGCTCGTGCCGATGCTGGAAGGGACCGGGTTGGTGCGAGAGGGCGGCTTGGACGCGGGGCCGGACCCCGATCCCGATCCGGTCGTCCCCGTCGCGGTGCCGGTGGCAGTGGCGGTGCCGGTGGCGGTCGCGGTCGGCGTCGCCGTCGGCGTCACCGGCGCGCAGCTCAGCGCGCGGATCGGCGCCGTCGTGCACGCCCCCCCCGCCGCCGGCAGCACCCGGATCAGCCCCCACATCCCCGCCTCCGTGAACGCCAGCCGCCGGTCCTGGTAGGCGAAGTCCCCCACCATCTGCCCCCGGCCGCCCGCGCCGCCGTTGACGCGCGCGTCGAACTTCTCCT
>JAICIL010000358.1 GCA_025924435.1 Chloroflexia bacterium | reverse complement strand
GCAATGGGAAGCGGCCGCTCTCGACCCGCTGGACGCGGAGGATCAGTTTGCCGTTCTGCGCCGTCGGCACCGTCACGACGACGAGGTCCACGCGCACGGGGAAACTGTCGCTCTTCGCCCTGCCGCCCGCAAAGACCAGACCATCATGCACAGCGACCTGCGGATCCTGGATGTCCGCGCCGATGCTGTCGCGCTCCTCGCGCACCGTCTGCGCGAACTTCGAGGTCAGTTCTTCGTCGGTCAGTTCCACCGTCACATCCGTATTGCGGGGCGCGTTGACGATCTGATTCACCTTCGTGTCGAAATTACCCGCCGCCGCAGTGCTGACCGGCACGGTCGTCGCCGCGACCCGCGTCGGCGCCGGGCGCGTGACGAAGAAATAGACCGTGGCGAGGGCAACCGCCGCGCCGAGGACGATCGCCGTCAGGAAAACCAGGAACCCGCGCATCATCGCTCCTTATCAGTAGATAGCACGCAGCAGTCAGCAGGCAGCGGCAGCGAATCATAGGGGCGGTTCGCGAACCGCCCTCCGGCGGCGCTCAGCACTCAGTCCTCAGCACGGCGCGTGCCGTGGCCGATTGTAAGCATTTCGTCATCCGCGTGTTCGGGTATTGACCGCACTCTATACTGTAATGAGCGGTAGTAGGGCACACGGATCGAGGGAGGTACATGCAATGGCAACGATGACCAACCGCCAACCGCAACCCGGTAACGACCCGCGCACCGCCCGACCTTTCTGGCGTAGGCATTTCCTCAAACTGACCCTCCTGCCCCTCGGCGCGATCATCGCGCTCTGGTTCCTCGTCATCCAGCCGCGCACGAGCACGACGGTGGATGAGGCATTCCCGACCGCCGCGCCCGCAGCAACCGCCGTGACGATCGCGCAACCCGCCGTGCAACCGGCTGTACAACCCGTCGCAACCACCGCACCGGCGGCAGTTGCCCCGACTGCTGCCACGCAAGCCCCGGCCAGCGGGCAACCCCAGATCGCGCCGACGAGCGCGCCCGCCGCGAGCGGCCCTGTCGCCCTGAAGAGCGGCAACTTCGTCAAGGTTGACGAAGACGGCTCCGGGAACGCGACGATCTTCAAGCAGGCGGACGGGACGCATATCCTCCGCCTCGACAACCTCGACGTCGCAAACGGCCCGGACCTGCGCGTCCGCCTGCTCGGCCCGAACGGCGCCAGTCTCGATCTCGGCGGACTGAAGGGCAACAAGGGCAACCAGAACTACGCCCTGCCCGCCGACTTCGACCCCGCGAAGTACGACACCGCCGATGTCTGGTGCCGCGCCTTCAAGGTGCAGTTCATCAAGGCGGCGCTCTCCTGATGCATCTTCCCGCTCCTTTCTCCTAACCCCGGCCCCTTCCCTTCGAGGGAAGGGGCCGGGGTTAGGAACATCACGCCCGCGACGGTCGCGCCGCCGGGCCGAGGCCCAGCCGCGCCCGCTCGGCGAGGCGGCGCTGGAAGTAGATCTGGAAGAGGCCGACGCTGAGGACGAGGAAAACGGCATAGAGGGCGAAAACCGCCGCGTAGGAATTCGTCGCGCGGATCAGGCGGCCCGCGATGATGCTCGTCGCCGCCCAGCCGCCGTTCCACAGGACGGAGCGGATGCTGAAGACGTACGCCCGCTGCCGCGCCGGTAGGAGGTCCGCGATGAAGGTCGAGTCGATCGGCCACGACATGTTGATGCTCGTGACGCGCAGCGCATGGGCCGGGATGGCGAGCAGGAGATGGGGCGCGAAGATCATCGCGACGAAGAGCGGCAAGGGTGAGATGCGCAGGAAGCCGACCGTTTTGAGCGCGCCGAACTTCGCCGAGACGACCGGCCCCGTCAGGCCGACGACCGCCGCGATCAACGCCGCGACCGCGTAGATGTAGCCGACGACCTGCGTGCTCGCGCCGAGCCGCGTGAGGAAGACATTGTAGAAGGGGACGACCGCGCCGGAGGCGACGGCGAGCAGACCGCCGGAGATGATGAAAATGTAAAAGTCGGCCCGCCGCGTCCCCGCCTCTTTCCTCGCCTCGACGGGCATCTGCCGCCGGACGCCCGCCATCTCGCCGCGCCGCTCGCCCATCGCGGGCCGCATGCGGAGCAGCGGGAGGAGCGCCAACCCCGCGACCACCACGCCGACCATCAATGTGGCGCGGTACGACCCGACGGAACCCGCCGTCAGCGCCGGGAACACAAGAAAGATCAATTTCGGCAGCAGGCCGCCGCCGAGGTTGCCGAGCGTGCCGCTGAGCGCCTGCGATGAGTAGACGATGGCCGAGGCGTGCTGCCGCGTCTCGTTCGTCGTGTATTCGAGGACGATCAGCATCGTCGGGTTCGAGAAAAACGAGGTGCCGATCCCCTGCAGCGCGGCGAAACTGAGCAGGATCAGCGTGCCGCTCGACAGGGAGAGGCCGACGCTCGTGGCGCAGAAGATCGTGAAGCCGAAGACGACGACGATCCACGGGCCGTAGCGGTTGACGATCGGGCCAATCGCCAGCGCCGCGACCGCGATGGCGACCGTATTGACCGCCGTGAAGGTGCCGATGAAGTCCTCGTGCAGGCCGATCCGATTCAGGTAGAGGTTGTAGAGCACCTGAAAGACGCCGATATTGAGGTAGCCGATCAGCGTGAAGAGGATGTAGAGGCGCATGTCGTGGCTGAAGGCGCGGACGGTGCGCGCGTACCCCTTGATGCCGCCGGGCGCTGCCGCCATGTGTCGTGCTCCCTCCCCACACGTCCTCCGGGCAATCCACACGGTCGCAACGCGCGTCACGCTACCATCTCCGCTGAACGTACGCAATTGGATGCGGGGCAAGCTACAATGTGGCGGGAATGGGGAGATATGGTGGTGGCGGGCTCTCGGCCTGCCACTTCCCGTGGCGGATTTCCCACCTGCCACCACCACGCACCCCATTGTAGCCTGTCCCGTATTCAATTGCGTACGTTCAGCAGAGATGGTAGCGTGACGCACGTTGCGACCGTGTGGATTGCCCGGTGAAACGCGTGGAGGGAACACGACACATGGGAGCAGCGCCCGGTGGCATCAAGGGGTACGCGCGCACCGTCCGCGCCTTCAGCCATGATATGCGCCTCTACATCCTCTTTACCTTGATCGGCTACCTCAATATCGGCGTCTTTCAGGTGCTCTACAATCTCTATCTGAACCGGATCGGTTTGCACGAAGACTTCATCGGCACCTTCACGGCGATCAATACCCTCACTATCGCGGTTACGGCGCTGGCGATTGGCCCGATTGTCAATCGCTATGGCCCGTGGATCGTTGTCGTTTTCGGTTTCACGATCTTCTGCATTACGAGCGTCGGCCTCACACTTTCGCGCGGCACGCTCCTGCTCCTCATCTTCGCCGCGTTGCAAGGGGTCGGCACCTCGTTCTTTTCGAATCCGACAATGTTGATTGTCCTCGAATATACGACAAATGAGACGCGGCAGCACGCCTCCGCGATCGTCTATTCGTCGCAGGCGCTCAGCGGCACGCTCGGCAACCTCGGCGGCGGCTTACTGCCGAAGTTGATTTTCCTCCTCTTTCCGGCGATGACGGCGGGTTCGGTCGGATCATACCGCGCCACGCTGATGGTTGGTGTGGTGATTGCGGGATTGGCGCTGCTCCCCCTCCTCCGCATGCGCCCCGTGGCGGGCGAGCGGCGCGGCGAGATGGCGGGCGTCCGGCGGCAGACACCCGTCGAGACAAAGAAGAAGGAGGCAGGCACACGGCGGGCCGATTTCTACGTCTTCATCATTTCCGGCGGGTTGCTGGCGGTCGCGTCCGGCGCGGTCATCCCCTTTTACAATGTCTATCTCACCCGGCTTGGCGCGAGCACGCAAGTCGTTGGCTACATCTACGCGGCGGCGGCGCTAATCGCGGCGGCTGTTGGGTTGTTGGGTCCGGTCGTCGCGGCGAAGTTCGGCGCGCTGACGACCGTCGGATTCTTGCGCGCCTCACCCTTGCCGCTCTTTGTCGCGATGATCTTTCTGCCGCATCTTCTCCTCGCGATTCCGGCCCATGCGCTGCGCGTTACGAGCATCAACATGTCGTGGCCAATTGACTCGACCTTCATCGCGGACCTGTTGCCGGTACGGCAGCGGGCATACGTCTTCAGTATTCGCTCCGTTCTGTGGAACGGCGCGTGGGCGGTGACAAGCATCATCGCGGGCCGCCTGATCCGCGCGACTGATTCCTACGCGGCGGTCTTCGTCAT
>JAICIL010000357.1 GCA_025924435.1 Chloroflexia bacterium | reverse complement strand
GGAAGCCATGGATGACGCAGTCGTGCCAGCCCATGCGGTCGAAGTCCGCATCAGTCCAGACGTATTTCTCCAAGCCGTGCCCCGGAACGTCAGTTGCCATTGCGCCGCCCCGTGATAAACGAACCTGTCGCCTAAGCCGCGTTATGCGACGCCCGCTTCGGGCGGAATCGGCACGGTGAAAACCCACGGTTCTGGACGCGGCTCAAACGTGCTGCCGTGCGTATGAGCAAACTCAACGAACTCCACGTTCAGTTCACGTGCATCCCGATGCAATGGCGGTGAGAATAAGATGAGCGGGCGCGCAAATGACATGTGTCGAGTGCCGTGGACGCGCACCCCTTGGCTGCCACCCGGCGCGCCGCCGAATGTCGCCGTATACGTGTTTCCCACGTCGTCACTTGCCTTCGCATGAAGATACACGCCGCCGGGTGACACCGAAAGCCGACGCTTGCGGAGCACGGCGGTGAACCCGTGGAGATAGACTTCCAGCGAAAGGAAATCGAGGCTGTCGTAGTCGCGATCTTGCGTCTGCCCGACGGCGATCACACGCACTAAGTTGCTGACATAACCCCCTGCCATAGCCGTCCCTCGCTGATCGCAGTACGGGAACGATCTGATATCTCGATTGTCGCATAAGGCGCATTAGACGTCAGCGGAGGGCGCAGCTCGTGGGCACATAATCGGTATTACGTTGATCACTACTCCGCGATTCCGCTTCCGCGGGAGGCTTTTGGTTCACAAATAACGGCGAATCCTGCCGGTTAAGTGAACCAATTTTCGGCTGCCTTGAAGGCTTGACAAGGACCTCGGCTGCCCGGTGGCCGTGCTCGATGCGTTCGCCACGAACCCGGATGGCGCTCGTTCGCGAGCCAGCCACGGTTTCCAGCCCGATTGCGCGATGCTGCATCTCTCTCATGCTGGTAACTGCCGAATAATTCGCGATACTTCGTCGTTAGAGAGTGGTGCGGATGATGCGTGCGTCGCGTATGACCCGCCTCAGCGAGAGGATTTTGCAATCGTCATGGCACGCGCCGAGACCGCCCCCGTATCGAACTCCTCGCTCCGCGTGCTCGCGCAGCGCAATTTCGGGCCGTACTTCGTCGGCAATCTGCTCTCGAACTGCGGGACGTGGTTCCAGAATATCGCCCAGGCGCTGCTCATCTACCGCCTCACACACTCGACATTTCTCGTCGGCGTCGTCAGTTTCGCGCAGTTCGCCGGGATTATCGTGCTCGCGCCGTGGTCGGGCGGCGCGGCGGATCGCTTCGATCGCAAACGCCTGATTATCGGCACGCAGGCCGGTTCGATGATCGTCACCGGCGCGCTCGCGCTCCTCGCGGTCGCGGGGTGGGACACGGTGCCCGTCATCATCGGGTTGGCGTTGCTCCTCGGCCTCGTCACCGCCTTCGGGTCGCCCGCGATGAACGCCATCGTGCCGTCGCTCGTCAGCCGGGACGATCTCCCTGCCGCCATCGCGATGAACTCCGTGACCTTCAACATGGCGCGGGCGGTCGGGCCGGTGCTCGGCGCGCTCGTCGTGGCGCGGTTCGGCATCCCGTGGGCGTTCGGCCTCAACTGCCTCTCCTACGCGGCGCTGATCGGCGCGCTCCTCATCGTCCAGCCGCGGCGGCAGGCGAATCGCCCGACAGAGCGGCCCAAACTGCGCGACAGTTTCGCCATCATTCGCCAGAATTTGCGGCTCGCGGCGCTGCTCGGCGTCGTCGCCTCCGTCTCGTTCGCCCTCGACCCCGTGACGACGCTCGCGCCCGCCTTCGCGACGCGGGTCTTCCATCGCTCGGACACGCTGGCGGGCTACCTGATCGGCGCGTTCGGCACGGGCGCGGTGATCGCCGCCGTTTTCGCGACGGGCCGCTCCGAGACGCCGTACCGCCGCATCACGGTGATGCTGGCGCTGCTCGCGGCGGGCATCGCCACCTACGCCTTCCTCTCGCCGCTCGTCCTCGCCTTCGCCGCGCTCGGCATCGCGGGGTTCGGTTACCTCGCCGGGCAGACGCGCGCGACGACGCTCCTGCAACTCGGCGTCGAGGACCACCAGCGGGGCCGGATCATGGCGCTCTGGAGCGTCTGCTTCCTCGGCACCCGCCCGATCGCCAGCCTGATTGACGGCTCGCTCGCCTCGCTCGTCGGCATCCACGTTACGGCGCTCCTCATGACGCTGCCCGTGTTCGCGGCGGCGGCGGGGATGCTGATACTCTATCGGCGGCAGGCGCGCGCGGCGCGCATCGGAACGGCGGAAAGGGAAGCGCTCAGTGGCAGTCCGGCATCACACGATTGAGGCGAACGGCATCCCCCTGCATGTCGTCGAGGCGGGCGACCCGGCGGGCCGGCCGGTGCTCTGGCTGCACGGCATCTGGGATCGCTGGCTGATGTGGCAGGATGTCGTGCCCCAGATTCCGGGGCGGCATTTCATGGTCGAGTTTCGCGGCCACGGCGAGAGCGGCAAGCCGGAGGGCGCGGAGCATTACCGCTGGGTGGATTACGCGGACGACATCGTCGCGCTCATTGGCGCGCTCGGCTTTCCACACGTCGCCATCGTCGGCTTCTCGCTCGGCGCGATCACGGCGACGCTCGTCGCGGCGCGCGAGCCCGAGCGTGTGGTGCGGGCCGTCGCGGTGGACCCACCGTATCACGACGGGGTGTATGCCGTGGAGCGATTCCGCGACATTCGCGAATTCAAGCATCTGCCGACCGAAGAACTCGTCTCGATGCTCGCCTTCATGCGCCCGAATCGCGACGACGCCGAGTGGCGGCGCGAGGCATCGTGGCTCCAGATGACGGCGGACGGCCCCTTCGACGCGATGATCGCCGGGACGCAGGGCGAGCAGGAGTTGGAGAAGAATCTGCCGCGCATCACCCAGCCCTTCCTCATCCTCCAGGCCGACCCGGAGGCGGGCGGCTCCCTCCCCGACGCGATGGCCGACCGCGCAATGGCGCTCCTGCCCAATGCTCGCCTGGTCCGCTTCCCCGGCAGCGGCCACACCATCGCGCATGACCAGCCGGAAGCCTTCGTCGTGGCGGTGAAGGCGTTCCTGGGAGGGGCTGAGGACTAAGGACTGGGGGCTGAGTAGGAGGCGCCCCGCTCAGTGCTCAGTCCCTAGTCCTCAGTCCTCCCGACCAACGGGAGGGCAGATGGCGACGCAGGATATTCATCGCATCGTGACCCGCGCGCTGGCCGATGACGAACCGGCCCCGCCGAAGGATTTCCTCGCGGCAAGGACTATCGGCGGGACGGCGGCGAGCAGTTTCGTCGCGCACCCGGCGGACAAGGGGACGGGGACGAAGGTGCTCGGCTACGACCCGACGCTGGACGAGCCGCAGGACCTTGGCGTCGAGATCGCCGTCGCGGACGAGGGCGCGTCCGTCGCGAGCACCGGCCCATTAGAAGAAGGCGCGATCGAGGCGATCAACCTCCTGCTCGGCTACCGCGCCGCCCGCCGGGGGGAAGGGTTGGCGATCGAGACGGAGAGCGCGACGCCCTTCGACCCGGACGATGTCGCGGCGGTGATCGAGCGGTGGCTGGCCGAAAAGTACTGGGTGCGGCAGTTCGCCGTCCGCCTGATCTTCGGCCCGCCCGGCGGCCGCTCCGTCCTCCTGCGCGACCTGCGCGGCCAGGCGTACGCGATTCACCAGCAACGAGCAACGAGCAATGAGCAACGAGCATTGAGGAAGTAAAGCATGCCTGGTGGTGCGATACTGTGCATACATGCAAGGGATGCACGCGCTCGCGACGGGGCGCGTCTCATTGCTCATTGCTTTTTAGGGAGGTCTGGCGATGATCGTTGGCGTGCCGAAGGACGTGAAGGACCGCGAGAACCGCGTCGGGATGACCCCGGCGGGCGTCGCGGAGATCGCCGCGCGCGGGGCGACGGTGCTTGTCGAGCGGGGCGCGGGGAGCGGCAGCGGCTACGCGGACGATGAGTATGAGCACGCGGGTGCGCGCATCGTGCCGACCGCCGCCGACGCGTGGGGCGCGGAGATGGTCGTCAAGGTGAAGGAGCCGGTGCACGAGGAATACGGCTTCCTGCGCCCCGGCCTCGTCCTCTTCACCTACCTGCACCTCGCGGCGGACGAGCCGCTGACCCGCGCGCTCTTGGAGAGCCGCACGACGGGCATCGCCTACGAAACGGTGCAACTTACCTCCGGCTTCCTGCCCCTCCTCAACCCGATGAGCGAGGTCGCCGGGCGGATGTCCATCCAGGTCGGCGCACATTACCTGGAGAAGACGTACAACGGGCGCGGCATGCTGCTCGGCGGCGTGCCCGGCG
>JAICIL010000356.1 GCA_025924435.1 Chloroflexia bacterium | reverse complement strand
AGTGGGCAGTGGGCAGAGAAGATTTGGTTCCGTTCTGCCCACTGCCCACTGCCCACTATCCACTAAAAGTAATTGCTCGTGATCCCGCCGTCCACGACGAGCACCGCGCCATTCGTCCAGTCGGACTCGTCCGAAGCCAAATACAGGGCGCAGTTGACGATGTCTTCGGGGCGGCCGAAGCGGCCGCTCGGCTGACGGTTGAGGCGCAGTTGCTTCGCCGCGTCGTCCGTGAGGAGCCATTCCGTCATCAGCGGCGTCTCGATCGGGCCGGGGCAGATGGCGTTTGTGCGGATGCCGCGCGGGCGGAATTGGATCGCCAGCGACTTCGTGAGCGAGATCAGCGCGCCTTTCGAGGCGGTGTAGGCATCCTGCGGCACGCTGCACCCGACGAGCGCGACGAACGAGGCGATATTGATGATCGAGCCGCCGCCCCCTTTGAGCATTTCGGGGATGGCGTACTTGCAGCCGAGGAAGATGCCGCGCACATTGACCGCCATCACCCGATCCCAGACCTCGACGGGCGTGTCGAGCACGGAATGATCCGCCTCCGGCATGATCCCCGCGTTGTTGTAGAGGACATCCACGCCGCCGTAGCGCGCCACCGTCGCCGCAACCGCCGCCCGGACGCTCGCCTCATCCGACACATCGCACGCGACGAAGGTCGCGTCCCCGCCCGCCGCGCGCACCCGTGCCGCCGTCTCCTCGCCCGTCTCCGCCACCACTTCCCACGCCGCGACTTTCGCGCCCTCGCGCGCGAACATCTCGCACGCCACGCGGCCCATCCCGCTCCCCGCCCCCGTGATGATGCAGACCTTGTCCCTCAACCGCATTTCCTGCTCCCCGTTTGATAGAAACCGATTGAACCGCAAAGACGCGAAGGACGCGAAGATCGCAAAGAAGTAGAAGTAGCGGATCGTGTTGCCTCACTCTTCGTCTATTTTCTTCGTGTCCTCTGCGTTCTTTGCGCCTTTGCGGTTCTCCCCGGTTTCCAGCCGCTATCCCCGCTCGAAGTATCGCTCGCGCTCCCAGGTCGTGACGGCGGCATCGAAGGCGGCCTGCTCGACGCGCGCCATGGTGAGGTAGTGGGCGACGACCTCATCGCCGAACGCTTCGCGCGCCATCGCGCTGCCTGCGAACGCATCTATGCCTTCATAGAGCGCACGCGGCACGCGCGGCGCGTCCGTCGCGGTGTAGGCGTTGCCCTGGTGTTCGGCCGGCGGCTCGATTTCGCGCTCGATGCCGTGCAGGCCCGCCGCAATGCAAGCGGCGTAGGCGAGATACGGGTTGGTGTCGCCGCCGGGCAAGCGGTTCTCGATGCGCAATCCGTCGCCGCGCCCGACGACGCGGAACCCACACGTCCGGTTGTCGCGCCCCCAGACGATGTTCACCGGCGCCCAACTCGCCACGGCATATCGCTTGTACGCGTTGACGTTGGACGCGACGAAGAGCGACAACTCCCGCGCGCACGCCAGCATCCCGCCGAGGAAGTGCCGCATCGTGCGGGACATCCCGTCCGGCGCGCCGGATGCATCGTGGAAGAGATTGCGCGCGCCGTCCGCATCCCACAGGCTCATGTGGATATGGCTGCTCGACCCCGTCCAGGCGTGATCCGGCTTTGCCATGAAGGTGACGGAGTAGCCATTGTGCAGCGCGATCTCCTTGATGCCGTGCTTGAGCAGCGCATGGCGGTCGGCGGATTCGAGCGCGTCGGCGTAGTGGATATTCAACTCGTGCTGGCCGGGCGCGGCCTCGCCCTTCGAGAACTCGATCGGGATGCCCGCCTCCGACAGGAGGTTGCGGAACTGCCGGTAGAGCGGTTCGGCCTTCGTCGCTTGCAGGAGGTGATAATCCTCGTTGTACCAGCCGTACCGCGCCAAGTCCTGATACCGCTTAGCGTGGGCCTGCGCGTAGGTGTCGGTCAGCAGGTAGAATTCGAGTTCGGAGGCCGCCTTGACGGTCAGCCCGAGCGCCGCCGCCCGCTCCAACTGCCGCCGGAGGAGGGTGCGCGGCGCGATGCTCACCGGCTCGTTCGTCTCGTCGTCCACGACATCAGCGAGCACGAGCGCGGTCTTCTCGTGCCACGGGATGACGCGGAGCGTCGCCCAGTCGGGCCGCGCCTGCCAGTCGCCGTAGCCGCTCTCCCAGTTCATCAGGCGGTAGCCGTCCGGCGTCTCCATCTCCATGTCAGTGCCGAGCAGATAGACGCAGAAATGCGTGCCTTGCTCGAGGCAATGCTCGATGAAAAAGTCGCCCGTCACGCGCTTGCCCAGCAGCCGCCCCTGCATGTCGCAGAAAGCGTTGATGACGGTGTCAATCGCGCCGTCGGCGACCCGCCGCCGCAGTTCGTCAACGGTGATGATCCCCCGCACCCCCTCCGCCATCCGCTCCCCTCCCCGGTCAATCCAATATCAGAGAACCACCAAGACACCAAGAACACCAAGGAAAACTCTTAACCTTCCTTGGTGTTCTCCGTGTTCTTGGTGTCTTGGTGGTTCATCTCCGTCTTAAATACCGCCGATGAAGCGGCCGGGATTGAGCGTCCCGCGCGGGTCGTAGGCGGCCTTCAGGTCGCGCATCACGGAGATGGTCGGCGGCTCGATGCCCCAGAGCGGGAGGTTGTCGGCGTGTGCCGGATCGTAGCCAGCGACCGTCAATGTCGGCCAGCGGGGTTGCACGGCGTCGAGCGTGCGGCGCAAGCCCTCGCCGGATGCGTCGCCCGTCACGCGCAGGTACGCGACGCCGACCCCCGCCGAGGCGCGTACGGCGACCGTCAGACCGTATTTCCGCCCCTCCTCGACCGTCTCCGTCAGCGCGGCGAGCAGGTCGGTGGGCAGCGTCGTCACCTTCAGCACAGCCGTATGCGCGGTGAGCGTCGCGGTCGCATTCCAGTCGGCGAGGCTCGTCCAGAGGCGGTCGTGCTCGTCGCCGACGACCGTCGCGATCTCCAGCGCACCCAGCGTCGCGCCGAGGTCGCGGATTTCCTTCTCCTGCCGCGCGACCGTCGCCTCGCCGCCCTCGCAGCGCACACAAATCAGGTAGCCGACGAGCGGCGAGAGGATGTCCGCCGTGGTCGTCGGGGAACTGAACTCGATCGCCATCGGCCGCAGTTGCGACGCGGCGAGCGCCGCCGCCGCCGCGAACGCCGGGCCTGGCCCCTCGAATTGCAGGACGAGCGAGCGCTCCGCCGCCGGTTTCGGCAGCACCTTGAGATTGACGCGCGGCACGACGCCGAGCGTGCCGAGCGCGCCGAGGTGCATCTTCATCAAATCGAAGCCGGTGACATTCTTGACGACCATGCCGCCCGCCTTGGCGAGCGTGCCGTCCACATAGGCGGCGTGGAGGCCGATGCAGAAATCCCGCAATGTCCCGTAGCCGTGGCGGCGCGGGCCGGAGGCGTTCGTGGCGAGCATCCCGCCGAGCGTGATCCGGTCCCGCAGCGGCGGATCGAGCGGCAGCATCTGACCGTGCGCCGCCAGCACGCCGTCGAGGTCGCCGAGCGTGATCCCGGCCTCGACCGCGACGGTCATGTCCTCCGGGTGGTACTCGATCACCGCATTGAGCCGCCGCAGGCTGATCGCCAGATCGTAGCGTCGCGGCGGCGCGCCGAGCGTCTGCTGCGTCCCGCCGCCCCACGGCACGACCGCCGCACCCACCTCGTCCGCGACGCGCAGGAGCGCGGCGATCTCTTCCGCCGTACCAGGCACGGCGACGACATGCGGCGTCATCGCCCCGATGGCATGCGCTTCCGCGCGCTCGCCGGTGCGAATATGCTCCGCACCGACGATCCCCTCGACGGATGCCGCGAGTTGATCGAGATTCACCGCGATTTCAGACGCCATTGGATCGCACCCTCATACCAACCTCACGAATTCCTCAACCGTCATCCCCGCCTGTCGAATGATTGCCCGGAGCGTCCCACGATCCAATTTCTTTCGGGGCTTACGCAATTGGCGGGCTTATTCGGTGGTAGCAGGCTTCCAGCCTGCCTCTCCGCGAAAGGCAGGCTGGAAGCCTGCTACCACTGGATTTCCTTCGACAATCCATGTGGCTCCCACGGCTCCGGCGGCACGGGCAACCCGTCGGCTTCAAGGGCGTCTCCATAGACATGGATCGCTTCCCGGATATTGATGATCGCCGCTTCCCTGCTCTCCCCTTGACTGATGCAACCGGGCAGACTCGGGCACTCGGCCACCCAGTAGCCGTCTTCGCCGGGGTAGATAATCGCTTGCCGCAGCATCCCCGGCCCGGCAGCCGCATACGCTTCAGTCGTCATGCCGGGGCACTTCCATGT
>JAICIL010000355.1 GCA_025924435.1 Chloroflexia bacterium | reverse complement strand
CGCAGACCGCACGGATCAGCACGGCGACGGCGGACGAGTTGCGCGCGGCGGCGACCACCTACCCACAGTGGTTGGATCGCTATCGCCTCCTGCCGGACGGTAGCGCGCCGAACACGATTGCCACGCCGCAACGGGTCAAGGACCTCGCGCGGCAACTGGCGCAAGGCCAGCGCACCCCCTACGATATCGCGACGGCGATGGAGCGCTACCTGCGCACCACCTATGGCTACGCGACCGTCGTCAATAATCCCCCCACGAATCGGGATGTTGCCGATTATTTTCTCTTCGACGCCAAAGCGGGGTACTGCGAGTACTTCGCGACGGCGATGACCGTCCTCCTTCGCGCGGACGGCATCCCGGCGCGCGTCGTCACGGGCTATCTACCCGGCGCACGGCAGCCGGACGGGCATTTCCTCTCGCGCGAGAGCCAGGCGCACGCGTGGGTAGAGGTCTATTTCCCGCAGTATGGCTGGATCACCTTCGATCCGACGCCTCGCCCGGATGTTGCGCCGATTGTGCGCGGTTCCGGAGGTGTGCCGCCCGCCCCGACGCCCGCGCCCGCCCCGGCCGCCGCCGCGCCGCCACCACCCGCACCGGCGAACACCGCGCCACCACCGACCGCGACGCCGAGTGTCAGGCACGGCGGCGGCTTTCATCTCTCACCCTATCTCTTCCTCATTCCATTCACGCTGATCGTGCTCTGGGGTTTGGCGGCGTGGTACTGGTTCCTGCCCTTCCGGGGCCTCGCGCCCGCCGCGCAATGGTATGCTCGCCTGCAACGGAGCGCGCGCTGGATCGGCGTCCCCCACGCGCGGGCCGCGACCCCCTTCGAGACGGCGGAAGCAATCGGCGACCGCCTGCCGGAAGGCAAACCCGCCGCAATCACCATCGCGCAGCGGTACGCCGAGGCGCAATACGCCGCCCGCCCGCTCGCTCCCGCCGAGATGGAGAGCCTACGTGGGGCGTGGAAAGTCGTCCTCGGTCACACCCTCCGCGTCCTCCCGCACCGCCTCACACGCAGGCAAAAGAAGCGCGGGTAATCGCGGGCGGCGGGACGCGATGGGGGGCGCTCACGCGTGCGCGAGTTGCCGCCTCCGCACGAGCAGCATGATGACAAAGAGCCAGCTCGCGACCACAATGGCTACCGGGAAGAGCGCGGTGACCACCGAGATGCGCTCAAGCGCGAGAATACCGAGCACCCACTTGAAACCGCTCAATGCGTACGTGCTGACCGTCTCCTCGGCGGGCCGGTGATACGATTTGCGCACCGTCGGTACGAAACCGAGATTGTCAATCAGGGTGATGAGGATCACCGAGAGGAGCGGTCCCCGCGTCAGATACCAGACCAGCAATGCGATTCCCGCCCCCACGAGCGCGATCCAATCCAGGCGCACGATATTCCGCGTGCCGATCGCCGCGGCGAGCGCCGCAATGACGAGGCAGATGAACGCCGTGATGCCGGTCACCCATGCCCCGGCCCCCGCATGACCGGCGATCTGGCCGACGAATGCAATCCCGGTGAGCACCCCCCAGATCAGCCATGTAAATGCGTGCGGCTTCGTCTTCCGCGCAAAGATGTCCCGGAAGTACGGGACATAACTGATGAGCGCAATGATGGTGGCGAAGAACCCGATAATCGCGCGATACCCCATGCGCTTACTCTATCATGATGAGCCGCCACTCCATTACACTACTGGCGGTATCCCGTGCGATCCGCCGCTCTCGGCGCCCCGACCCATGAGGAGGTCTTGCCCATGTCAGAGACAATACAGTTGCGGATACCGGGGCCGACGCCGCTACCGGAGGCAGTGAGAGAAGCGACCGGGCAGCAAATGATCAACCATCGCGGGCCGGAGTTCGCGCGCATCCTCTCGGAGACGGTCGCCGGAGTGCGGGCGCTCCTCCAGACGACGCACGATGTGCTGCTGCTCTCCTGCTCCGGTTCCGGTGGGATGGAAGCGGCAGTCGTCAATCTTTGCTCCCCGGGCGACGAGGTGATCGCGGCGCATGCAGGCGTCTTTGGGGAGCGGTTCGCTGCGATCGCGGACGCGTACGGCCTCACCATCCATCACGTCAGCGCGCCGGACGGCGAAGCGCTCGATCCGGCGCGGATCGGGGAAGCCTTCGCTGCCCATCCGCGCGCGAAAACGCTCTTTCTGACCCATAACGAATCCTCGACGGGCGTGACGCATGATCTCCGGGCGATTGCCGAGACCGCGCATCATCACGGCGCGCTGATCGCCGCCGATTGCATCACCTCAACCGCCGCGCTCAATGTGCCACTGGACGAGTGGGGCATTGATGTCGCCGTCTCCGCCTCGCAGAAGGCATGGATGGCGCCGCCCGGCCTGGCGATGGTCGCCGTCAGCCCGCGCGCATGGGAGCGGACACAGACGGCGGCGCTCCCCCGCTTCTACTTCGACTTCGCGAAGTACCGGGAGGCGCAGGCGAAGGGGCAGACCCCCGCGACGCCCACCCTGCCGACGCTCACTGGCCTGCATCGCGCGCTCCAGATGCTCATCGCAGAGGGGCTGCCCGCGATTATCGCCCGCCATCGCGCCGCCGCCGAAACCTGCCGCGCGGACATCGGCGATCTCGCGGAGCGGGAACTTCGCCTCTTCGCCGACCCCGCGCACGCCTCGGATACCATCACGGCCGTCGCGCTCCCGGAAGGGATGGACGCGGCGCGTTTATTGGCGCGGTTGCGCGATGAATACGGTGTCATCCTCGCGGGCGGGCTGGGCAGGCAAGCAGGCACGATCATCCGCATCGGCCACCTCGGCCACGTCACGGCGGCGGACATGGATGCCGTCGGCGCGGCGCTGCGGGCGGTGTTGGAGACCTCACCCCCCGGCCCCCTCTCCTTTGCCGCAGGGCAAAGAAGAGGGGGAGCGACCTCGGGAAGGTGATAGTGTTCGGGGAGTACCCGGTATCGCGATGAGTCACCCCTCTCCATCGCGGGTGCCCTCTGGGCAGGTGAGAGGGGCCGGAGGTGAGGTTTTCCGAGGAGGGCAACGATGGCAGATGACCGGCGAAAGGGAAGCGAGGTCCTGATTGAGGTGTTGCGCGGCGAGGGCGTGACGCATATCTTCGGCAATCCCGGCACGACCGAATTGCCGATGATTGACGCGCTGGCCGCCGTTCCGGACATTCATTATGTCCTCGGGTTGCAGGAATCCACCGTCGTCGGCATGGCGGACGGCTACGCGCAGGCGACGGGCCGCCCCGCATTCCTCAACCTGCACACGTCGGCGGGGCTGGGAAACGCGATTGGTAACCTGACAAACGCGAAGAGCGCGAACACGCCACTCGTCGTGACGGCGGGGCAGCAGGATTACCGGCATATCATCACCGATCCCCTCCTGTCGGGCGATCTGACGGGGATCGCGGCGGCGGTCTCGAAGTGGACGCACGAGGTGCGAACGCTCGGCGAACTCGGCACCGTTCTGCGCCGCGCCTTTCACGATGCAGCCTCCGCCCCCGCTGGGCCCGTCTTTGTCGCGCTGCCGATGAATGTAATGGATGAGATCGGCCCCGCACCGATCCCGCCGCCCTCGCGGATCGAACGCCGCGCCGTCGGTGGCGGCGTGGAGGAACTGGCCGATCTGCTCGCCGCTACCCCGGTCGAGCGGCTGGCCCTCGTCGTCGGGGACGAGGTCACGGCGTCCGGCGGCACCGACGCATTGATCGCCGTCGCGGAGACGCTCGGCGCGGCGGTCTTCGGCTCGCCGCTGCATGGCACCTTTGCCTTCCCGCCGACACACCCCCTCTGGGCGGGCGCGCTGCCGCCGCACGCGGGCGCGCTCCGCAAAACGCTCGCGGACTATGACCGCCTCTTTCTGATCGGTGGCCGCGCCTTCATGACCTATCCCTACGCGCCCGGTTCGCCGCTGCCGGAAACCGTCGAACTGCTCCATCTCGCCCCGGATGTCCACGATCTTGGCCGCACCTACCCGGTGCGCCTCGGTATTACCGGCGACCCACGCGCCACGCTGGAAGCACTGCTGCCCCTGCTTCAGCGGAAGGTGACGGCGAATGTCGCGGCGGAGGCGATGGCGACGCGGCGCGGGGTGCAGGAAAAGGCACGTGACGCGTACGAAGCGGCGGCGCTCAGTCGCTACTACAAAACACCGATGCCGCCAATCGTCGCCGCCCATGCCCTGCTCCGCGCCCTGCCGCCCGAATCTATCGTCGTGGACGAAGGCCCGGCGACAAATACGCATGTGCGGGCCTTTCATCAGGTGACACGGCCGGATCGCTACTTCTTCGTGCGCGGCGGCGGCCTCGGCTGGGGGATGCCCGCCGCGCTCGGCGTCTCGCTCGG
>JAICIL010000354.1 GCA_025924435.1 Chloroflexia bacterium | reverse complement strand
CGCCCAGCGGGACGCCGCGCTGTCCCAGTAATCGCGGTTCCCGGCGAGGTTGCACCGCCCCTGCCCGTAGGTGATCCAGGCGGGCGCCAGCCCGTCGCGCGCTTCGAGGACGGCGGCGGTAATCTCATCCGCGAGGCGGGCGCGGTAGGCGGGGCCGCGGTCGCCGCCCGGCTTGTCCGCGATCTGCGACCCGGCGTTGACCGTCGAATGCTGGTGGCCGAGCGCGAGCAGAAAGGTCTCCTCGGTCACGCCCGCACGTTCCTGAACCGTCCGCCGCAGCGTCCGCTCGTCGTCCGGGTTCTGGAAGGAGCAGTAATCGAGCGCGACGAGCGTCAATTCCGGCCCCGCCCCGTCAACCGGCGCGATCACCGCCGCCGTCGCCGTGCTCGGGCGGTGGACGCCGTCCGCGACATCGTGTTTCGCTGCCCCCCACCAGCGCATGTACATCCCCGCCGACCCGGTGACATCGCGCGCCGCGACCCCGAACCGGCAGCGCGTATTCTTCGACGGTATCGCTCGCGTCATAGTCCTCTCCCCTTTCTTCGGTAGCGCGGGCTTTCCCGCTCATCCATTCTCGCGCAAACGTGGGTCGAGGATGTCGCGCAGGCCGTCGCCGAGGAAGTTGAAGCCGAGGACGACGATCATGATCGCGACACCGGGGAAGACCGCCATCCACGGCGAGATTTCCATGTACGTCCGCGCGATATTAAGCATGCCGCCCCACGACGGCTCCGGCGGCTGCGCGCCGAGGCCGAGGAACGAGAGCGCCGCTTCGCTGAGGATCGCCGTGGAGAGGTAGATCGTCGTCAGCACGATCAAGGGCGCGAGGATGTTCGGCATGATGTAGCGGCGGATCAGCCAGCCGCCCCGCGCGCCGATCACCCGCCCCGCCTCCAGATACGGCTCGCTCACCACCGCGAGCACCGAGCCGCGGATGACGCGGGCGAAGGCGGGCGCGTAGACGATGCCGATGGCGATCATCGCATTGCGGCGGCTCGGCCCCAGCAGCCCGGCGATCACGATGGCGAGAATGAGGCCGGGGAAGGCGAACATGATGTCCACAAAACGCATGATGATCGTGTCCGTCCGCCCGCCGTAGTAGCCGGTGACGACGCCGAGCACGGTGCCGAGGACGAGGGCGATCAGGACGGCGATCATGCCGACCTGCAGGGAGACGCGCGCGCCGTAGATGATGCGCGAGAGCGTGTCCCGCCCCAGTTCGTCCGTCCCCATCAGGTGCGCGCGGCTGGGGGCCAGGAGGCGCTTCGCCTTCTGCTCCGCGGGAGAATAGGGCGCGATGAGCGGCGCGCAGACGGCGAGCAGAACGGTGAGCAGGATAATCACCGCGCCGATACAGCCGATCGGATTCCGCCACTTGCGCGGGATCGTGAAGCGGCGCGCGGGGCGGAGATCGGTCGTCGCGGCGGCGGGGGCGGCGAGTGTGCTCATCCCTGGCGTATCCTCGGATCGAGATAGGCGTAGAACAAATCCACCGCCAGATTGATGACGACGAAGACGGTGGCGAGGAAGAGCGCGGCGACCTGCACGAGCGGGTAATCGCGGTTGAAGATCGCCTGCAGGAGCGTGTTGCCGAGGCCATTGAGGCCGAAAATCACCTCCATGATCGCCGAGCCGCCGAGCAGCGCCCCCAACTGGAAGCCAATCACGGTGATAACCGGAATCAGGGCGTTCCTGAGCGCGTGGCGATAGACGACGATCCGGTCTCGCAATCCCTTGGCGCGGGCGGTGCGGATGTAGTCCTGATTGAGGACTTCGAGCATCGTCGTGCGCGTCATCCGCATGACAATCGCCATCAGGCCGACGGCGATGGCGCACGCGGGCAGGATCATCTGCTTCAGGTTGCCGAATGGGTCATGCAGCGGATTGATGTAGTTGATGTCCGGTATCCAGTGGAATGCCTTCGAGGTGAAGAGGAGCGCGAGCGTCGCGATCCAGAAGTTCGGCAGCGAGAGGCCAACCAGCCCCGTCACTCGCGCGCCGAAATCGAAGGCCGTATCCCGCTTGACCGCCGAGATGACGCCGAGGGGCACGGCGACGAGCGTCCCGATCACGACGGCGAGGCCCGCCAGTTCGAGCGTGACGGGCAGCGCGCGCAGCAGCAGCGCGCCCACCGACTGCCCGCTCCTGAGCGACGTGCCGAGGTCGCCGCGCAGCAGATGGCCCACCCAGCGGACGTACTGCACCGGCAGGGGGTCGGTGAGGCCGAGCGACTTGCGGAGCGCCGCCTTCGAGGCGCTGTCCGCCTGCTGGTCGCCGCCGAGCAGGATGTCCACGACATCGCCCGGCAAGAGCCGCAGCATCAGGAAGATAAGCATGCTCATCCCAATCAGGGTGGGGACGAGCAGCAGGAGACGGCGCAGGATATACTTCCCCACCCGGCATTACCCCTCGACCCACGCCTCGCGCAGGCCCGTGTTGAAGTCCGTGAACGAGACATACATGTTCTTCACGCGATTGCGGACGATCTGGATTTTCTTGTCCTGCACCGTGTACAGATTCGGCACCTCGGTGAGGATGATCTCCTGGATGCGCCGGTACATCGGCTTGCGCTTCTCCTGGTCGGTCGTCGCGAGGCCCGTTGTGTAGAGTTGGTCGAGTTCCGGGTTGTCGTAGCCGCCCTCGAACCACTTGCTGTAGTTGCCCGTGCCCTTGTTGAAGTCGTTGACGAAGCCGCTGATGTCGCCGCGCATGCCGCGCCCGGTGGATTGCCAATCGTACGTGCCGTCGCCGTTGTTCTTGGCAAAGGTGCCGATTTCGAGCGGCTGCACCGTCACCTCGATGCCGATCGGTTTCAGTTGCTGCTGCACGATCTCGGCGATCTGCGTGTAGTAGCGCGGCGCGGAGATCGCCTGCAATGTGACGGGGAAGCCCTGCGCGAGACCGGCGTCCGCCATCAGTTTTTTCGCGCCCGCCAGGTCCTGCTTGTAGAATTTGCTCTTCAGGTCGCTCGCCGGGATGAACCAGTCGCCGTAGCCCGGCGGGACGGGGCCGGAGAGTTCGGCGTTGCCGCCGAAGACGTTGTCAATGATCGTCTGGCGGTCCACCGCCATGTTGATCGCCTGCCGGACCTTGACATCGTTCCACGGCTTCTTCTCCGCCTTGATCGTGAACTGGATGACCTTCGGCGAGGAGACGAGGCCGGTCAGCGTGGTCAGCGACTTGTCGTTCTTGGCCGTCTGCGCGACATCGTTCGTGAAGGTGCCGCCGTCCACCGCCCCGGAGCGCAAGGCGGCGAGGCGGGATTGCTCGTCCGGCAGCACTTTCAGGGTGATATCGTCCAGATACGGCAGGCCGGGGCGCCAGAAATCGGGGTTGCGGGTGAGCACGACGCGGTCGTTCGGCACGAACTCGACCAGTTTGTACGGGCCGGTGCCGATCGCCTGGCTGTTCACATTGATCTTGTCGAAGGCGCCCTTCTCGATGATCGGCGTGTAGCGGGACCAGGCGAGGATGCCGGGCACCGTCGGGTCCGGCATCGGCAGCGTCAGTTTCGCGGTGTACTTGTCCATCACCTCGACGCCGTTGTACGCGAACCACTGCCACTTGACGCCGGGTGCGGGGGGCGCCTTCATCATGTCGAAGGAGTACTTCACGTCGTCCGCGTCCAGTTCCTTGCCGTCGTGGAACTTGACGCCCTTGCGCAGGTGGAAGACGTAACTCGTGGCGTCCGGCTGCTCGTACGACTCCGCGAGGCCGGGGATGACCTTGAGGTCCTTGTCCCACGCGAGGAGCGAGTCGTAGATAAACTCCTTGCCCCACATGTTGGAGGTCGAGACGCCGCCGTACGGGATGAGGTTGACGGGGTCGGACTCCAGCGCCCAGACCAGTTTGCCGCCCTTCTTGCCGGGGAGTGTTGCCGGCGCGCTCGTCGTCGCCGCGCCGGTCGTAGCGGCGGGGACGGCGGCCACTGGCGAACCACCGCTCGCCGTCGCTGCCGGGGCAGCGGCGGTTGTCGCGGCGGGGGCGGCGGTCGTCGGTGCCGCCGTCGCGCCCGAGGCGCCGCTCGCGGCAGCCGCCGGGGACGCGGCGGTCGTCGGCTTGGCGGCGGGCGTGTTCGTCGCGGTGCTGCCGCCGCCGCAGGCCGCGAGCAGCGCCGCGCCCGCCGAGGCCGCCGCGCCCAGCAATACCCGTCGGCGCGAAAGCAGGGTCAGCCGTTGATCGGTCGAACGCACCATGGTCGCCACCTCCCTCATGCCTACCAGCCATGAACCTCATCGCCACCGACGACGCGCCCCCGGCGCCCCGCATGCCGCCATGTACTGAGTTGCGTTATGGAATCTCCTTCTGGGATCGTACCCGCCCGCGTGTCGCGGTGTCAAGGAAAATTTGTCTCTTGGATGCGTCTAAAACCCGTAGCTGGATCTTCGCCATCATCCTGATGCTCTGG
>JAICIL010000353.1 GCA_025924435.1 Chloroflexia bacterium | reverse complement strand
TTATTTTGCGGGGGCGGGACGTGCGGTCTACGGTTAACCGTGGGGGTTCGCGTTACGCTTACATTTTAACTCGCGATTCGGTGCTCCTTTCGTTGACGGGCATGGATGATGCGAGAATGGCACCGCGTCCGTGGGCGAGTGGAGGTGGGACGATGTTCGCGCAGACGACGAATGGTGAGAGAGCAGGGCAAAAGTTGGATGCGATGGAGGCGACCTCCACGCCGCATGTCGTGATCGTTGGGGGTGGGTTCGGCGGGCTGGCCGCCGCGAAGGCGCTCAAGGGCGCGCCGGTGCGCGTCACGCTCGTGGACCGCGCGAACCATCACCTCTTCCAACCGCTCCTCTATCAGGTGGCGACCGCCGCGCTCTCGCCCGCCGACATCGCCGCGCCGATCCGCGCCGTCCTGCGCAATCAGTCAAATACGACGGTGCTGCTCGGCGATGTGACCGGGGTGGACCTCGCCAATCGCGCCGTGCTCCTGGCGCCGGATCCGGAGACGGGCGAGACCGCCGATGACCGCCTTCCCTACGACTATCTGATCCTCGCGCCCGGCGCGATCACCGCGTACTTCGGGCACAACGAGTGGATGAAGGACGCGCCCGGCTTGAAGAGCCTCGACGACGCGATCGAGATTCGCCGCCGCGTCTTCCTCGCCTTCGAGGCGGCGGAGCGCGAGCGGAACCCCGCGACGCGCCAGCGCCTGCTCACCTTCGTCGTCGTCGGCGGCGGCCCGACGGGTGTGGAGTTGGCGGGCGCGCTCGCGGAGATCGCGCACGAGGCGCTCAAACGCGAATTCCGCTCGATCAACCCGGACGACGCGACGATCTATCTGCTCGATGCCGGGCCGCGCATCCTGCCGACGTTCCCGGAGGAACTTTCCCGCACGGCGGCGGCAGACCTCGAAAACCTCGGCGTCAGGATTCGCGTCAAGGCGGCGGTGACGGGCATCGCGCGCGGCGCGGTCCAGCTCGGCGACGAGCGGATTGACGCCGCAACGGTGATCTGGGCGGCGGGCGTCACCGCCTCGCCGCTCGGCCGGTCGCTCGGCGTGCCGCTGGACAAGGGCGGGCGCGTGTCGGTCGAGCCGGATTTGACGCTGGCGGCGCACCCGGAGGTCTTCGTGGCCGGCGATCTCGCCGCGCTCAGGGACCGGCGCGGCAACCTGCTGCCGGGCCTCGCGCCCGTCGCGACGCAGCAGGGCGAAGCGGCGGCGGGGAACATCCTCCGCGCGATGCGGGGCGAGCCGATGGCGCCGTTCCATTACCGCGATCGCGGCAACATCGCGACGATCGGCCGGAATCGGGCCGTCGCGGTGATCTACGGCATCAAGACGCGCGGCTTCGTCGCCTGGGCGATCTGGGTATTCATCCACATCCTGACGCTGATCGGCTACCGCAATCGGTTTGCGGTGATGGCGCAGTGGACCTACGCCTACTTCACCCACCGCCGCCCCGCCCGCCTGATCCGCGCCGAGAAACGCTAACGTTCGCCTCTTCCGTGTGGCCGAACGCGGTAAAATTGCGTCGCGTATGAGGGGGCAACATGGACTGGCGAGAGTATATTCACGCGGACCCGAAGATTCTGGTAGGGAAGCCCGTTGTCAAAGGAACCAGGCTATCGGTCGAGTTGATTCTCGGACTGTACGCCGCTGGCTGGACGGAAGAGATGATACTGGAGAGCTACCCGACATTGACCCATGAGCCGCTTCTCGCCGTATTTGCGTTTGCCGCTGATTGGGTGCGCGAGCATACACAGCTTGCCATACCCGTCTGATGCGCTTTCCGGCGGACGAGAATTTCCCCGTGCCGAGTATACGGAGATTGCGGGCGGCAGATCACGATGTCGCCGCGATTGTGGATGACGAACAAGTCCGCCGGCGCCCATCGCCGTGGCGCGGCTATTTCGTCAGGCGACCGACGATGGCGTTCAGGCTATCGTCGTCCGTGACGTGGAGCATCAGTTGGTAGCCGCGCCGCATCTTCTTCACCCGCACGCGGGAGACCTGCGCGCCGAGGGCGGAGCCGATGCGGCCCTGCACCGTCTCGATCTCCGGCGGGGCGGGGGGTGGCTCCGCCCCCACCGGGCGCTCGTCCCAGGTGCGGACGAGCGCTTCCGTCTGCCGGACATTGAACGCCCGCTCGACGACGATGCCGAGCGCGGCGACTTGCTGCATCTGGTCGGGCAGGCCCAGGAGGGCGCGCGCGTGGCCCTCGGAGATGTGCCCCGCCGCCAACGCTTCCTGCACGGCGGGCGCGGCGCCCAGGAGGCGGATGCCGTTCGCGACCGTCGTGCGATTCTTGCCGACGCGCCGCGCGACCTGCTCCTGTGTCATGCCGAACTCGGCGACGAGCGTGCGGTAGGCGAACGCTTCCTCTAAGGGGTTGAGGTCCGCCCGCTGGATATTCTCGACGAGGGCGAGTTCGAGCATCTGCTGGGGCGTGGCATCCTTGACGACGACGGGCACCTGCCGCAGGCCGGCGCGGCGGGCGGCCTGCCAGCGCCGTTCCCCGGCGATGATCCGATAGGGCGTGCGATCCGTCGCCTCGGCGCGGGCGACGAGCAGCGGCTGGATAATGCCGTGCTCGGCGATGGAGGCGGCGAGGGCGGCGATTTCGTCCTCCAGGAAGGTCGTGCGCGGCTGATACGGGTTCGGCGCGATGGCGTCAATGTCCACCTCGATGCCGCCGCCGCCGAGCGCGCCCTCCGGCATCAACGCCCCGAGGCCGCGCCCCAATCCCCCCCGTTTCACGCCCATCCCTCGCCCCCTCGTGCCGTGTGTCCGTTCATCCCGTTGACAGGCGGCCAGTCTACCACACCGCCGGGCGGGGCGACCGCATCTGGTACACTGGATTCGCTGATCGGCAGGGGTGGGACGGTTTGAAAGGGAGCGGTGTGGGCTTGCGGCCGGAGGGAGCGCGATTAAGCGGCGCGGCGGCGGTCGCGATGCCGGCGAGCCAGCGGAGCGCGGTCGGGCGGTTCGGTCACGGCCTGGCTCACGTGGCGTGGTGGTATCTCGCGGCGCTGGCGGTGATCGCCGCGGCGGTGATCGGCGCGGCCTACCAGACGCACCCCGCGTACGACATCGCCATCGGCCAGCGCGTGCAGGACGATCCGCTCGTGCGGGACTTCAACACGGCGGAGCGCCAGCCTCCGGCGGTCGGCGACCGCACATACCGCTGGACGCGCGGCGAAAGCAGCATCGTCTTCCCCGGCATCGGCAGGAACGCAGCGACCGTTACGCTGACGATGGCGGGCGGCGCGAACCCGAACCCGGACGTCGTCGTCCTCGCCAATAACGGCGAGGTCGCCCGTCTCCATCTGACATCCGATTTCGCGGACTACGCGATCGCGGTCCCCGCGCCCTATCTGACGACGGGAAACCTCACCCTGACGCTCCGGGCGACGCCGTTCCGCGCGCCGGGTGACCGCCGCGAACTCGGCGTGCTCGTCAGCCGCGTGCGGGTGCAACCGAGCGGCGGACTCTCCCTGCCGCCCGCGCGGACGGCGCTCGCCCTCTGGGGCGCGACGATGCTCCTGATGCTCGCGCTGCTCGTCGTCGGTCTGCGCGGCCGGGAGGCGGCGGCGATGGCGGTGCTCGTCATGCTCGACTTCGCGACACTGCTCGCCCGCGACCGGCTCTTCATCGCGCTCGGCGCGGGGCCGTGGCTGCGCGTCGCGGGCGGGGCGCTGCTCCTGGCAACCGCGCTCCGGCTCGCGCTGCCGCCAGTCTTGCGGCGGCTCGGCATCGCGGGCGGCATTGGGGAGGCGCGCTGGCTGCTCGCGGCGGTCGTCGCCGTCTTCGCCGCCCGGCTCGGCGGGCTGTATCATCCCGCGATGATCGTCAGCGACCTGACCTTCCACGTCCACCGCTTCGAGGATGTCATCACGCGGCACATCTGGTATCAGGAGATTCCGGCGCTCTACGACAAGAACCGCCCGGTGCCCTATCCGCCCGGCGCGTATCTGCTCTTCGCGCCATTCGCGCCATTCGTCCGCAACCGCGCCGACCTCCTGACCGTCGGGACGCAACTGCTCGACGCCTCGCGCCTCCTCGTCATCGGCCTCGTCGTCTGGAAGGCGACACGAGACCGGATCGCGGCGGCGTGCGCGGCGCTGATCGCGGGGATCGTCCCCATCGCCTTTATCATCTTCTCCTGGGGGAATCTGACGAACGCGGTCGGTGAATGGGCCTTGACGCTCTTGTTCGCGCTCCTCGCGCTCGGCGCGGAGCGGTTGCGAAAGCCGTGGCTGGCAGTTGCGTTCGTCGCCGTCATCGTGCTGGCGCTGCTCTCGCACATCGGCGTCGCGGTGACAACGGTCGCGCTGCTGGTGGTGGCGCTGGGGCTGTGGGCGTGCCTGCTGCTGCGAGGGCGGCGCATGCCGTGGCGGGATCGCGATTTCCTCGCGGCTCTCGCCC
>JAICIL010000352.1 GCA_025924435.1 Chloroflexia bacterium | reverse complement strand
CGATGGGCGGCGTCGTTCCCGCGCGGCGCTCGGCGCGGCGGTCGGTGCGCTGCTCCTCGTCGCGCTCTTCGCCTTCGCGCGGCCCGCCATCGCGGCGTACAGCGGGGCGCTGCTCGCCATCCTGCTCGGCGCGCTCGGCGCGCTGCTGCTGCCGCGCCCGCTGATCCGGCTCGGGGCGCGTTGCGGCCTCGCGGTGACGAATGCCGAAGCGACCGCCCTCTGCGCCATCCTCGCACTCGGCGTCGTCGTCAAACTCGGCGGCCTCCTCTACCCGGACACGATCGTCATTGATCTCAACTGGCACATCCGGTGGATGCGGACATTCCTCCAGCACGATTTCGGCGCGCTCTACTTCCCGTCGGACCTCTCGTCCGGCCCGAAGGAGTGGGGCATCGGCGTGCTGATCCCGAAGTCGCCCCTCTTCTACGCGATGCTCGCCCCGTTCACGCTGCTGCCGCTCGCCATCGGCACGGTGCTGAAACTCTGCGTCGGCATGATGGAAGTCGTCACCATCTTTTTCGTTTTCGCGATCTTGAAGCGGGTCGGTATGGGAACGGCGGGGATCGTCGCGGCTTTCCTCTACACCGTCACGCCGCTCTCGTACCTCGCGCTCTCATACGGCAACTACCCGACGCTCTTCGCACAGTTCCTCACCGTGATCGCCTTCGCGCTCCTGCTCTTCGCGGGGCACCGGCTGGACCGGATCGGCGTCTTCGCCCTCTTCACGCTCATCCTGACGCTCAGTTTGCTCGCCTATCCGGTCGTCGCCGTCTTCAACATGTGCGTGCTCGTCGCCTTCGGCCTCTGGCGATGGCGGCAGGCGGCGGGCGCGGCGGAGAGGCGGCGGGCGCTGCTCATCCCGGCCAGCGCCATCGTCGCCGCGCTGCTCGCCTTCGCCTCCTACTACGTCCAGTACGTGAAAGTGACGCTCGATTCGGTCCGCACGCTCGGCACAACCACGGCGGAGAACCGGGGCTACACGAAGGGCGGGCTACTCGGCGCGCCATGGCACATCACGACGGTCATCGCGAAGAACATCGCGGTCGGCAACCTGCTCATCCTGCTCGCGATTGCCATCGCCGGTGTCGTGCTCGCCCATCGCACCCTGCCGGACACCGAGGGGCGGCGGACATGGCAATTCCTGCTGCTCTGGCTGCTCATCATGCCCCTCTTCACCCTCGCGGACGCCTATGTGGACCTGCTCCTGAAGCCGCTCTTCTACACGACGGCGCCGGTCGCGCTCTTCGGCGGTATCGCGGTCGTCTGGCTCTGGCGGCGCGGGCGGATCGGGCAGGCGGCGGCGATCCTCTGCTGCGTGGCGATCACGGTGCAGGCGTGGTATCTCTGGTTCCAGCGCATCGCCTACGCGGGGCAGGGATAGCGGGCAGATGGCCTTCGTAGGGGCGGTTCGAGCACCGCCTTTTTTGGGTACCGAGGCGATGGGCGAAGGTGCGGGTGATCTGGGGAGGGCGGTTCGAGCACCGCCCCTACGAAGTCACCTCCATGCTGCGACCGGAGAAATCCGCCGTGTGCGATCATGCGTCTATGGAGTGTGAGGATCGTCATCGTGTGAGAGTAGGAAACATGACAGCGAGAGCAAACCCGCTCACCGCCTTCGATGCGGACGCCGTCGCGTGGCTGGAGACGCGGATGTGGGAGGCGTACTACGCGAAGCAGGACGCGCGCCTCTTCATCCTGCTCGTCCGGCTCGTCGCGCGGCAGTTCGGGCTGCCGTGGGCGCGTGCGCTGCGGATCGCATTGATGCTGACGCGCCCGGCGATGCGCTTCGCCCGCACGCGCGATCACTACGAGGCGGTCATCCCGGAGATCGCGGCGGCGTACCGACGGCTCCAGGAGGAATGCGGCTCGTCGTTCGACGCGGACGAAGTCGCCGCGCGGGAGTTGCAGTGGTGGATCGTCCACCGCCACCCCGCCGAAGCGGGCGAGGCGGGGCTGACCGACGCCATCGCGGCCCTCTACGCCGCCGTCTATCGCCTGCCGGACGGCGAGGTGCGCGAGGCAGCTCGCCTGCGCGCGGAAGCGGCGATCCGCTGCGACGACGGCCGGGAACGCTGCGGCGTGCGCGGCGCGCCCTACTGGCGGGACGTCGGCGACCTCCTTCAACGCTCCTATCGCGCCTTGAAAACGGCGGTGCAGCCCGCCCAAATACGACCTTGAACCGCCAAGACGCCAAGGACGCCAAGGTGAGAAGGAAAGAAGAGCAGAGCGAAGAGAATATCCCTCTTTCTCCGCCGCATTCTCTTGGCGTCCTTGGCGTCTTGGCGGTTGGGAGGAGCATTTCTTTAGGGGGAATGCGATTATGGCGGCGAACGAGTATCACCTGACGACGGACTGGCGGTTCGCGGGGACGATCGAGGAAGTTTTCGCGCTGCTCCGGGACACGGGGGCGATGGCCCGCTGATGGCGCGGGTTCGTCATTGATCTGGATGAGCGCGCGCCCGGCGATGCGCAAGGGGTCGGCAAAATCGTCGCCCTGCACGTCAAGGGATGGCTGCCGTACGCACTCCGCTGGACGTTCCGCGTCACGGAGTCGCACGCGCCGCACGGCTTCAGCATCGCGGCGTCGGGCGACTTCACCGGGCGCGGCGAATGGACGCTCGCGCAAGACGGGCCGGAGGCGGTCGTCCATTACGACTGGCGGATCAGCGCGGATCGCCCGTTGCTGCGCTATGGTTCGCCCATCCTCAAGCCGCTCTTCGTCTCCAATCACCGCTGGGCGATGGATCGCGCCGAGGAGGGCATCCGCCTCGAACTCGCCCGCCGCCATGCCACAACCACCGAGGAGCGCGCCGCCGTCCCCCTGCCGACGCGGCCCGCCGTCAATGTGCCAACCCCATATCTCGTCGGTGGCATCGCGCCGCTCGGCATCGCCTTCATCCTGTGGCGGCGTTCCCGGAAAACGGATTGAACCACAGGGAACACGGAGGAAAATGCAGAGGTGCGCAGGGACAAGATACGAAAAAACGCATCTACTCTCTTTCTCTTCTCCGTGTCCTCTGTGTCTCTGTGGTTCAATCGGTTTCCGATTTCGCGATCTGCGCGTACCGGAAGCAGTCGGTCGTGTGGTCGTTGACCATGCCGGTCGCCTGCATGAAGGCGTAGCAGATCGTCGGGCCGACGAAGGCGAAGCCGCGCCGCCGGAGGTCCGCGCTCATCGCGACGGATTCGGGCGTCTGCGCCGGGATCGCCGCGAGCGTGGGCCACGCGTTGATCCGTGGCGTGCCGCCGATGAATTGCCAGATGTAGGCGTCGAATGTGCCGCATGCGTCGCGAACGGCGAGGAAAGCCCGCGCGTTCCGGACGGCGGCGGCGATCTTGGCGCGGTTGCGGATGATGCCGGGGTCGGCGAGCAGCGCATCCACCTTTGTCTGGTCGTACCGCGCGACCGCCTCCGGGTCGAACCCGTCGAAGACGGCGCGGTAGCGGTCGCGCTTCCGCAGGATGGTGTCCCAACTGAGGCCCGCCTGCGCGCCTTCGAGGATGAGGAACTCGAAGAGCATCCGGTCGTCGTGGAGCGGCACGCCCCATTCCGCGTCGTGATAGCGGATCGCGGGGTCGTTCGTCGCCCACGCGCAGCGGCAGACCGCCGGTGCGGGCGCATCTTCCGGTCGGTCCGGCTTCTCGGTCTCGATCTCGACCATCGCTCGTATCCCCTCCTTCTCCCCTCGTTCGCGTTGCGGACAGCGTACCAAAGGCCGACATGGCATGCCCATTGCTGGTACGATTGATACGTTGGACGGTCATGCCGGGACGAGGAGGCGAGCAATGCGGCGCATCGGTGCGGGTACGCTGATCGCCTGTGCCGCGTGCTGCCTCATCCTCACGACGACCGCCTGTAGCGGCAAGAAAATCAAAGTTGCCGCCGACAACTCAACGCTGATCGCCACCGCCGCCGGCCCGACACCGACACCGCTCGCCAACGGGCTGCGCGCCACGGCGACGCCGCCCCCGCCCGTGCCCACACCGTCGCCGCCACCGGCGCAGTCGCCTCCACCGGTGCAGCCGACCGCCCCGCCGCCCGCGCAGTACGCCGCGCCCGCCGCCGCGCCGACCGCCGGGATCCCCCGCAAGGTGATCGAGGAATTCTACGATGCCATGCTGGCGAAGCGGAACATCGCCGCCTTCCTGACGCCCGCGCTGCGGGCACAATCGAACGGCGACGGGTACGCGCTCCTCGGCGCGCAGCCGCCGATGCGTTTCTTCAGCGTGGACGGCCAAGAAATCGGCGCGGACGGGACGACCGCGACGGTCACATCCACCCTCTCCGTCGCCAATGGCACGGCGAAGCCGCGGTTCGCGATGAAACAGGCGGGCACTACCTGGCTGATTGATGGCATCACCGGATAAATGACGCCGAAGAATCTGGTGGTGGCGGGCTTCAGCCTGCTAATCGCTGTAGCAGGCTG
>JAICIL010000351.1 GCA_025924435.1 Chloroflexia bacterium | reverse complement strand
GGGGCCCCCCCGGCGGGGCGCGCGCGGCCGGGTTCCGCTGGCCGCGGTCCCCCTACAGTTTGCCGCCCCCCCGCCCCCCCCCCCCGGCCAACTCCCTGCTGATGATTCCCGCCGCCTCGGCCACGTCGGCGGCGAGGGCATCCGGCGTGCGCGCGGGGCTCAGTTCCCAGACGGTTTCGTTGCCATTGGCGATCAAAATGGCGCGGCACCCGGCGCGGTGGCCCGCCTCGATGTCGTGCAGGATGTCGCCGATCAGCCATGATTGGCCGCGGTCAATGCCGTGCTCGCGGGCGGCGCGGATGATGAGGCCGGGGAAGGGTTTGCGGCAGAGGCAGGAGACGGCGTACTCCGGAACGGTGCCGTCTGGGTGGTGTGGGCAGTAGTAGAAGCCCGCGAGCGGCACGCCCGCGCCCGCGCACATCGCCCGGAGACGCAACTCGACCGCCGCGAGCGCCGCCTCCGGGAAGTGGCCACGTGCCACGCCGGATTGGTTCGAGACGACGATCAGCTGGAAGCCCGCCGCGTGGAGCGCCCGCAAGCCCTCCGCCGTGCCCGGCAGGAAGCGCATCAGGGCCGGATCGACATTGTACGGCACATCCTCGATCAGCGTGCCGTCCTTGTCGAGGAAGACCGCGCGTTCGGTCGTCATGGCCACGAGGTCTCCCGCACCGGCAGCACCGTCACCTCCGGGATGACCGTCTCGTCCGGTTGCATGAGCAGGAAGCGGATCGTCTCGGCGACGTTCTTCGGGTCCTGCAAGTTCTCCAGCGGCGTATCGGGAAAACGGTCGAGGATGAACGGTGTGCGCATCCCGCCGTTGACAATTGCCGTCACCTTGATGCCGCACGCGCGCCCCTCGACGTGCAGTGCGTGGCTGAGACCGAGGAGCCCCCACTTGCTCGCGTGGTAGGCGGTCGCGTTCGCCCAGGCGCGCTTGGCCGCCGTCGAGGTGATGTTGACGATGTGGCCGCGCCCGCGCTGCTGCATCACCGGGAAGACGGCCTTCGCGAGCAGGAAGGGGCCGCGCAGGTTGACGGCGAGGACGCGGTCGAAATCCGCGACGGACAACTCCTCGATCGGCAGCGTGACATCCGTCCCGGCGTTGTTGATGAGGATATCCAGACGGTCATAGCGCGCGACAATTTGCCGCACCGCTTCGGTCGCCTGCGCGGCGTCGGTCACGTCGAGTCGGAGGGCCATGCCCTCGCCGCCGGCGGCATGGATGGCGCGCACCGTTTCCGCCGCTCTCCCCTCCTGCACGTCGGCGGCGACCACCAGCGCGCCCGCCGCGCCGAGCGTCCGGCAAATCGCCGCACCGAGCCCTTGCGCGCCGCCCGTCACAAGGGCGACTTTGTCCCTTAATTCCTGCATCATCGTTCCTTCCGAGTAGCCAGTAGCCAGTAGTCAGTGGTTCGGGTTCTCGTTCTGACTATTGGCTACTGATCGCTTGCCGCCGTGGCACTTCCCAGAGATTGCGCACCGGCGGCGGCACGGTAGTTGGCTGGTCGCGCATTGCCGTCGCGCGCTCCTCGACGAGTTCGCAAAGGATATGAATGAGGACGATATGCACCTCCTGAATGCGCGCAGTCTCGGCGGCGGGGACGATCAGCGCCACATCGGCGAGGTCGCGGATCGTGCCGCCGTCGCCACCGAGCAGGGCGATGGAGTGGAGCCCATGCCGCGCCGCCGACTCGAAGGCACGCACGACATTGCGCGAGCGGCCGCTCGTCGAAATGCCGAGCAGCACATCGCCGGGGCGACCGAGCGCCTCCACCTGCCGCGCAAAGAGATCGTCGAATGAGACATCGTTCGACCACGCCGTGAGGATCGCGCCGTCCGCCGAGAGCGCGATGGCGGGCAGGCCCGGACGGTCCGCGATCTTGTAGCGGCCAACGAACTCGCAGGCGAAGTGCTGAGCATCCGCCGCGCTCCCTCCGTTGCCGCAGAGGAGGATTTTGCCGCCGCGCGCGAAGCAGGCGCTGATCATCTCCGTCGCCTGGAGCACGGCGCTGCGCAGGCGGCGGCGGGACTCGGTGAGCGCGTCGAACGCATCGTTGAAGTTGCGGTCGAAGACGGCCAGTTGCGCCTGCTCGTCACACCGCTCCGGTCGCGCCGCCGCCACGACTTCCTCGTAGAGCGCGGCGACCGCGTTCGTCACCTTCTGCCAGGTGAAGAGGTCGTTGGCGCGGCGGATCGCCTGCCGCCGGTAGACGCTCATCAGCTTCGGATGCCGATAGAGATGCGCGAGCCGCTCCGCCAGCGCATCCGGGTCATTCGGCGGCACGAGATACCCCGTCTCGCCATCGCGCACCGTGAACTTCACGCCGCCGACATTGGCGCCGACGACCGGCGTGCCGCACGCCATCGCCTCCAAGGGCGTGATACCGAATGGCTCGTACCACGGCGTCGTGACGAAAATATCTGCCGCGCTATAGTAGTACTTGAGCGCCTCCCGCCCCTTGCGGCCAACGAAGGTCACGCGCTCGGCAATCCCCTCGGCGCGGGCGATCTCCTCGAGGCGGCCAATCTCCGGCGTGATCGCGGGGTCGGGCTCGTCCGACTCGCCGCCGACGATCACGAGCCGCGCCGGGATTTGGTGGCGATCGACGAGCCGGGCGACCCCCCTGATTGCCGTGTCCACCCCCTTGCGCGGCACGATGCGGCCGAGTTGCAGGACGATCCGCTCCTCCGGGTCGAAGCCGAGCGCGGCGCGGGCGAGCGTCTTGCTCATCGGCCAGAACTCGGACTGATCGAAGCCGCAAGGGATGATCGTCACCTTCGCGGGGTCGGCGTTGTAGAGCCGGATCAAGTCCTCCTCGTCCTGTGGGCATTCGGCGATGATGTGGTCCGCCTCCGCGACGACGCGATCCTCGATGGCGAACCGCTCGTCCGGGAAGCCGTCCGCGCCCTGCTGGTGCAAGCGTCGCACCCGACCGAGCGCGTGAAAGGTGATGACGAAGGGCGTCCCCGTCGCGCGTTTCACCCCCACCGCCACGAGGCCCGACATCCAGAAGTTCGCGTGGACGAGGTCGTAATTGGCGCGCTGCCGCTTGCAGAAGCGCAACATGGCGGCGGTGAACGGCTCCATGTACGGCAGCAAGTCTTCCTTGCGGACATACGCCGCCGGCCCGGCCGGTAGATGAATGATCCGCACGCCATTCACCCATTCCGCGATCTCCGGCAGCAGGTCGCTGTCCCGCCGCGTGAAGAGATCGACGGCGTAGCCGATGGCGGCGAGATTGCGCGCCAGTTGCCCGACGTAGACCTTCTGCCCGCCGCTGTCGACGCCGCCGAGCACGCCGAGGGGCGATGCGTGCTCGCTAATCAGGGCAATTCGCTTCGTCATCCTCTTCCTCCCACCGTCCCCGCCCCGGAGAGCGCGTAGGCGCGCGATCCCGCGCCCGTGACGAGCCGGAAGGCCGCGTCCCAGTCCCGCGCGAAGCGGGCGATATTGAACCGCTCCTCCGCCGTGCGGCGCGCGCCCTCACCGAGCCGCCGCGCCTCGGCGGGATCGTCCAGTAGCGCCCGCATCCGCTCGATCAGCGGCTCGACGCGCGTGTCGATGTAGCCATTCACGCCGTTCTCGATCACCGTCACCATCTCCGTCGTCGCCATGCCGATGACGGGCATGCCGATCATCATCGCCTCGCAGACGGCGAGACCGAGGCTGGTGTAGCGGATCGGGTTGAAGAAGAAGCGGTAGCGCGCCTCGAAGGCGGGCAACTCCGGCAACCGAACCTCGCCGAGGCCGCCCATCGCCGTCGCCTCCATGCCGACGAGATCGAGCGGGACATCTTGGCGCGCCCGCGCGAAGATGTCCGCCCCCACCCGCCGCTGTCGCCGCACCATGCCATTGACGACGACGATGCCGCGCGCCAGTTCGCCGCCGTACCGGACGCCCTCCGGCACGATCACGCCATGCTCGATCACGCGCGTCGGCGTGCGCCCACTCTCCCACATCAGGTCGTTGAAGCCGGTGACATGGACGAGCAGCACATCCGGGTCGTCCACAATGTGGCGCGTATCCACCGGATGCTCGCGCGGCGGGTCGTGTTCGAGATAGATGCGCGGCAGCCGCCGCTGCGCCTCGCTGAGAATCTCGTACTGATCTTCGAGATAGTTCCGGCGCGACTGGAAGAGGATGCAGTCGAGGTCGAGGTCGCGCACCGCCTCGGCGGGCACTTCGATGACGTTGTCGCCCCACCAGGTGGCATCGCGCCGCCCGCCGTACCCCTCCGGCCAGCCCGATTTGACCGGCACGTAGAAGGTGTGCGGCGCCTGCGTCAGGTAGTGGAGGTAACTGCCGTGGATGTGCCAGGTGAGGATATGCATTGGCCTAACCCCCGGCCCCTTCCCGAACCGGGAAGGGGAGTGAACCTATGGTTTGTCAGGGCGTTAAGGGAAGTCCAGGGTATTGCAAGGAGTCAT
>JAICIL010000350.1 GCA_025924435.1 Chloroflexia bacterium | reverse complement strand
CGCAAGTCCTACTCCGTCGTCCTGCTCGACGAGATCGAGAAGGCGCACCCGGAGGCGTTCAACATCCTCCTGCAAATCCTGGAGGACGGCAATCTCGCGGACGCCAAGGGCCGCAAGGTGGATTTCCGCAATACGATCATTATCATGACCTCGAACGTCGGTTCCGAGCAGTTGAAGCGCGACAGCGGCCTCGGCTTCGCGATCACCGGCGACGAGGCGAAGCAGCAGGCGCGGCAATACGACGACATGCGCACGAAGGTGATGGACGAACTGAAGCGGACCTTCCGCCCCGAGTTCATCAACCGGATTGACGCCATCGTCGTCTTCCACGCGCTGAATAACACGCACATCCGCCAGATCACCGACCTCCTGCTGAAGCGCATCCGCGTGCAACTCGCGGAGCAGGATATTGATCTCACCGTCAGCGACGAGGCGATGGACCTGCTCGCCAAGCGCGGCTACGACCCGCAGTTCGGCGCGCGGCCACTGCGACGGATCATCACGAACCTGATCGAGGACCCGCTCGCCGAGGGGTTGCTCGATGCGCGGTTCGTGCCCGGCAAGCGCATTCGCGTGGATGTGGAGGACGACCTGCTCCGCCTCAGCCAGGAGGAGCGCGAAGCCGTGGAAGAGGGCGAACTCGCCACCGCCGGCGCGGAAACGTAGACCGTATCGCATGGTAACGACGGGCGCTGGCTTCGGCCAGCGCCTCTTTCTTGTCTGTGTGCATGGGCATCGGTTCTGCGATGCATCTCCTGAGGAACGCTGGATGCGATCCGGCAACGTCTGAAAGGAGGACGCTTCGATGAGGAATGGGACACCGCCCCTGAAGCACGGGACAATCGTCCGCATGACGCCGGAGCAAGGGTTCGGGTTTATCCGGTCCGATGAAGGTCACGAATACTTCTTCCATCGTACCGCGCTCAATGCGACCCGTTTCGAGGACATCGCCCCCGGTACCCCGGTGGACTTCCGCATAGGCCGGGAGGCGGGCGACGAATCGGACGAGGGGCCGCGCGCGACCTTCGTGCGGATGTCCGCAGCGGCGGAGCCTGCCGTTGACTCGCCCTTGGCGCAAATCGGCGACACGCCGCCCGGCACCGCATAACGCCCGGCACACGAGCGCGCCGTACCGCCGCGTTCGCCGCGCGATTCGGTCGCCATGAGAGAACATTTGTGCGATACTATGGCGAGCGATGATCCACGGCTAAGGGCGGAAGGCGCAAGGTGAGCATGGGGAAGAAGGCGACGAAGAGCCGCGTCAAGTATGTCTGTAGCGCGTGCGGGTACGAAAGCCCGGCGTTCCTCGGCCGGTGCCCGGAGTGCGACGCGTGGGGCACATTGGTGGAGACGGTCGTGCTGCCGGAGACGCCGATGGCGACCGCCACGCGCGGCGGGTTTGCGACGCTCCCGGTGGGCATGCAGCGGCCGGAACCGCTCGCCCGGATTTCGCGCGAGGGTTTCCGGCGCACGCCGCTCGCCATCGGTGAGGTGAATCGCGTGCTCGGCGGCGGCCTCGTGCCGGGTTCGCTCGTGCTAGTTGGCGGCGATCCGGGGATCGGCAAGTCCACGCTGCTCTTGCAGGTCGCCGCGCTGCTCGCCGTCGAGCATGGTCCGGTGCTCTACGTCTCCGCCGAGGAGTCGCCGCAACAGATCAAACTGCGCGCCGAACGGCTCAATGTCGCGCAGGACGACCTCTACGTGATCGCCGAGACGGATGTCGAGACGATCCTTGCCCATGCCGCCGCATTGCAGCCGAAACTCGTCGTTGTGGACTCGATCCAGACCGTCGCGCTGGATAGCATCGCCTCCACCGCCGGGAGCGTGACGCAGGTGCGCGAATGCACCGCTGTCCTGATGCGCTGGGCGAAGACGAGCCAGATTCCGGTGCTGATCGTCGGCCACGTCACGAAGGAGGGCGCGATCGCCGGGCCGCGCGTGCTCGAACACATGGTGGATGTCGTGCTCTATCTGGAGGGTGACCGCTTCGGGCAGTATCGCGTGCTGCGCGGTGTCAAGAACCGCTACGGCTCAACGGACGAAGTCGGCGTCTTCGAGATGGCGGGCGCGGGCTTGCTCGAAGTGACGAACCCCTCCGAAGCCTTCCTCCAGGAGCGCGTGACGAACGCCGCCGGTTCGACCGTCGCCGTCACCGTCGAGGGGACGCGGCCCATCCTCGTCGAGGTGCAGGCGCTGACCAGCCCGACGCCGTACGGCACGCCGCGCCGGACGGCGAACGGCGTGGACACGAACCGCCTGCTCCTGCTCACGGCGGTGCTGTCCCGGCGCGTCGGGCTGGCGCTCGGCGATCAGGACATCTTCGTCAATGTCGTCGGCGGGCTGAAAATCGCGGAACCGGCGGCGGACCTCGCCATCTGCACGGCGGTCGCGTCGGCGTTCAAGAGCGTGCGCGTGGACCCGACGGCGGTCTGCATCGGTGAGGTGGGGCTGTCGGGCGAGTTGCGTTCCGTGCGCGATCTCGACCGCCGCCTGCTGGAAGCGGCATCGCTCGGTTTCAAGCGGGCGATTGTCCCGGCGGCGCTCCGGCGCGGTCGCGGCCGTCCGCCCGAAGGTCTCGAATTGACACGCGCCGTCACCGTCCGCGAAGCGATTGCCGCCGCGTTGGGAGAAGAAGGTTAACCGTCTCGACGGCGCGGATTTGTCTATCAATCGGGTGGTGGCGGGTTGATGAACATTAAGGACTTAACCCGGTGATTGCCTGGTGGTAGCAGGCTTTCCAGCCTGCCGCTCCCCGGCGAAGGGCAGGGTGGAAAGCCTGTTACTACCAGTACCCAATCAAGTTGGTAATGCCCATCAGCCTGCGTGTCGCCAATCGCAGGCTGAAGCCCGCCACCACCAATCCGTATCCGCCAGATTAATCACCGGCCTCTGAGGCTGTACGGTTCGCCAATTCGAGCAGCGCGTCCGCGATCTTCGCGGCGGCGTTCGTCGGCGCGAGTGCGCGCGCGGCTTCGCTCATGCGGGCGCGGCGCGGGTGGTCGTTGAGCAGCGCGATCACGTAGGAGGCGACCAATTCGGGCGTCGCCTCGGATTGGGCGAGGAGAATTGCCGCCTTTGCGTCGGCGAGGACGCGGGCGTTCTTCGTCGCTTCGTCGCCGCCGGTGCCGGGGAGGGGGATGAGGATGGACGGCTTGCCGAGCGCGGCCAACTCCGCGACCGTGCCCGCGCCCGAACGCCCGACGACGAGGGCGGCGAGCGCGTAGACATCGCGCAGTTCGTCGCCGAGCGTTTCCACGACGACGTAGCGGGCGCGCCATTCGTCCGGCAGGGCGTCGCGCACCTTCGTCAGGCGCGGATAGTCGTCGTTCGCCTCGGTCGGGCCGGTCGCGTGGATGATCTGTGTGGAGGGGAGCAGGAGCGGCAATGCCCGCTCGATCCGCTCGTTGATCGGGGATGAACCGCGCGCCCCGCCCGTCGCATAGATCGTCGGCATATCCAACGAGAGGCCGAAGCGTGCCATCGCGCGGGCCGCATCGCCGCCGAAGAGCGCGGGGCGTACCGGGTTGCCGGTGACGATCACGCGCGCCGTGCCGTCGAATTGCGCCGCCTCCGGCAGCGGGAAGGACAATGCGAGCACGTCGGCGGCGCGCGCGATGATCCGCGTCGCCAGGCCGAGTTGCGCCGTCTGCTCGTGCGTCAGGACGGGAATGTCCAGGCGCGCGGCGGCGAGCGCGGTCGGCACGGCGACGTAGCCACCGGTGGAGAAGACGACCGCCGGATGAATCCGCTTCAGGTGCCGGTACGCTTGCGCATAGCCGAGAGGGATGCGCACGGCGTCTATCGGGGTGTGCCAAGAGAGATAGCGTCGCAGTTTGCCGCTCTGGATCGCGACGAATGGCACACCGGCGCGCACCGCCGCCTCCCGCTCGATGCCCCATGTGCCGCCGATCCACGTCGCGTCCACCGCGCGCCGCTCGCGCAAGATGTCCAGGACGGCGATCACCGGGCTGATATGCCCGCCGGTGCCGCCGGAGGCGATCACCAGTTTCAACGGTTGTTCGGTCACAATACGCGCACCTCCGACCGGAGTGTACCAGAGCACGGAGCCGCGCTCGACGGGTCTGCGACGCGATTCGCTCCCCGCTCCATCGCCCCGAGATCGGAGAAATGAGCGAGGTCCGTCCGGCGATAGAGAGGGGCCGGCGGTGAGTTTTCAGATGTATTCCTGGCGCAGGACGATCCCCGTTTCGGCATCTATGAAGACGCTGAGCGGCACGCGCCAGTAATCCTCGTTCGGCGTCGCGCCTTTCGGGAGCGGGTCGTAGTTGCGGAAGACGACGCGCCACACGCCGTTGTCGCGCTTCGCGATGACATCCTGCCATGTGGCGATGTACGGCGAGACGACCGTGCGGGCGATGCGAATGGCGTCCGCTTCCGTGGCGACGGCGGGTGGCGGCGTGCTCGCTGCCGTTGGCGCGCGG
>JAICIL010000349.1 GCA_025924435.1 Chloroflexia bacterium | reverse complement strand
CTGGGCGCGCGAGATCTCGGCGGTGGCGGCGTCTTCCATCAGGTGGTAGATGGGAACGCAGCCATTGCCGCAGAGCCACGCCGCCAAATACTGCAGGCCGATATCGATATTGCGCGTCAGCCCGGTCTCGGTGATCTGTCCCGGGGGCGCTGACAGCAAGTCGGACGCCGTAATGTGGACCTCCGGCTTGCGCTCGATTTGATTCGGGAACGGCATGTGCGTGTCGAACACGCGCCGAGCCACGGGGACGAGGCCCGGATGCGCGACCCAGGTGCCGTCGTGTCCGGCCCAGACTTCACGCAGTTTGTCCTGGCGGACCTTTTCGAGTGCAGCCTCGTTCGCGACCGGGTCGTTCTTGATCGGGATCTGCGCGGCCATTCCGCCCATGGCGTGTACGCCGCGCCGATGGCACGTGGCGATCAGCAATTTGACGTAGGACTCGAGGAAATGGCGGTCCATCGTCACTTCGCCGCGATCGGGCAGGAGGTACTCAGGATGATTGCGGAATTTCTTGATGAAGCTGAAGATATAGTCCCAGCGTCCGCAGTTTAGCCCCGCCGAGTGCTCGCGCAGTTCCCACAGGATCTCGTCCATCTCGAAGGCGGCGAGGATCGTCTCGATCAGCACCGTCGCCTTGATCGTGCCTTGCGGGATGACGAGGGCGTCCTGCGCCATCACGAAGACGTCGTTCCAGAGCCGCGCCTCCAGATGGCTCTCCATCTTCGGCAGGTAGAAGTACGGCCCGCTGCCGTTCGCCAGCAGTTGGCGCGCGTTGTGGAAAAAATAGAGGCCGAAGTCGAAGAGGCTGCCGGAGATCGGCGCGCCGTCAATGAGGACGTGCTTCTCGTTCAGGTGCCAGCCGCGCGGCCGGACGAGCAGCGTCGCAATCGTGTCGTTGAGGCGATAGACGCGCCCATCCGGATTGTCGAAGGTGATCGTCTTGTTGATGGCGTCGCGCAGGTTGATCTGCCCCTCGATGTTGTTCGCCCAGGTGGGGGAATTCGCGTCCTCGAAATCGGCCATGAAGACCTTCGCGCCGCAGTTGAGCGCGTTGATAATCATCTTGCGATCCACCGGCCCGGTGATCTCGACGCGGCGATCCCGCAAGTCCGCCGGGACGGGCGCGACGGTCCAATCGCTTTCGCGGATGTCGCGCGTCTCGGGCAGGAAGTCGGGCAATTTCCCGGCGTCTATCTCGGCCTGCCGGGCGACGCGCCGCGCGAGCAGACCTTGCCGCCGACCTTCGAAGGCCCGCGCCAGCGACGCGACGAAGCCGAGCGCATCCGGCGTGAGGATTTCCTCGTAGCCCGGATTGATCGCCCCGGTGACCTCGACGCCTTCGACCGACGGGAGCGTGCCACGGTTCTGCATTCGTCATCCATCCTCTGCTACGAACGGGATCAGCCATAGTAGCCAATGAGCGCCCGGCGAAACGCGATCAGACTGAGGATGCGAATGTACCACGCATGGGTAATCAGGAATAGAGCGATACCAGCGGCAAGATACGCTGCAAGCCCCCTGCCCTTAAGTGCGTACGAGAAGAAGGATGTGGCCGCCCGGATGGGTGCCTGCTGACGTGTAAAGATTCGATTAAGGCTGCGGTGGAAGGAACATCCTCAACGCGATCATGCGCGATCACCGCCCGTGGAACCATCCGGCGGTGTCCCCTTGACGACCAACACCGCTGCTGCTTCCACCGATCCAATTACATGCGCCGCCGCGCCGCGCGGCGGTTGGCAAGCAGGGCGGCCGCCGCGCCGCCGGCCGCGAGACCGACCGGGCGGACCCAGCGGCGGGGGCTGCGCGCGGCGAGGTCGCGCAGCATGATCGTCGCGGTATTTTTGCCGGGCGCGCCGGAGACGCCGCCGCCGGGGTGCATGCTCGCGCCGGTGAGGTAGAGGCCGCCGATCGGGGTGCGGTAGTTCGCCAGTTCCGGCAGCGGGCGGAACATGAACAACTGGTCGAGCGCCATGTCGAGATGCATCAGGTGGCCGCGAATCAGCCCGTTCTCCTCCTGCAAGTCCACCGGCGATTTCAGGTACGTCTCCGTCACGGCGTCCGCGATACCGGGCGCGTACGGCTCCAGCGCGGTCAGCAGTTTCCGCCCTTCGCGCTCGCGTATTTCCGCCCATGTCCCCGCGCCGGGCGCGAGATCGAAGGGATGATACTGCGCCCAGATGACGGTGATCTGCTTCCCCGGCGGGGCGAGCGTCGCGTCGGTGGCGGTCGGCGTCATGACGACGAGCGCGGGGTGCGTCGGCGGCATGCCGGACGCCGCCGCGTCGCGCGCGCGGCGCAGGTACTCCACGGACGGGCAGATCAGTTGCATCCCGTTGTGCGCGTCGTCCGGCGCGTGCGGATAGCGCGGCAGCGTCTCGGTCGCGCAGCGGATCGTCATGCCCATGCCGTTGGCGATGCGGAGCGCGGCGACGCGGCGGCGCAGCGCGGCGGGGAGATCGCCCGGTGCGACCAGATCGAGCAGCGTCGTCTGCACATGCGCGCCGCCGACGACGGTCGCGGCGTCCATCCGCTCGCCGCTCGCGAGTTCGACGCCGCGCACGCGGCCATCGCGCGCGAGGATGCGGCGGACGGGCGCGTCCGCGATGATTTCGCCGCCGTGGTCGCGGATGCAGGCGGCGAGCGCCTCGCTGAGCATCCCGGAACCGCCGACCGGTCGCGTCAGCCCGACGGTGTGGTAGATCGTGTGCGCGGTGAGGAAGGCCCCGCCGCCGACCTCGTCCGGGCCGGGACCGGATTGCGCCGCCAGCCACGCCAGCGGCGCACGGACGTACTCGCTCTCGAACAGTTCGTCGAGCAGCGCGCCGTACGGCTTGAGGATCGTCTGCAAGAGCGTATCCGACCGGCCGAGGCGGAGTTGCTTCGGCAAATCACGCCCGACCCGTTTGAGGATGGCGGGGAACATAAATTGCGGTGCGGGCGGTGCGGTGAACGCGCCGAAGACCGCCTCGTTGAACCGGCTCCAGAGGCCGACGAAGGCGCGGTACGCCTCCGCGTCGCGCGGGCTGACGCGGGCGATCTCCCCGCAGGTGCGGTCCACGTCCTTGTAGAAGCGGAGCGTCGTGCCGTCCGGGAAGGGGGCGAAGGCGAAGGGGTCGGCATTCTGATAGCGGAGGCCGTATCGAGAGAGGCCGAGTTCCTCGATGATGCCGGTCAGGTGGATGAGGACGTGGAAGGACGAGCAGGTGTCCACATGGTAGCCCGGCCAGAGTTCCTGCGTGTGGACCGCGCCGCCGATCGTCGGGCGGCGTTCGAGGACGCGGACGGGGTAGCCCGCGCGGGCGAGGTAGGCCGCCGTGACGAGGCTGTTGTGGCCCGCGCCGATGAGGATGATTGGTTGCTCCACCCGCTCCCTTTCCGTGCGACTCGGCCAGCATACACCGTGCAACGAGTTTGCGCGTATGGCGCGCATGCGGAAACACTATGATATACTCGCGGCGTGTTCCTATCTGGTCAGAGTGACGGGCAAGATCAATGCCCTGCCCGCATCGCGATGCGGTTGGTGGGGGAGTATCCGGGTACCGGGCAAACCATGATAGGGCGCCCAACCGTAGAGGGTGATGATGCACGGTTTCGGTGGGCCGGGTGCGAGCGGTTGTCCATCGGTTCCGGGCGACGTTGAAGGGAGCGACCGGGGATGCGAACCCCCTCATCATCGGAGGCGATGACGCCTGTCCAGAATATCGCGGATCGTGTCGTCGCGAATGTCGAGCAGGTGATCGTCGGCAAGCGTCGGGAAGTGCAACTGACGCTCGTCGCGCTCTTGTGCCGCGGCCATGTCCTGATCGAGGATGTGCCGGGGGTCGGCAAGACTGTCCTGGCGAAGACGGTTGCCCGCTCGATCGGCTGTTCATTCAAGCGCATCCAGTTCACGCCGGACCTCTTGCCCGGCGACGTGACGGGCGTCTCCATCTTCAATCAGGGGACGCGCGTCTTCGAGTATCGGCCCGGCCCCGTCGTCGCGCAGATCGTCCTGGCGGACGAGATCAACCGCGCCACGCCCAAGACGCAGTCCGCCCTCCTCGAAGCGATGGAGGAGCGGCAGATCACGGTGGACGGCGAGACGCACGACCTGCCGACGCCGTTCGTCGTCCTCGCGACGCAGAACCCGATTGAATACGAGGGGACGTTTCCACTGCCGGAGGCGCAGCTGGACCGCTTCCTCCTGCGCCTCTCCCTCGGCTACCCAACACACATGGAAGAGATCGCCGTCCTGCAAAACCAGATGTCCGGCCATCCGCTCTCGCGCATCGAGCAGGTGGTGGACGTCTCCGAACTCGTCGAGGCGCAGCAGTACATCATCGAGAATGTGCGTGTGGACCCGCTGATCCTCGAATACATCGTTTCGACGGCGGAGGCGACGCGGCGGCACGACGAGATCTATCTCGGCGCAAGCCCGCGCGGCGCCCTCGGGCTGCTGGCGGCGG
>JAICIL010000348.1 GCA_025924435.1 Chloroflexia bacterium | reverse complement strand
GTCGTCCTCGTCTATCTGATTATCGCCTCCGACGCGCTCGACGGCATCGTCGCGCGGCGGCGGGGCCGGGCGGACGAGTTCGGCGCGGTCTTCGATATCGCCGGCGATCGCGTGGTGGAGATGACCTTCTGGATCGTCTTCGCCCATCTCGGCGTCATCAAGGTCTGGATCCCGCTCGCGATGATGACGCGCGGCTTCATGATTGACGCGATGCGCTCCCTCGGCCTCAAAGCGGGAAAGACGGCGTTCGGCAAGAACTCGATGATGCGCTCGCCGGTGACGCAGTGGCTGACCGGGTCGCGCTTCATGCGCGCCTTCTACGGCGTGGCGAAGGTGCTCGCCTTCGGCTTCCTCGCCGGTCTCTTCGGCGCGCGGCTCGCGCATACCAACGGGTTCCTTTCGTGGTACGACACCGCCGGGGGCCGCTTCGCGACGTGGTTCTTCGTCTACAGCGCCGTGATCCTCTCGTTCGTGCGCGGCCTGCCGGTGGTGTACGACTCGTGGGACTATCTGCGCGGCCAGGCGCCGGAGCAGCGCCTGATGCGCGAGCGGCTGCGCGGGGGGCGCGACGCGCGCGTTGACGCCGAGCTCCTCCCGCCGGAGGCGTCCGGTGAGTGACCAGCCCGGCAGCCGCGTGCGCTCCGATCCATCCAATCTCCCCGAAGCGGTCGAGACGACCGTCCCGCTCGTCGGCAATCGCGCGGTCGTCGAGGCGACCGAAATCTTGGTCGTCCCGCAAGTCGAGACCCCGGCGTCCGCCATCGGCGCGGTCTTCGATGTGGATCGCACGCTCCTGCCGGGCACCACCGCCGAACGGCTGTTCCTCCGCTATCTCTGGGAGAAGCGGGAACTCGGCGTGCGGGAGGCGCTCCTGACGGCGGGCTTCACGCTCCGGCATCTGCGCCCGACGCCGTCGCGCATCGCACAGAGCATCCGGCGGCACCGCCCGTACCTCCGCGGCAAAGACCTCGCCGAGATGCAGCAGTTGGGGGCGGACTGCTTCGCGCGGGACATCCGCCCGCGCCTCGCGGCGCGCGGCATCGAGGCGGTCGCCGCGCACCGGGAGCGCGGGCACACGACGGTGATGCTCTCCGGCTCCCTCTGGTTCCTCCTGCAACCGATGGCGGAATTTCTCGGCATCAACCATGTCATCGCCACGCGGCTGGCGGTCAAGGCCGCCACGGCGCCGGGGCGCGGCCCGAAATTGACGACACGCCTGGAGGGGCCGCACCCCTACGGGCGGGCGAAGGCGCTCCTCATCAAGCGGTTCGCGGATGACCGCAACCTCGACCTCGCGGCCTCCTATGCCTACGCGGACCACTACACGGACGCGGAGATGCTGGCGCTCGTCGGCAACCCGATCTGCGTCAACCCGGACGACCGGCTGCGCAGGGAGGCGGAAGCGCGCGGCTGGCCGATCGAGGCTTTCGTATGAAAGCGCGGGCGGTGATTCAATCGTGGATTGACGCGCCGCCCCGGTGGCTGCGGCGGTTCGGCAACTATGCGGCGCAGGTCGTCAGCGTCGCGCTGCTCGCGATCCCCCGGCCGGTCGGCTACTGGCTTGCGGATCGGTTCGGCGACTATTTCTACCGGCGCAACACGAACCTTCGCGCCAACGTGACGGACAACATGCGCCACGTCATGGGGGCGGGCGTGTCGGCAATCGCCGTGCAGGGCGCGGCCCGGCGAGCCTTTCGGATGCAGGCGCGCAATGGCTTCGATCTCCTGCGCGTGCCGCGCGTCTCGCTCAAACGGCTGGAACGGCAGGTGCGGTTCGATGGCGACTGGAACGTGGTCGAGGAGGCGCTGGCGGCGGGGCGCGGGGTGGTTATCTGCACCGCCCATTACGGCGCCTTCGACATCATGGGCCAGTTCATCATCAATCGCGGCTACGATGCGTCGCTGCTCGTCGGGCGGACGACCTCGCACTTCGTCCATGATTCCGTGACGTACCTGCGGAAGTCGCGCGGCTGGCAGATCGAGCAGGTCGAGGAACCGGGCGGTGTCCGGCGCGTGATGAGGGCGCTGAAGGATGGGAAAGTGGTGGGGATGGTCGTGGACCGCGATTGGAGCGGCACCGGCGCGCCCGCGACCTTTTTCGGCGCGCCGACGACCCTGCCGATGGGACATATCCGCATGGCGCTGGCGACGGGCGCGGAACTCGTGACGGTGATGACACCGCGCATGACGGGGAATCGCTACGGCTTCATCTTGCGGCGCGTGTCGCTCCAACGCAGCGGCGACATGGCGGCGGATGTCGCGGAGAACATGCGGCGCATCCTCGCCAATATCGAGATGACCATCGCGCACGATCCGGGGCAGTGGGTGCTTTTCCGCCCCGTCTGGCCGCGTCGGGAAGGGCATTAACCCTGCGGTGGCATGCTTGAGAATCTTCGGCGCACGGCAATGAGTTGACGGATACGCGCTTGTTGGCGACACTACGCGCGGGGAGGTGATGGGCAATGCCGGATGCCGCGGGGATGGCGGGTGGCAAGCATATTCTCGTTGTGAACGACACGCAGGAAATCCTCGATCTCTTCCGGATGATTCTGGAGGATGAGGGGTATCGCGTCACCGCGCTCGGCTTCGCCGTTGAGGACTTGCGCAAGATCATCGAGGCCGCGCCGGACCTGGTCGTGCTCGATCTCGTCTTCGATCGCGAGTACGTCGGCTGGCAGACGCTGCAAAAGATGAAGATGCACCGTGAGACGGAGAAAATCCCCGTCCTGGTCTGCACCGCCGAGATTCGCAAGGCGCAGGAGATTCAGGGCTACCTGACCGAGAAGGGCGTCGGGTTGCTCCTGAAGCCATTCGACATTGACGAACTGATTAATCAAGTCACGCGCCTCTTATCGCCCGATACCGGCCCGACGCAGACGACGTGAGGGAGCAGAGTTGAACCACCAAGACACCAAGGAAACAGGAAGAAGAGAAGGTAAGAAAAGGCAATCCCGGACTTCCTCTCTTCTCTCGTCCTAGTGCTCTTGGTGTCTTGATGATGGTTTCGATGATCTTACCGCTTCGTCCTCACCGCGCCACGCGGCGTAGCCTTCTTTGACGCCGTAATAGACGATCACCAATCCGGCGAGCGGATCAGCCCACCACCAGCCGAAGAGCGCGTTCAGCACGAGGCCGATCAGCACGGCCCCGGCGAGGTATGCGTCTATCAGCGTGACGTGCGCCTCGGTCATCAGCACCGCGTTGCCGAGATGCGCGCCGGTGGCGCGCTTCCCCGATGCCAGCAGGAGCATGGCGACGAGCGTCGCCGCCAGCCAGAGGATGTCGGGTAGCGATGTGCCCGGTCGCGCCTGGAGGACGAGGACGTATGCCGCCTGGACAAATACGTAGATCGCCAGGGCGAAGAACGCGCCGCCGATCAGGCGGAGCGCCCGCCGTTCCCGATCCTCATTGACGCCCTTCAGTTGCCAGACGACGATCACGGAGGCGAAGATCTCGATCAGCGAATCCAGCCCGAAGCCCGCGAGCGCCACCGACCGGGCCGCGACCGCCGCCGCGATGACGATGCCCACGCCGACGACATTCCAGCCCAGCGTCGCGTATTCGAGGCGCAATCCGCGCCTGAGCAGCGCCGATTCCAATCCGCTCCCCTCCCATACACAGCCTCATCGAAATACGTTGAACCGCTAAGACGCCAAGGACGCCAAGAGGGAAAGAGAACAGAGGAGAAGGACTTTTCATGATTCCCTTCTCTTTTCCGTATCTCTTGGCGTCCTTGGCGTCTTGGCGGTTCAGTGTTTTCTTACTGATGACGGCGACGTTTCGCTTGCGGGCGCGCGCGGGGGGGCGCTGCCGCGACGAGTTCCGGCGCGTCGCCCCAGAGGTCGTACTCGTCCGCCTCCGTGATCCGCACGGGGATGATGCCGCCGATCGGGTGGACGCCCGCGACGAAGACGAGGCCGTCCACCTCCGGGGCGTGCCGCTTCGCGCGCCCGGCGCTGATCGGGACGGTCGCGCCGTCCTCGTCCTCGACTTCGCCCTCGCCCTCGATCAGCACATCGAGCGTCTGGCCGACGAGCGCGCGGTTCTTGGCGAGGGAGATCGCGCGCTGCACCTCCATCAGCCGGGCGTAGCGCTCCTGCTTCACCTCGGCGGGCACGTCATCCGGCAGCAGCGCGGCGCGGGTGCCCGGCTCGTCGCAGTACGTGAACGCGCCGACGTGGTCGAATTGCATCTCCGCGATGAAATCGAGCAGCGTCCGGAACTGCTCCTCCGTCTCGCCCGGATAGCCGACGATGAAGGTTGTGCGCAGGGCGATGTCGGGCATGCGCTCGCGCAAGGCGGCGATGGTGCGGCGGGTCTGGGCGGCGTCGGAGGGACGACCCATCGCGCGGAGGATCGCCGGGTGTGCGTGCTGCAAGGGGAAATCCATGTACGGCACGAGTTGGTCGTGCGCCGCCAGCGTCTCGATCAGTTGCGGGTTGATGTGCGTC
>JAICIL010000347.1 GCA_025924435.1 Chloroflexia bacterium | reverse complement strand
TCGATGAGGGTGAAGCCCGCGTGCGGGCGCGACGAAACGATTGTCCATTCTAGCAGTATACGAGATGCCTGCGAAGGCTTGTGCGGAATCGCCCGCGGGCGTGGACGCGCCAGTGCCGGGCATTTCACCCGTCGGCGGCACTCGCGGCCGTCGCGACTTGCTGCGCCATCGCGTGCTCGCGCACGGTCGGGCGAGCGGGAATCGTCTCCCGCGCCGCGCTCTGCCGCCTGCCACGGAGCAGGAAGGGCTTCTCGACGGCGAGGAACATGAAACCGCTGACCAGCGTGAGGGCAATCGTCGTGTAGAGAAGCACATGAGAGAAGCGCGACGCGGGCGGCAGGGCGGCGACGGTGGGGAACTTGTTGATGAGATAGATGAGCGGCATGTGCCACAAGTACGCCGAATAGCCGACCAGGCCGATAAACCGCAGGGGCAGGAAGCCGAAGGGCGCCTGCAACGCCCGGCCGCCGACGATCACCCCGCCGATCATCAGCGAGAAGCCGATGGAGACCGACGGCTCCCAGAAGTAATACGTCGGCAGCGGGCCGGGGTACACGATGGTGTTCATGGTATACGCGACGATCAGGCCGCCGACGAGGAAAGAGCCGATACCCATCCAGCGTGCGGTGAGATAGCGCCACATGCCATGATGCAACCAGCCCGATTGATACCGATAGGCGAGGTTCGCCAGCGCGATGCCAAAGGCGAAACTGACGTAATGCGCGGGGAATTGCTGCGACAGGAAATAGCGCGCCGCCGCCTCGTCAATGTGCGAGCGGGTTTCCAGCAGATGGACGAGTGGGCCGAGCGAATGCTGGCAGAGATAGAGCCAGGTGAGTGACACGAGGGCGGAGAGCGGCAGCGCGGCCATCCAGCGGCGCCGGAAAAAGCACACAACGACGAAGGGTAGCACGAGATAGAAGATCATCTCAATCGTCAGCGTCCACAGGTGGCCGTGGATGTTGAACGAGCCGGAGTTTGCGGAGGGGAAAATGTATTGCAGGAAGAGCAGATGCGCGCCGAGGACGAACGCGCCTTGCCCGCTGTATATCCGCGCCGGCGGGATGAGAAACGGGCAGAGGAGCAGCAGCGTCAGGAAAAGGCAGGCATAATAACCGGGAACGATCCGCAGCAGGCGGCGGCGGAAATACACGTGCGTGCTCGGTCGCGGCCTGCCCTGAAAATCGGCATGCAGCCAGTGCTGCGAGAGCAGAAACCCGCTCAGCACGAAGAAGAGGATGACGCCGACAAAGCCCGATCCGAGGAAAACCGTCACGTCGTGGCCGCGATGGGTGACGGGCGTCGTCATCGCGAAACGCGGCATGCCGGACAATGCCCAGACATGGAAGACGACGACGAGGATTACCGCGACCGCTCGGATGCCGTCGAGATAGGCGAGGCTCGCCCCGGAACTCGACGAGACGACAAAGAGGTCGAGGAATCCATCATACGCCGCGCGCAAGATATTGCTGTCGCGTCCAGGTGCCTCGGTCGTTTCGCGTGGATCGGATACCATTTCATCCCTCGGTCGTACGCGGGCGGGTGCGATGCCGCACCTCGCGGAGGGACTGTACATGAGCGGCGGCACCTGGCGCAACCGACGCGGTGCCTGGCGTACTTTCCGCTCCGTCGTTAACCCGGGCATCACGCTCGTGGTCGAGACTGACCGTGTCGGGCCGTGCGCAATGATGGCGGCCCATGTATTGCAATCGCCGGATCGGCTATGCTACGACGATTGTGCGACGACCGGCTGCGAGAAGGAGCGATCATCATGGGCGAGCGCCTGGCACGGCGACAATTTCTGTGCGGGATCGCGGCGAGCGCGGCGGCGGCGGCCCTCGCCGCGTGCGGCGGGTCGAAGGCGACCGAGACGCCGAAACCCGCCGGTACCTCGACGAGCGCGGCATCCACCCCGGCGAGCGCCGCGAGCACGAACGGCACCGCCGTCCCCGTCGGCAGCCCGACCGTGCCGCCGACCGCGCCGACCGCAACCGCCGCCGTCACGACTGCGCCGGGCGTCACGGCAACCACCGGCGCCTCGACACCCGCCGTCGCGGCGAGCACGAGCGGGACGGCGGCGCCGGTCGGCTCCGCAGCCTCGCCGAACCTCACCGGCAAAGTGACGCTCTACACCTCGGCCGTGCAGGCGGACGCGGACGGCCTCAAGGCGGCGTTCAACAAGAAGTACCCGAACGTCGCCGTCACGATCTACCGCGACGGCACGGAGAAGGTGATCGCCAAACTGCGCGCCGAGCAGGACGCGAAAAGCATCCAGGCGGACGTCCTGCTGATTGCGGACGCGCCGACGATGGAAAACCTGAAGGCGGACAAATTCCTCCAGCCCTACACATCGCCGCTCGCCGGGTCGCTCGACAAGCAGTTTGTGGACGCGGAGGGGTACTACACCGGCACGAAGATCATCAACAGCGGCATCGCCGTTAACACGACCGCGAATCTGCCGAAGCCCGCGACGTGGAAGGACCTCCTGAAGCCGGATTACAAGGGCAAACTCGTCTCGCCCAGCCCGCAGTATTCCGGCGCGGCGGCGCTCAATTACGCCGTCTTCCTCAACAACACGGTGTACGGCGCGGACTTCGTCAAGGGGTTGCAGAAGAACGGCATGACGGTTGTGCAGGCGAACGGCGACGCGCTGAACAAGATCATCTCCGGCGAATCGCCCGTCGGCATCGTCACGGACAACGGCGTGCGGGCGGCGAAGGCGAAAGGCTCGCCCGTCGAGATGCTCTACCCGACCGATGGCGCGATCCCCGTCACCGAGCCGATCGCCATCGTCGCCGGGACGAAGAACCTCGACGCCGCGAAAGCCTTCGTGGACTTCGTCTTCTCGCCGGACGGGCAGGCGCTGATCGTCTCGCAGAACTACATCCCGCTCGTGCCGGGCATCGCGCCGCCCGCCGGTGTGCCGGGGAACATCAAGGAATTCCCGGTGGACGCGGCGGCGGTCGCCAAGCAGTTGCCGGACGCGAAGAAGCAGTTCGCGGACATCTTCGGGGCGTAGCGTGCGGACGCCGGAGGTTCTGCCGGGCCTCGCCGGGCCTGTGGGGAGCGAGGCCGGGGGTGGGCGCGGCGATACATGGCGGGCGCGGGGGCGCGGCCTTGTGCGCGCGGAGACGGCGGCGTTCGCGCTGCTCATCGCGGTGATCGCCTTCGTTGTCCTCTATCCGGCGTACCGGCTCGTCTGGCGCTCCTTCCATGTCGGCGCGACGGCGGCTGTCACCTTCGCGCCGTACCACGATCTCGCGACGGACGCCCGGACCCGCAGCGCCTTCGGCCATACGCTCGTCGTCGGCGTCTGCGCGACGGCGATTGCCACGATGCTGGGCGTTGTCCTCGCCTGGCTCGTCGTGCGGACGAATCTCCCGGCGCCGTCGTTTTTCCGGCTGATTTTCGCGCTGCCGTTCTATGTGCCGTCGTTCATCGGCGCGATCGCCTGGCTGCAGATCATCGGCCCGGTGGGTTACGTCAACCAGGCGTACAAGCATCTCGCGGGGACGAGCGACCCGCTGATCCATCCGTACGGAGCGGGCGGGGTGGTCTTCCTGCTCGTGCTGCACCATTACCCACTCGTCTACCTGCCGGTGGTGGCCGCGCTCGACCGCTTCCAGCCGGTGCTGGAAGACGCGGCGCGGGTGGCGGGCGCGTCGTCGCGCCGCGTCTTCCGCGATGTCAGCCTGCCGCTGCTCGCGCCCGCCGTCCTCGCGGGGGCGTTCCTCGTCTTCGTCACCTGCATCGCGGATTTCGGCATCGCGGCGGTGATGGGCATTCCGGGGCGATACTTCGTCCTGACGACGCGCATCTATCAGGTGGCGCTCGACTACGACACGCGCAACAACCTCGCCTTCGCCGCCGCGATGTCGCTCCTGCTCGTCGCCGTGGCGGGCGGCGCGCTGTTTGTGCAGCGGCGGTTGCTGGCGCGACGGCGGTACAGCATCACCGGGGCGCAGGGCCGGGCGGTGGATCGCTTGCCGCTCGGCCGGTGGCGCCTGCCCGTGGCCGCGCTCGCCGCGCTCTTCGCGGTCGGCGTGCTCGTCGCGCCGCTCGTCGCCGTCGCCCTCTCCGCGCTGACACGGGTCGCGGGGTACGCGCCGACACCGGGGAACTTGACGCTGCACAACTTCCACATCGCCTTCGTGGAGACCGCCGCCACGCGGCGCGCGATCCGCAATAGCCTGCTGCTCGCCGCCCTGAGCGCGACGATCATCATGGCGCTCGGCGGCGCGCTGGCCTATTTCCGGCTGCGCGGGCGGGTCCGGGGCAGCGGCGCGCTGGAGACGCTGGCGACGCTGCCCTACGCCGTGCCGGGGACCGTGCTGGCGCTCGCCTTCATCCTTGCTTTCGCCCGGCCGCTCTTCGGGCTGCGGCTGTACAACACACTCTGGATTATCCTCGTGGCGTACCTCGCCCGCTTCCTTACGTTCGGCATCAGCACGGCGAGCGCCGCGCTCGCCGGCGTA
>JAICIL010000346.1 GCA_025924435.1 Chloroflexia bacterium | reverse complement strand
TCCTATACTCCGGTGGGGGGGGGGTTCCCCCCTGCCTTCTTCGGTGGGGGCGGGTGCACCCCCGCCACCACCATTTGCTCAGACAAATGACGGGTCGTTCGTCTTTCCGGAGGGGATGAAGGGATGGCGATAGTTTCGCAGGCAGATCAGATGCACGGCGCGGTGCGCGAGGATGCGACCTTCAATCGCGCCATGAATGCGCTTTTCCACCCGAAGCGGATCGCCATTGTCGGCGCGACGCCGCGACCGGGGTTCGCCTTCAATATTCATCGCCTGCTGCTCAATAACGGCTACGAGGGCGAGGTTTTCGGCGTCACGCCGCGCCATCAAGAGGTGCTCGGCTGCCCGTGCTACCCGACGCTGGATGCGATTCCCGGCAGCGTGGACCTCGCAATGGTCGTCGTGCCGAGCAATCTGGTGCTCGATGTGCTCGGGCAGGCGGAGCGCGCGCAGGTTGGGGCGGTCAATATCATCACCAGCGGCTTCGGCGAGCAGAGCGACGATGAGGCGCACCGGCGGCAGGAGCAGATCCGCGATTTCGCGCGGCGTACCGGCATCCGCGTCGTCGGGCCGAACTGCCTCGGCATCATCAGCACGCCCGCGAAGATGGTGGCCAAATCCGGCGCGTACACGAATGTGCGGCGCGGCCCGATCGGCATCGTCTTCCAGAGCGGCCTGCTCGCATACAGCGCCGTCATCCCGCCGCTGGATCGCGAGTTCGGCTACACCTATGTCGTCACGACGGGCAACGAAGCCGACCTCGATGCGACCGACTTCATGCGCTACTGCGTGGAGGACGACGAGACAGAAGTCGTCGGCTGCTTCATCGAGCAGTTCCGCGATCCGCAGAAACTGCTCCGCGTGGCGGAGATGGCGGCGGAGCGGCGCAAACCGCTCGTCGTCCTCAAGGTCGGGCGATCCGATGCGGGCAAGCGGGCGGCGCAGGCGCACACCGGCTCGCTCGTCGGCTCCGACGCGATCGCGGACGCGATCATGCGGCAGTACGGCATCGTCCGCGTCTACAACCTCGACGAGATGATCGAGACGCTCGCCGTCTTCCATGCGAAGCGGTTGCCGAATGGCCCCGGTGTCGGGACGATCTTCGTCTCCGGCGGCGCATGCGGCCTCGTCGCGGACCTCAGCCAGGACCTCGGTGTCTCGCTGCCGCAACTCGCGCCGGAGACGGTCGCGAAACTGGCGCCGGTGATCCCGGAGTACGGCACCGTCGGTAACCCGCTCGACACGACCGGGCAGGCGGCGACGCAGCCGGAGATCATGGAAGGCTCGCTCGTCTCGATGGCCGAGGACCCGAATATCCATACCGTCATCTACGGCCAGGCGTATCCGACCCGCGTTGACCTCACGACGCCGGTCGGCGAGGTTCTCCGCACGATGCCGGAACGTTTTCCGGACAAAAACTTCTTCATCATGTCACTCGTCACCGGCCGCGTGCAGGATGGCCGCCGCTACGATCAGGATCCGGTCGAGCCGACGATGAAATGGGATGGCGTCCCATTCTTGCAGGGCGTGGAGAATGGCCTGCGCGCTGTGCGTTCGCTCATCCGCTACGCCGACTTCCAGCGGACGCGACAAGCGGGAAACCGCCCGACGGGCGCGGAAAGCGCGGTGGCGGGAGAGGCGCGTGCGCTCGTCGCCGCCGCGAACGGGAAGCCGCTGGTCGAGCGTGCCGCAAAGGAAGTCCTGGCGCTCTACGGCATCCCCGTCACACGCGAGCAGTTGGCGAAGAATGCCGACGAAGCGGTGTCGGCGGCGCAGGCGATTGGCTACCCCGTCGTCCTCAAGATCGAGTCGGCGGACATCGCGCATAAGACCGAGGCGGGCGGCGTCCTTCTGAACCTTGCGGACGATGCTGCCGTGCGCGCAGGGTTCGACACAATCCTCGCGAGCGCGCGGCAGTACAAGCCGGAGGCGGAGGTTACGGGTGTACTCGTGCAGGAGATGGTCTCCGGCGGGCGGGAACTGATCCTCGGCATGACGCAGGACCCGGCGTACGGCCCGGCGGTGGCGGTCGGGCTGGGCGGCATCTTCGTCGAGGTCCTGAAGGATGTCGCGCTCGGTGTGCCGCCGCTCACGGAGCACGACAGCCGCGCGATGCTCGGTCGGTTGCGCGGTGCGGCGATCCTCGAAGGGGCGCGGGGTGCTTCGCCCGCCGACACCGACGCGGTGGTGGACATCCTCGGCAAGTTCTCGCAACTCTGCCTCGATCTGCGCGACGTGGTGAGCGAGATTGACATCAACCCGCTGCTCGTCTTCGATCAAGGCGCGGGCGCGCGGGTGGTGGACTGCCTGATCGTGCCGGGGACGAACGGGGCAGGATGAAACTCGGCGCGGTCGTGGGGCTGTTCGCGGATGTCCATGGCGCGCACCGGACGCTCCGCCATGCGCTGGACGCGTGCCGCGCGGAGGGGGTGGCGACGATTGCGCTCCTCGGCGACCTGATAGACCGCACCGAACAGGCGGACGCCTGCGCGCGGGCGCTCGCGGGGTGGCACGTCGTCGGCGTCTACGGCAACCACGAGCGGGAGATCGCGCTCGCGGCGGCCCGTCAGGAGGTGGACCTGCATGGCGAAACGATCCGGTTGCTCGGCGACCTGCGCGAGCGCGTCGTGATCGAGGATGTCTGCCTGACGCACGAGGGGGACGAGTGGGGGCGGGTGAACCCGCTCCTGCAGGTGCTCGGCGCGCCGGAAGCGCCGGAACACGACGGCGCGCGGATCACCTTCGCCGGGCACACACATTACCGCAGCGCCCGCGACGAGCGCGGCACGATTGACATCGCGCGGGGAAAGTTGACGCTCGACCCGCGCCGCCGCTACCTCATCAACCCCGGCGCGCTGGCGGTCGGCCAGTTCGCCATCTGGGATCGCACGACGCAGGTGATCGAGTTCCGCCAGGTCTGAAACGGGAGGAAAACGATTGAACCGCAGAGACGCAGAAAACACAGAGGAACACAGAGAAAGAGAGAAAAGCGGGATCAAAATACTCCCTTTTCTCCCCTCTGTGTTCTCTTCGTCTCTGCGACCTTTGCGTTGATCCGGTTTCAGTTGATCCGGTTCCAAAGGAGGACGTATGGGTAAGTTGGACGGGAAATCGGCCATCGTCACGGGGGCGGGGCGGGGCATCGGGCGGGGGATCGCGATGCTCCTCGCGGCGGAGGGCGCGTCGGTCGTCGTCAACGACCTCGGCACCGGATTGGGCGGCGAGGGCAGCGATGTCTCGGTCGCCCAGCAGGTCGTCAATGAGATCAAGGCGGCGGGCGGCAACGCCGTCGCCAATACCGGTTCCGTCGCGGACTATAACGCGGCGGGCGAGATGGTCCAGCAGGCGATTGACAATTTCGGCAAGCTGGACATCCTCGTCAATGTCGCGGGCATCCTGCGCGACCGGATGATCTTCAATATGAGCGAGGCGGAGTGGGACATCGTCCTCGCGGTGCACCTGAACGGCACGTTCAACACCTCGCGCCACGCCTCGGTGGTCATGCGGCAGCAGGGGAGCGGGCGGATCATCAACTTCTCCAGCGTCTCGGCGTGGGGCAGCCCCGGCCAGCCGAACTACGGCGCGGCGAAATACGGCATCCTCGGCTTCACCGCCGTCCTCGCCAACAGCCTCGCCAAGTACGGCGTGACGGCGAACGCGATCCTCCCCGGCGCGACGACGCGGATGATTGACTCCACGCCGCGCGGCCACCAGTTCGCGCAGGAGCACGAGGGCAAGATGCCGAGCGAGCTGGCGGAGGGGACGGAGGGCGACCCGGCGAACGTCGCCCCGATGGTCGCCTACCTCGCGACGGACGACGCGGCGAGCGTCAACGGGCAGTTCTTCGGCGTGCGCGGCCACGTCATCCAGATGTACTCCCACTGGGAACTCGCGGACGTCTTCCAGGCGGAGCGGCGGTGGAAGCCGTCCGAACTGGCGGAGATCGTCCCCAAGCATATCGGCGACGCGGTGAAACTGCCGGAGCCGGTGCAACTGCCGGGGATGGAACGCCCGGCGCGCGGCACCGCCGCCATGCAGGCGGACCCGGCCAGTTGGGAGCAAATCGCGCCCGGCGTGGAACTCTGGGAGCGCCGCGCGTACTACGACGCGAAGAACAAGAAGAAGTGAGGGGGAGCGGATAATGGGACTCCTTGATGGAAAAGTCGCGCTCGTCACGGGGGCGGGCCGGGGGATTGGCCGAGGCGTCGCGCATCTGCTCGCGCAGGAGGGCGTGTCGCTCGTCGTCAACGATCTCGGCGCGAGCCTCGACGGGCACGGCGTGGATAGCGGCCCCGCCGCGACGACGGCAGCGGAGATCACGGCGGCGGGCGGCAAGGCGGTGGCGAACACCGATTCCGTCACCGATTACGAGGCCGCCGAGGGGATGATCCAGCAGGCGGTGGATACCTTCGGCAAGATTGACATCGTCGTCAATGTCGCGGGCATCCTGCGCGACCGGATGATCTTCAACATGGCCCCGGAGGAGTGG
>JAICIL010000345.1 GCA_025924435.1 Chloroflexia bacterium | reverse complement strand
GTGGATCATCCGCTCGCGGTGGATGCACGCACGCTCTACCAGATCGGCTCGATCTCCAAGACCTTCGTCGGCACGACGGCGATGCGCCTCGTGGAGCAGGGCACACTCGATCTCGACGCGCCGCTCCGCACCTACCTGCCGGACCTCCGGCTCGCCGACGCGGCGGCGACCGAGCGCGCGACGATGAAGCACCTGCTCACCCACACCGGCGGCTGGGTGGGCGACTACTTCGACGATCTCGGCGCGGGGGATGATGCGCTGGCGAAGATGGCGGTGGCGATGGCCGATGTGCCGCAGGTCGCGCCGCTCGGCACGCTGTGGTCGTACAACAACGCGGGGTTCGCCCTCGCGGGCCGGGTGATCGAGGTGCTGACCGGGCAGCCGTTCGAGGCGGCGGTGCAGTCGCTCGTCCTCGACCCGCTCGGCATGAATCATACCTATTTCTTCGCGCGCAACATCGTCACCGAGCGATTTGCGGTCGGCCACACCGTGAAGGATGGCACGCCGACCGTCGCGCGCCCGTGGGAATTGCCGCGCACCGCGAACCCGGCGGGCGGCCTCCTCTCCGACGTGCTCGATTTGCTCGTTTACGCACGCTTCCACATGGGCGACGGCACCGCCCAGGACGGGGCGCGCGTCCTCTCGCCGGAGAGCCTCGCCTTCATGCAATCCCCGCTCTATTCCAAGGGGAGCGACGGCGAGATGGGGCTGACGTGGATGCTCCAGGATGTCGGCGGCGTGCGCACCGTCCGGCACGGCGGCGGGACGGTCGGGCAGCAGACGACGTTCGTCTTCGTGCCGTCGCGCCACTTCGCGCTCGCGGTGTTGACGAATGCGGACCGGGGTGCCGAACTGCACGGCGAGGCGACGAAATGGCTCCTCGGCCGCTATCTCGGCCTCGAAGACCCCGAACCGGCGATCCTCGACGCCACGCCGGATCAGCTCGCGCCCTACGCCGGGCGGTACACCGCCGCCATGAGCGACATCGAACTGACCGTGTCGGGGAGCGGCTTCATGGTGCAGCGGCTGCCGAAGGGCGGCTTCCCGAACAAGACGATTGCCGCCCCGGAACCGCCGCCGCCCACGCGCGCCGCGCTCTACGGCGAGAACCTGCTGATCGCGCTCGACGAACCGATGAAGGGCACGCGCGGCGAGTTCCTCCGCGCCCCGGACGGCTCCATCGCCTGGCTCCGCCTCGGCAGCCGCGCGCACCGGCGGACGTGAGAACCTAAACCCCCGGCCCCCTCCCCGCGCCGGGAAGGGGGGCGAGCCTCTTTGATATCCGGGCATACGTGAGAACGCCTCGATATTGCGGTGAGACACCCCTTCCCACGCCGAGGGACGGAAGGGGGCCGGGGGGTAGGTTCTTCGGTCAATTCTTCGTTGACGCTCCACACCCCGCCTGCTACGATAGGCGGGCAAAATGAGGCGAATTCGTCGGAAGCATGCGGCATTTCTCGCATGCGGGGTCCGGCGTTTCCTGATGAGAGGAGCACGATCGTGAGCGTGAGCGGGCAGAGAGAGCAACTGAGTCGGCGGCGGTTCCTCGCCGGGGCGGCGGGCGCGGCGGGCGCCGCCATCCTCGCCGCCTGCGGCGGGAGTAGCGCCCCCACCAATCCCCCGGCCCTCACCACGCCCGCCACGGTCGCCGCCGCGCCCACGGCGGCCGCCTCCCCCGCGACGACGGGGACGACTGCCGCCAGCGCCCCGACCGTCGTCGCCACGTCCGCCGCCGGTTCGGCGGTCGCGCCATCCGGCCCCCTCTCGTCCGTCGCCGCGCCGTCCGCCGTCGCGAACGCCCCGAAGGGCGGCACGCTGACGCACGCGATCGTCGGCACCGATGCGAAGAGTTTCCACCCGTACCTGACGACCGACACCGTCTCGGGCGCCTATCAGGGGAATGTCTATGCCGGCGGATTGATCAAATATGACGACAACACGCTCGACATCGTCGGCGACTCCGCCGAGAAGTTCGCCGTCTCGGCGGACAAGAAGACCTACACCTTCACGCTCCGCGACCTCAAGTGGAGCGACGGGACGCCGCTGACGACGGACGATTACGTCTGGACCTATCAGCAGGTGATTAAGCCGGAGAATAAATACCCCTATCTGGAAAACTTCGGCGATATCGTCTCGTTCACGGCGACGGCCCCCCGGACACTCGTCGTCACCCTCAAGGATGCCTATGTCACGGGTCTGATCACCGCCGGTTCCTCAATCACGCCGCTGCCGAAGCACATCTGGGAAAATCTCGACTGGAGCGACCCGACGAAGAACCCGGAGATCAACGCGCCGACGGTCGCCAGCGGCCCGTGGAAACTGAAGGAATGGAAGCGGGACGACCACGCCACCTTCGTCGCCAACGACCTCTACTGGGAGGGGCGGCCGAACATTGACACCCTGACGACGCGCAATTTCGGCACGCAGGCGCTCGCCTACCAGGCGCTGAAATCCGGCGAGGTGGACTGGTCCAGTTTCCAGCCGTCCGATTACAAAGAGGCGAAGACGCTGCCGAATGTCACCGTCTACGACTGGTTCGACGCGAACGGCAACTGGTCCTACATCGGCTTCAATCTCCGCCGCCCCGCCCTGAAGGACCCGCTCGTGCGGAAGGCGATCTCCTACGCGACCGACCGGAAGGGGATCATTGACGGCGTCCTCAACGGTTTGGGGCGGCCGCTCTCCTCGCCCTTCCCGCAGTCCAGTTGGGCGTACAGCCCGAATGTCGAGCGGTACGACTTCGATGTCAGCAAGGCGCAGGACCTCTTCAAGCAGGCGGGATATACGCTGAACGCGAAGAAGTTGACGAAGGACGGGCAGCAACTGACCCTCAAACTGCTCTATCCCTCCGCCAGCAAGGTCTCGGAGGGGATCGCGACGGTGGTGCAGCAGCAACTGAGCGATCTCGGCATCGCCCTCAACGCGCAGTCGCTCGAATTCCAGGCGTTGCAGGACACGCTGAAGAAGGAACCCTTCGATTACGATCTCTACGTCGCCGCGTGGTCCGCGACGACGGAGCCGTATTACATGTATCAAATCTGGGCCGAGCAATCCATCCCGGAACTGAACTCCGGCGCGTACGTCAACAAGCAGGTCGAGGACCTGTTCGAGCAGTCGCACCGCGAGTTCGACACGGAGAAGCGCAAGGCGATCTTCGCGCAAATCCAGAAACTGATCACGGACGACGCGCCGTACGTCTTCCTCTACGAGGGGCAATCGTATACGGGCTTCAACAAGCGCGTCGGCGGCATCGCCGTCGGCAAGTTCGGCCCGTATAACATCCACAAGTGGTACCTGACCAAATGACCTAACCCCCCGGCCCCCTTCCCGCGTCGGGAAGGGGGAGCGAGCCTCCGAGAGATTGTGGCAGAAAGGGGAACGCCTCGGTATCGCGATGAGTCACCCCTTCCCGTCTCGGGAGGGGGCAGGGGGGTAGGCAAAGACCCATGACCCGGTATATCGTCCGGCGCGCCATCCAATCCATCTTCATCCTGCTCGGCGTGACGACGCTGACGTTCCTGCTCGTCCACCTCGCGCCGGGCGGGCCGGAGACCTTCGCGCAGGACCCGCGCCTGCCGCCGGATTACGCCCGGCAGTACCGGCACCAACTCGGCCTCGATCAGCCGCTGCCGGTGCAGTACGCGAAGTGGCTCTGGCAGGTCGGGCACCTGAACCTCGGCCGCTCCTACGCGGACAAGCGCCCGGTGACGGAGAAGGTCTTCGAGCGCATCCCGAACACCTTCGTCCTCTCCGGCACGGGCTTCGTGCTCGGCTTCCTCGGCGTGCCGCTCGGCATCCTCGCCGCCCAGCGGCGGGGCAAGCCCTTCGACCACGGCCTGCGCATCGTCACGGCGATCGGCAACGCGACGCCGGGCTGGTGGCTCGGCCTCGTGCTGCTCCTCATTTCGGCGCGGTCGGGGCTGAATCTCTTTCCGCTCGCCGGCACCCAGACGCCCGGCGACGGCTCCCTGCCCGACCGGCTGCACCACATCCTGCTGCCCGCCTTGCTGATCGCCTTCGGCGGCTGGCTCGGCTACTCGCGCTTCATGCGCTCGGAGTATCTCGAGCAGGCGGCGCAGGAGTACGTGCGCACCGCGCGGGCGAAGGGGCTGTCCGAGTGGCAGGTCGTGCGGCATGTGCTTCGGAACGCGCTCGTGCCGGTGATCGGCTCGGTCGGCGGCGCGCTCGGCCTGATCCTCGCCGGGTCGGTGCTCTTCGAGTACACCTTCTCGTGGCCGGGGATGGGGCGGCTCTTCTACGAGGCCGCCACCGAGCGCGACTACCCCGTCGTGCTCGGCGTTACGTTCATCGGCGCGCTGCTCTCCATCGCGGGCTACCTGCTCACCGACATTGTCTACGCGCTGGCGGACCCGCGCGTCCGGCAGAGCCTCGGAGAGGGGTAGGGCGATGTATTTTCGGTGCGCGGTCGGGGTGACAATAAACCCACACCCCCCAGAAACAAAGCGAAAAAGCGGGGCGCCCAGGAAAAAAGGCACCAAAAAGGGATTGGTACCGCCCCAGAAAAACGCAGAAAACCCAAACACC
>JAICIL010000344.1 GCA_025924435.1 Chloroflexia bacterium | reverse complement strand
GCGGAGCGAGGAGTGCCCACTCCTGGTCGGTGAGGTCGCTGGGGTAGCCGGATGAGGACATAGAGATAGCTCCGAGACGCGTCCGATGATCGTCTCGGTTACTCTATGCCCGCTCTCGCACCCTTCTCATACACCCTCTAGTGATTCGAACCCGTCTCCTAACCGCCGAGGCGGGGCGTGAAGGTGAGGACGACGGCGCCGCCGCCGAGCGGGCTTGGCTCCAACGAAACCGCGCCGCGCAGGTCCGTGGAGACGAGATTTTGTGTGATTTGCAGGCCAAGCCCGCCATCCGCCTCGGCGCGGAAACCGGGCGGGAAGCCCTTGCCATCATCCTCGACGCGCACCGTGACCTGGCCGTCCACCAAGCCGATATGCACCGCCACCACGCCGCGCGTCCGCCCTTCGAGGCCATGCAGGACGGCATTCGCGACCAGTTCGTTAATCAGGATCGCCAGCACCGTCGCCTCGCGCGAGGAGACCTCCGCCGGTTCGCCCGCGACGATAAAGTTGTACTCCGCCCCCGGCGGCAGGAGCGTCGTCGCGGCCTCGTCCGTGACCAGTTTCGCCACCTCGTTGACGGTGGTGATGCCGATGTCCTCGCGCGTCAGGAGATCGTGCACGGCGGCGATGGAGCGGATGCGGTTCACCGCCTCCTTGAGGGGCAGCGCCCATGCCTGCTCGCCCGCCCGCCGGACGTGCATCGAGAGCAGGGCGGCGACGGTCTGCAAGTTGTTGCGGACGCGATGATGCATCTCCTGCAACAGGGCGGACTTGCTCGTCAGCGAGCGGCGCGCGTCGTCGTACAGCCGGGCCTGCTCGATGGCGATGGCGGCGGTGTTGCAGAAGGATTCCAGCAGGTCCACCTGATCGCGGCTCGGGCCGCTCCCGGCGTCGAAATGGAGGCAGATGCCGCCGATCATGCCGTGTGCGGTGCGCAGCGGGATGCAGAAGACCGTCTCCTCGCCCGCGCCATCGTCCGCGCCGGAGGTCACGACCGGCAGCGGATCGCCGGGATCGAGCGTGGCGACCTGCATCGCCCGCCGGACGGCCTCCTTGCGCATCTCCTCGCGCACCGGCGCGCCCTCGCCGCTCGTCGCCTCGTATCCGGCGAGAAAGGTCAGGCTTTCGCCGTCCGGCCCGAGTTCGTACATGCTGACCACGTCCGCCTGGCCGAGCACCGCCGCCTGCTCCGCGATCGTTTCCAGCACCCGCGTGAGGTCCAGCGTGCTGGTGACGACCGCCGTGACCTTCTGGAGCGTCTGGAGTTCGGCGACTTTCCGGTGCAGCGCGACATCGGTCGCCTGGTAGAGCCGCGCATGGCCAATGGCGATGGCCAGTTCCCCCGCGACAGTGGTCAGGAAGGCGAGATCGTCCTCGCCCAGCGTGCGGCGATCCCGGAAGTGCAGATTCAGCACGCCGACCAGCCGGCCGACGGCGGGCAGGAACATCGGCACGGAGACGTGCGCGTGCAGGTGGTCGTCGGCGAGAAGCGGCATCGGCGCGTAGGCGGGATGGGCGTGCGCGTCCGGCGTGGCGACAATCATTCGCCGCCGCGCGGCGAGGCCGGTGATCCCCTCGCCGATACTCAGCAGCACCCGCCCAATCGCCTCCTCCGGCAACCCGACGACGGCGGAGAGGATCAGGCGCCCGCGCTCCTCATCGTGCAGATAGACGCTGCATGCGTCGCTCCCCATCACCTCCGCCGCCGTCGTCACGACCATCTCCAGCATCGGATTGAGGTCGAGCGTCGAAGCGGCGGCGCGATGAATCTGGTGGAGCGCGTCGAGCCGGGCGACCTGCCGCAGGAGTGATTCGCGCTCGTGCGTATCCAGATCAGATGAAACGCGGTTTTGCATCACCATGTGGCGCACCCTCGATGCGGGGAGGAAAGCATTTCTCCCCCTCCCGCTTCGGGAGGGGGCGGGGGTAGGTATCCCCGTCCACTTCAGTGTAGCAGTTTGCATGATTCGCGGCATGGATGCACAATCGTGTACCGGCTGCAACCGTACAGGTTGTTCGTGCAGCGGGAGCCGCGGGTGGGGTGCGGCGGTACGGGGCTGGTTTGTGGGGGAGGGTTCGATTGATGACCGTTGGCAATCGTCGCGGGCCGCGCTGGAGCGCGGTTTTCGCCCTGCTTCTTCTGCTCGCCTTGTTCCCGGCGACGCCAACACCCGCCCCGGCGGCGGCCACATTGACCGATCCCTACCCGGATCGCGATGGGTTTTTCGGCGTTGTCGGGCGCGATCCGTACTACGAGTGGAACACCGACACCATCCACTTCAACAACGATGTGAATAAGGCGGTGCTGGAGAATATCGTCAAGGAGATGGCGGCGTCCGGCGCGAAATGGGTGCGGATCGAGTTCTTCGCCGAATACGGCGACCCGTCCGGCGCCGGTCGGATGCCCTACGAGAAATACGACTGGTTCCTCACCGATCTCTGCAAGCGGTACAACATGAATGTCCTCGGCCTGCTCTCCTATGGCATCGTCCGCGATACAAATTATACCTACATGCTCAACAAGGTGAACGATCCCGCCGACCGGCCCGATGGCTCCAACCCGTTCATCCGCGGCTTCGCGGACCGCGCGGCGGAGATCGCCGGGCACTACGCCGGATACGTCAATGCCTGGGAGATCATCAACGAGCCGAATTCCAACTCCCAGTTGGACTTCATCACCAAAGGGCAGCAGCAGCGCATCTTCCCGGATCGGATGGCGGCGATCATGTCGCTCATCTACCCGCGCCTCAAGGGCGCCAGCCCGGACGTGCCCGTCGTCCTCGGCGGCCTCATCAACACCGCCGGCGCGTACCCGGACAACTACGATATCCCCTACCTCCGGCAGATGTACACCTCGCCCGTCATTCGGGGCCGGGGCGGCGCGCCGTGGGATGCCGTCGCGGATCATCCGTACGAATTGAAAGCGGCCGACATCCCCGGTCATGTGCGCGACATGCACGCGGTGATGGAGCAGGCGGGCGAGGGGTTTAAGAAAATCTGGGTCACCGAGTTCGGCACGCAGGCCGCCGCCCCCGCCGTGCCGGAATCCGGCATCATCCCCGTCACGGACGACGAGGCGAAACAATCGGCCTACCTCAACGACACGCTCTCCGCGCTCAACAAGATGCGCGACATCGTCGAACACGCCTTCTGGTTCAAGTTGGAGGATTTCGCGATCAAGGAGCAGGGGGACCAGGAGACGCACTGGGGCCTGTTCGCGTTCCGGCGCGACGGCGACCACCCCGGCGAACCGTGGCCGCGCAAGGATGCGCTGCGGGCATATGCGAGCATCGCGCGACCATCCGCGCTCCCCACCGCGCCGGAGGACCCGAACAAGCCGACCGCCGCCGACGCCAAATGGTTCCCGGACACCAAACACTGGCTCGCCGGGCCGTTCCGCCTCTACTGGGAGCGCAACGGCGGCCTGGAGCGGTTCGGCCTGCCGCGCACGAGCGTCTACACCTCGGCGGGCCTCGTCGTGCAGATCTTCGAGCGGGCGCGGTTCGAGTTCCACGACGAGTTCGCGGGGACGCCGAACGAGGTGCTCCTGACGCTGCTCGGCAGCGTGACGACGCGCACGCGCACCTTCCCCACCGTGCCGCGCCCGGCGCTCGACAGCGATGTCTACTTCCCCTCCCCCGGCGCGCCGACGCGGCCACCCGCCACACCGACGCCGTCGCCGTCGCCGACACCGACACCGACACCGAAGCCGACAACGCCCGCCGCCAGCGGCACGCCGGGCGCGACGAAGACCGACACGCCCGCGCCCACACCCCCGCCGCCGCCTCCCTTCTCCGGCATGTATTTCCCGGAGACTTCGCACACGCTCATCGGGCCATTCCTCCAGTTCTGGAAGCAGGGCGGCGGGCTGCCGGTCTTCGGCTACCCGATCAGCGAGCCGATCATCGAGAAGAACGCCGACGACGGCAAGTCGTACACGGTGCAGTACTTCGAGCGGACGCGGCTGGAGTACCATCCCGAGTTCACGGACAATCCCTTGCCCGTCCTCGAAGGGCTGCTCGGCAACGACCTCATCCGCAGCGGCGGCTGGTGGCGGTAGGAGGTTCGGAGTCGATCATCGAACCTCGAACTCCCGACTCCGAACTTCCCGTTACTTCGGCCGGCCGGTGAGACGAAGTCTGCCGTCGAGCACCTCGACGCGATCCACGTAGATCGGCAGATTGTCGTTGATGAGCGCGTCGTTCTGGACGTTCGAGACGATCTGATCCGTGATGCTGCCCGGCAATGGGAAGCGGCCGCTCTCGACCCGCTGGACGCGGAGGATCAGTTTGCCGTTCTGCGCCGTCGGCACCGTCACGACGACGAGGTCCACGCGCACGGGGAAACTGTCGCTCTTCGCCTTGCCGCCCGCGAAGACCAGGCCATCATGCACAGCGACCTGCGGGTCCTGGATGTCCGCGCCGATGCTGTCACGCTCCTCGCGCACCGTCTGCGCGAACTTCGAGGTCAGTTCTTCGTCGGTCAGTTCCACCGTCACATCGGTATTGCGGGGCGCATTGACGATCTGATTCACCTTCGTGTCGAAATTGCCCGCCGCCGCAGTGCTGACCGGCACGGTCGTCG
>JAICIL010000343.1 GCA_025924435.1 Chloroflexia bacterium | reverse complement strand
TCGTCGGTCTCCTTGCCGCCGCGCCGCCGCACGATCCGCGGGTTGTAGAGCGCCATCTGGAAGCCGGGGTCATCCTCCGCCAGCGAATCCGGCGGGATGTCCACGACGATCAGCCGGAGCGGCACGCCGATCTGCGGCGCGGCGAGGCCAACCCCGACGCCGACGACCGTCTCGACCATGTCGCGGGCAATTTGCAGCGTCTCCTCGTCCATGCGGCTGATCTTCCGCGCCCGCGCCCGCAGGATCGCGTCGCCTTCCGGGGTGTTGATTTGCAGTATCTCGCGCTTCGCCATGCGTCTCGTATCCTCCCGTTTCCCCCGATGATAACACCGCATGGCGCAAACCTCACCCCCGGCCCCCTCTCCGCTTGATGGAGAGGGGTCGGGGGTGAGGTTTATCCCGCATTGCAATCGGTGAAACGCGTCGTGAACCCGTGTTTCGCCTTGACACTCGAAAGCCGCGAAACGTATGATTGCCGTGGAACGGTTTCACCGAGGGGGAAGGGGTGACCGCGATGCGGATAGAGATGCTATGGAGCCTGGCGTGGCTGGGATTTTGGTGCATTTTCTCCCCGCGCGTTTCACGCCCCTTCCGCCTGCGACCGCCCCAACGACTATTTTGCCAGGCAGGTGTCCCGGGTGCGCTTCAACGAACCAACACAACAAGGGGACACGAAGGGATGATTTCAGATGGGTATCGTCGCACTAGTGGTGGGCCTGCTCGTCGGGCTTGCCATCGGGGCGGCGGCGGCATGGGTGGTTTCCTCGCGCATCAAGGATACGAGAGCGCGCGACGAACGGCAGCAAGCCCAGGCCGACGCCGAACGGATTATCGAGGCAGCGAAGGCGCAAGAGCGGGAACTGACCCTCGCCGCCAAGGATGACGCGCTCCGGCTCCGCGAGGAGATCGAGCGCGAGCAGAAGGAGCAGCGCGCCAATATCCAGCGGCAGGAGCGCCGCATCCAGCAGAAGGAAGAGACGCTCGACCGCAAATCCACACAACTGGAAAAGCGCGATGAAGATCTCGATGCGCGCGAGCGCGAGGTGGACGCGATCCGCGTCGAGGCGGAGACGTTGCGCGCCCGGCAGATCACCGAACTCGAACGCGTCTCCAACATGACGCGCGATGAGGCGCGCGGCATCCTGCTCGCCTCCATCGAGGAGGAGGTGCGGGACGCCGCGAACCGCCGCACGCGCGAGATCGAGGCCGAAGTGAAGGAGGACGCCGACCGCCGCGCCCGCGAAATCCTCGCCACGGCAATCCAGCGGTGCGCGCCGGATTACGTCGCGGAGGGCCTCGTCACCGCCGTGCCGCTCCCGTCGGACGACATGAAGGGGCGGATCATCGGGCGCGAGGGGCGCAACATCCGCGCGCTCGAACAAGCGCTCGGCGTGGACCTGATTATTGACGACACACCCGAGACGATCATGGTCTCGTCGTTCGATCCGGTGCGGCGCGAGACCGCACGCCGCGTGCTCGCCAAACTCCTGCAGGACGGGCGGATCCACCCGGCGCGCATCGAGGAAGTGACCGAGCGCGTCACGTCGGAGATGGATACCGTCATCAAGGAGGAGGGCGAGCGCGTCGCGTATGAGGCGGGCGTCGCGGGCCTCCATCCCGAACTGATCCGGTTGATGGGTCGCCTGAAGTTCCGCACCAGTTACGGCCAGAATGTCTTGCAGCACTCGCTGGAAGCCTCGATCATCGCGGCGGGCATCGCGGCGGAGATCGGCGCGGACATCAACGTCGCCAAGACGGCGGGCTTCCTGCACGACATCGGCAAGGCCGTGGACCACGAGGTCGAGGGGCCACACGCGCTGATCGGCGCGGAGATCGCCCAGCGGCTTGGCCGCTCGTCGCGCATCGTCCACGCCATCGCGGCGCATCACGGCGAGGTGCAACCCGAGACGGTCGAGGCGTTCATCGTCGCCACGGCAGACGCGATCTCCGGCGGGCGGCCCGGCGCGCGGCGCGAGATGGTGGACCTCTACATCAAGCGGCTCGAAGCGCTGGAGGGGATCGCGAACTCCTTCCCCGGCGTCGAGCGCTCCTTCGCCATCCAGGCGGGGCGCGAGGTGCGCATCGCCGTTAAGCCGGATGTCGTGGACGATCTGACGGCGACGCGCCTCGCGCGCGATGTCGTCAAGAAGATCGAGGAGACGATGGAATATCCGGGCCAGATCAAGGTAACGGTCATTCGGGAGATGCGAGTCGTGGATTATGCCCGCTGATGACGGCCTCGGTTTCATCCCGTCGGTCTCCCGGCCGGCCCCTTCCCCACCGGGCGAGGGGCCAGCCGTCTTGCGTTTCCTGATCGTCGGCGACATCTTCGGCCAGCCGGGGCGGCAGGGGGCGGCGCGCTTCATCCCGGCGATCCGCAAAGAGCGCGGCATAGACTGCGTGATCGCGAACGGCGAGAACGCGGCGGGAGGGCGCGGCCTGACCCGCGCCACGGCGGAGGAACTTTTTCGCGCCGGCATTGACGTGCTCACGCTGGGCAACCATACGTGGTCGCAGCGCGAGATGATCACCGTGCTCCAGGACGCGCAGATTCCGATTGTGCGGCCCCGGAATTACCCGCCGGGCGTGCCCGGCCGGGGATACATTGATGTGGATGTGCGGGGCGCGCAGGTGCGCATCGTCAGCCTGATGGGCCGTGTCTTCCTCGCCGAAAGCCTCGACGACCCCTTCCGGGCGGCGGACGAGCTGCTGCAGGCGACCCCGGACGACGCGATTGTCCTCGTTGATTTCCACGGCGAGGCGACCAGCGAGAAGGTCGCGATGGGGTGGCACCTGGACGGGCGCGTGGCGGCCGTCTTCGGCACGCACACCCACATCCCGACGGCGGACGCGCGGCTGCTGCCGCGCGGCACCGCCTTCGTCACCGACCTCGGCATGGTCGGGCCGCAGCACTCGGTCATCGGCAGCGAGGTGGAGCCGGTGTTGCGCCGCTTTCTGACCGGCATGCCGGTTCGGTTGGAGGTGGCGGGTGGCCCGATCACCTTCAACGCCGTTATCATCGAGGTGGACCGCCGGACCCGGCGCGGGCGGGGCATCTGGCGGCGGGACATTTGGGATGTGGACCTCTAGCGCGGTCGTGGCCGGAAAAATGCACGGCACGAAGGGCGCTATCGGTTCGCGTTCCACAGGAAGATCGAGGAGGAGAATGGACCGGATACTGCGTGGGTTGCGAATCGGGCCGGAGACGGCCTTCCCGCCCGATGCGCCAGCCAATCAGGAGGAATTTGTGATGCAAACCGCACCCCCCGCCTACGAGCCGGTCCCCGAGGAGGAACCGGCGACTCCCCAGGCTGCGGCGGTCGGGAAGCGCAGCGACATCTTGAAGGTATCGTCCCGCTCGCGCCCGAGCGCGGTGGCGGGCGCGATCGCCGGGGTCGTCCGCGAGTCGGGCCGGGCGGAAGTCCAGGCGATCGGCGCGGGCGCGACGAATCAGGCCGTCAAGGCCGTCGCGATTGCCCGCGACTACCTCGCGGAGACGGGCATCAACGCCGTCTGCCTGCCTTCTTTCATTGATGTCGTCATTGACGACGAGGAACGCACCGCGCTGCGATTGATCGTCGAACCGCGGTAGCGAGCAGCCATGATGGGGGCGTCCGCGCCGCCCCCGCCATGCGAAGGAGCGAGTGCATCCATGGCCGAGGCAGGGCAACTCCCGCTGTCGTCCTCCCCGATAGAGTTGCACTGCCACTCCACGACCTCCGATGGGATGTTCCCCCCCGCGCGCGTCGTCGCGATGGCGGCGGCGCGGGGGGTGCGCGTCCTCGCCCTCACCGACCACGACACCACGGCGGGCATCGCCGAAGCGGCCGTCGCGGCGTCCGGATTTGGCATGGCGCTGATCCCCGGTGTCGAACTGACCTGCTCGGTTGCAACGGGCGAAGTCCACCTGCTCGGCTACTTCGTCGCGGTCGGCAATGCGGCGTTCCAGGAACGATTGGCGCGGCTGCGTGGCGGCCGGGACGCGCGCGGGCAGGCCATCGTCGAGAAACTGAACGACCTCGGCATCCCGGTGCGGTGGGAGCGCGTCAAAGCGATCGCCGGCGATGGCGCGGTCGGGCGGCCCCATGTCGGGCGGGCGCTGGTCGAAATCGGTGCGGCGGCGGATATCAACGACGCCTTCGACCGCTACCTCGGTCGCGGCCGCCCCGCGCACGTCGAGCGGCAGCGGTTTTCGCCGGTCGAGGCGGTGCAACTCGTCCGCGCGTCGGGCGGCGTCCCGGTGCTCGCCCACCCCCTCAGCGTTACTGATCTGGAAGCGACCCTAACGGAGATGATCTCGGCAGGCCTGCTCGGTATCGAGGCCTACTACGGCGCGTACGCACCCGAAGAACGCGCCTCGCTCGCGGCAGTTGCGAAGTCTCACAACCTCATCACGACCGTTGGTAACGACTTCCATGGCGACGTGCATGGCGGCGCGGTGATGGGCGGCACGGTCGGCCCGCCGGATGTGCTCGACCGCCTCGTCGCGGCGGCGGCGATAACCGGGAACGCGAACCGCCAAGACGCCAAGGACGCCAAAGAAACGCGGAGGAGATGAAGGAACACGGTCGTGTCAATGCGAAACAATAGACCGTATCCAGGAAACGCT
>JAICIL010000342.1 GCA_025924435.1 Chloroflexia bacterium | reverse complement strand
GTGCGGCAGATCGTCGCACAAGCCGGTCTGATCGGCAAGAACTCGACGCCCTACCGGCCGGACACGATCCACGATTTCATGCACGCGAAAGTGCTCGTCGTGGACGACACGGTGATCACCGGCTCGTACAACTTCTCGCGTAGCGCGGAGTTCAACGCGGAAAACCTGCTCATCCTCGAGAACGGCGCGCTCGCCGACCGGTACAGCACGTTCGTGGATCATCTGATGGCGAAATACGCGGCGGGCAATCAACCGCTCTGATCGGTGGAGGGACGACGATGGCCGACGAAAACCTGCCCGACCGGCCGGAGATGGCGGACGGCATGATCCCGAATATCACGCTCAATCGCGCCGCGAAGCGGGGCCAGCCGACCGAGGACCGCAAACTGCTCTCCTGGACGGCGCGCGACCGCGAGCGGGCTGCGGCCTTCACGCACAGCGACCCGTGGCGCGTGATGCGGATCATGGGCGAGTTCGTCTCCGGCTTCGACGCGCTGGCGGGCATCGGCCCCGCCGTGACCGTCTTCGGCTCCGCGCGCACGCACGCGGACGACCCGATGTACGCCGCCGCGCGGTCGGTCGGCGCGGCGCTGGCGAAGGCTGGGTTCGCGACGATCACCGGCGGCGGCCCCGGCATCATGGAGGCGGCGAACCGGGGCGCGATGGACGCGGGCGGCGTCTCCGTCGGCGCGAACATCGAGTTGCCTTTCGAGCAGGGGATGAACCGCTACGTCAACCTCGCGCTCAACTTCCGCTATTTCTTCGTGCGCAAGACGATGTTCGTCAAGTACGCCGAAGGGTTCATCTGCTTCCCCGGCGGCTTCGGCACGCTCGATGAGTTGTTCGAGTCCCTGACGCTGATCCAGACGGGCAAACTGGGCATGTTCCCCGTCGTCCTCTTCGGGCGGGCCTACTGGCAGGGGTTGCTCGACTGGATTTCTTCCGCCGTCCTCGCGGGGGGGAAGATCAACCCGCCCGACCTCGATCTCCTGAACGTGATGGACGACCCCGCCGCGGCGGTGCGGGTGATTGTCGAGGCCTATCGCCATTCCCAGGAAGCGAACGGCGATGCCGAAGGCATCCCGGCAACTTGGGACCCGGACCCGAAACCGATCCACACGCCGCCCGCGCATCCATAAGGGAACGTTTTTCGCCCCCGTGTCGTCCCCAATTGTGCAGGTACACGAATGTTCACATCGAGGGTTCATCGAGAAGGGGGCATCACAATGGCACGGATGGCTTCACTCAAGCGGCGCGTCGGCATCGCTGTCTGCCTCGCGGTTTTGACGCTCGGACTGGCTCTCCCGACGGGCGCCGTCGAGGCGCGCCGCGCGACCTGCGTGACCTACGACCAGGCGGAATTCTTTCTGCTCACCGGCATTGACAGCGAGTACGGCGGCACCTTCTGCACGCGCCACTGATGCAATCTACCCCGGTGGAGCAGGCTTTAGAGCCGAATTCAGAACCGCCAAGACGCCAAGGACGCCAAGAAACGCGAAACAGAGACCCTTTCTCTTTTTCCCTTGCTTGGCGTCCTTGGCGTCTTGGCGGTTCATTCCCCCTGGATTTTGCACCGGCTCTTTTCCTGCTCCACCGATCCAAGGCATTTAATCCAGCAGCGCCATCACGGGCGCGAAGCGCTCGATGCCCGCGACGCCGAGTTGCTCGAAGCGCAGGATGAGATGCGTGACGCCCGTCTCCGCGAAGCGCCGCAACTCGGCGGCGACTTCCGCCGCCGTGCCGACGATGGCCTGCTCGTCCGGCTGCGCCGTCTCGCCCGGCTGGAGGACGCGAACCGACGTGAACGAGGTCAGTTCGAGCGTCGCCGGGTCGCGCCCGACCGCCGCGCACGCCGCGCGCACCTCCGCCCAGAGTTCGCTGACGCGCTCCGCCGCGAAGACGGTGTCGGTGTTGTAGATGTCGGCATACCGGGCGGTGAGGCGGAGCATGCGCGGGCGCGTCCCGCCGATCATCAGCGGCGGCCCCTGCGGCGACGGGCCGCGTGGGCGCAGCACGGCATCGGTGGCCTCGTAGTAGTCGCCGTGGAAATCCGCGCGCCCCTCGCGCAGGAGCGGCGCGATGATCGCCATCGCTTCCTCGAATCGCCCGACGCGGTGGTCGAAGGGCCAGCCGAACATCGTGTACTCCGGCTCGTTCCAGCCGCAGCCGAGGCCGAGGATGAACCGCCCATTGCTGATCTCGTCGAGCGCGTCCGCCATCTTCGCGAGCAGCGCCGGGTTGCGGAACGAGGTGCAGGCGACGAGCGGCCCGAGCGCGATGCGAGAGGTCGCGGCGGCGAGCGCGCTCAGGAAGGTGAAGGCTTCCCACTGCCCGGCATTCTCCCCGCCCGGCGAGCGGAAGATCACATGGTCGGCGAGCCAGAAGGAGTCGAACCCGGCGGACTCCGTCGCCTTCGCCATCTCCTCGATATCCTTGTATCTCGGTGTGCCGCCATTGAGCGAATCTTCCCTCAGCGAGGGCATCACGCCCAGTTTCATCCGCCGCCCCGTTGTGCCGTGCGTCATTGTCGGCTCCTTTCGCGCTCTCATTCGTTGGCCCGCGCATGATCCTACGCGCGGGGACGGCGCGCAACCAAGGAACGACCGAAAAACCATCAAGACACCAAGAACACCAAGAAGATATGGGTCTTTGGACTTACTTCGTGCACGAACGCGTCAACTGGACGAAAGAGCAGTGGAAGGAATGGTACGACTTATTCACCGGCGCGCTCCGCTTCATTTACCGGGACAAGCTGTAATCTCCGCTCACCCTTGACATGTGTGACATACTAGAGCCATGCCTAAGCGCTCACGAATGCCTACCGACATGAACCAGCTCGCCGCCAAAGTCGTGGAGATGGCGACGAACGAGGATGCCCCGCCCGAAGATGACGGGAAAGACCCGGCTGCGGTCGCTTTGGGTCGCAAGGGCGGGTTGAAGGGCGGTCACGCACGTGCCGCGAAGATGACGCCAGAGGAACGCAAGGCGAGTGCAAAGAAGGCGGCGGCGGCGCGGTGGGGCAAGAAACCAGAGGCATAGGGGTTGACGGGGGTGCGCGTGGCGAGTCACGTTGTTAAGACGCCGGGCCGCCTCGTTGCGGAAGGCCGGTCTAGTGACTCTCGGTAGCCAATCCGTCCACGCATCCCGGTCAATCCCTGCTTGTGCCTAGCAGGTCAAATCCCGCCCCGTCCATTTCAAACTGACCCACTACCAAGATATGCTATCCCGTCTTGGTGTTCCCTTGGCGTTCTTGGTGTCTTGGTGGTTCGTTCCTCAATTTTTGCGTTAGACGCTGGCTGACGGAAACCCGCGCTACCCCATGTGCGGCGCGTGGTATGATCGCGCGGCTGCATAATGAACGATGCGGATGGAGACGAATAACGATGGCGACGACAACGACGGTGCGGGACGAGATCGCGGAGTGGGAACCGGAATTGATCGCGACGCGGCGCGATTTCCACATGCACCCGGAGATGGGGCTGGAGGAAGTGCGCACGAGCGGCATCGTCGTCGAGCGGCTGCGCGCCCTCGGCTTCGACGAGATCGAGACGGGCATCGCCGTCACGGGCGTCAAGGCGGTGCTGCGCGGCGGCAAGCCGGGCAAAACGATCCTCCTCCGGGCGGACATGGACGCGCTGCCGATCGAGGAGGAGAACGCCGTCGAGTATCGCTCCCAAACACCGGGGACGATGCACGCCTGCGGCCACGACGCGCACACGGCGATCCTCCTCTCCGCCGCCCGCATCCTGATGCGCCACCGGGACGAACTGGCGGGCACGGTCGTCTTCTGCTTCCAACCGGCGGAGGAGGGGCGCGGCGGCGCGAGGAAGATGGTCGCGGCGGGCGTGCTCGAAAACCCGCATGTGGACGCGGCGATCGGCCTCCATGTGATGCAGGATGTGCCGCTCGGCACGGTGACGGTCTTCCCCGGCCCGATGATGGCGGGCGGCGACGTTTTCGAGGCGAAGATTCAGGGCAAGGGCGGGCACGCCGCGATGCCGGACGAGACGGTGGACGCGCTGATCGTCGCGGTCGAATGCGTCAATGCGCTTCAGACGCTCGTCAGCCGCGAAGTCGCCCCGATCACGCCCGCCGTCCTCACCGTGGCGACGCTGCACGCGGGCGGCACGGCGGCGAACATCATCGCGGACACGGCGACCTTCAGCGGCACGACGCGCTATTTCGATCTCGACGTCGGCGACAATCTGGCGGCGCGGCTCCCCGCGCTCGTCACGTCCGTTGCCGAGGGGATGCGCGCGACGGCGGAAGTCGCGATGCGCCGCGTCGTGCCGCCGACCGTCAACGAGCCGCGGATGGCCGAACTGGTGCAATCCGTCGCGACCGATGTGGTCGGCGCGGAGCGGGTGATGAACGGCCCGCGCACGATGGGCGGCGAGGACTTCTCGGAGTTCACGCATTTCGTGCCGGCCTGCTTCTTCTGGGTCGGCTCGCGCGATGAGGCGAGCGGCAAGGTCTGGGGCCACCACCACCCGCGCTTCGACATTGACGAGCGCTGCCTCGCCGTCGGTGTCGAGATGATGGTGCGCACGACGATGCGCTACCTCGAACAGGGCGGCGTGTAGGCGGCCATCGCCCCGGTAGCGGGGGGGGGGGGGGCCGGCGCGCCCCC
>JAICIL010000341.1 GCA_025924435.1 Chloroflexia bacterium | reverse complement strand
TGCTGCGGCAGGCTGAAGCCCGCCACCACCCTCGTTATCTCGGAAGGAAGGCCCACGCCATGTCCACACCGCCCATCGAGCAAGCGTTTCGGGAGTTTCTCGCCCGCCGGCAGGAGGCGACCGCCGCCTTCTTCAACGGCGACCCCGGGCCGTGGAAGGCGCAGGCGGCGCACACGGAAGAGATCACGATGTTCGGCGGCTACGGCGGCTCCGAGCAAGGCTGGGCGGCGGTCGAGGATCGCTACACGTGGGCCGCGACGCGCAACGCGGAAGGCGCGGTGCGCTCCGAAATCATCGCCTGCCATGTGACGCCGGAGATGGCATACACCGTTGCCATCGAGCGCGGCGAAGTCCGCCCCCGCGGCGGGGAGCAGTTCGCCCCGAAGGCGCTGCGCGTCACCGAAATCTTCCGCCGCGAGGGCGCGGACTGGAAACTGATCCACCGCCACGCCGACCCGCTCGTCGCGGTGCGGCGGTGAAAGAGAAGCGTTGTCGCCGCCCGGTGCCGTGGCGGAATTCGGCACGGCCCTTCGCCGTCCATCGCGACGGGTTACTTCAGGTTTAAGCGCTCCAGCACCTCGGGGTTCCAGACGGCGCGGGGGCGGTGGCCCGTCAGCACGGCGGCGACCTCGTAGGCGGTGCGACGGCGGCGCTCGCCGTTCGCCCATTCGCTCAGCGAGGCGATGTGCGGCGTAACGATCACGTTCGGCATGGCGAGCAGCGGGTTCGCCGGGTCAACCGGCTCCTGCTCGGTGACATCCAGCCCCGCGCCGAGGATTTGCCCCGCCTCCAGCGCCGCGATCAACGCCTGCTCATCCACGACCGGGCCGCGGCTCGTGTTGACGAGGATCGCGTCCGGCTTCATCAGCGCGAACTCCGCCGCGCCGATCAGGTGGCGCGTCTCGTCCGTCAGCGGCGTGTGCAGCGAGATAAAATCCGCATCCTGCATCACCTGCGCGAGCGACGCCTGGCGGACGCCGTATCGCGCGAAGACGTCGGGGGAGAGGTACGGGTCGTTCGCGATGATGCGCAGGCCGAATCCCGCCGCGCGCTGGGCGACGGCGCGGCCGATATTGCCGAATCCGACGAGGCCGAGCGTCTCGCCCGTCACGCGGTGGATGCGCGCGCCCGGTCGGATGACGCCCTGCCGCCCCCAATTCCCCTCCCGCACCCAGAGCGCGGACGGGACGATCTGCCGCACGCAGCCGAGCAGGAGCGCCATCGTCTGATTCGCCACCTCATCAATGAAGACATCCGGCACGTTGCAGAGGACGATGCCGCGCTCGGTGGCGATGTCCACCCCGTAGACATTGTCCATGCCGATGGCGCTGCGCGCGATCACCTTGCAGCGGTCGAGCGACTCCATGAACCGGCGGCTGATGCCGCTGGTGTAGATCAGGCCGTCCGCATCCCGCGCCGCCGCGATCGCCTCGTCTTCGGTGCGCGCCTGCGCCACGACGACCGCGCAGCCCGCGCGCTCGAGGATTTCCCGCTCGCCGTACTCGCCGAATGTGCCCCACCCCTGCATGACCACGACTTTCGGCTTGCCGCCGGTCGCTTGCTCCGTCGCGGTCCTGCTCGCCGTCTGTGCCATCGTCGCGCTCCTTTCCGTTCCTCACCCCCGGCCCCTCTCGTACGGAGTCATCGCCGCGATCCCGCGCTATCGAAGCGCCGGGGCGATGACTCCGTACGAGAGGGGAGAATCACGTCCGTCGTACTATAACCGCTCGACGTGCAACGTTTCCAAGAGGTATCGCCGGTTGAGAACCATTTTCTCCGCGACGGTCCCTTCGCCTTCTTGCGGGCGCGGCGGGTCGAGGTCCAGCGTGATCCAGTAGCGATAGCCGCGCTCCCGCAAGCGTTGCCAGACGGCGGGGAGATCCACGCCGCCCGCGCCGAGGTCCTTGTAGAGAATTTCCTCGGCGTGCATCGCCCGCGTCGGCGTCGGGCCGGCGTAGCCGGGATAGGCCGCCTTTGCGTCCTTCCAGTGGAGCGCGACGATGCGGTCGTAATGCTCGGTCAGGAACTCCATCGGGTCGCCGCCGCCGAGCAGGATGTGCGCGGTGTCCAGCGTCAGGGAGACGTACTGCGGGTCGGTCAGCGCGATCAGGCGGCGCACCTCCTCGGGGCGCTCCACCGGCCCCCAGATGTGCGGATGCGGCGCGAGCCGGATGCCGTACTCCGCCGTGCGTCGCCCGAGTTCGTTCAGCGTCCCCGCGATCGCCCGGAGATCGGCGTCGCTCGTGCCCCGCGCCGGGCGCTCGCCCATGTTGATCTTGAAGTGCTTGCAGCCGAAAACGGCGAGGAAATCGCGCGCGAAGGCGACATGATCGTCAATCGTCCGCTGCCGGGCCGCCGGGTCAATGAAATCGGTTGATTGCCCCGGCCCGCCATTCGAGCACGTCACCATCGCCAGGCCGTGACGGTCGAGCAACGCCTTCAACTCCCGCGGTCGCTCCACGTACGGCGCGATCATGCCGCGATACGGCTCGATGCCGGGGAAGCCGAGGTCCGCGACGAGCGCCATATCGTCCGGCGTGAGATCGCCGAAAATGGCCCCACCCATCGCGAAATGCGGCCCGTCCGGCAGTGTCGGCATCGCCGCTGTCGTTCCATTCGCCATCCCCGCCCCTCCCTTCGCTATCCGCCGCGCGCCACACTCCGTGGACGATACATGACGGAGCCTGCCCCCGTCGAGACGACGAAGGTCGAACGCGCCCGCGCGAGACGGCCATCCATTTCAACCATCGCCTTCCCGTGCCATAATCACGATAGGCGCTCGTGGGCGCACGGAAGGGGACGGCGAATGATGGCGCAGCGGATGCAGAGGCCGGACGAACCGGCGGCCCCGGCGGTCGCGGATGTGCGGGCGGGCGGCGGCACGCTCCCCGGCATGGTCGGCAATGTCGAGATCGCGGGGAAGCGAGATGTGGACCTCTACGTCCGCACCTACACGACGCTGCTGCGCTCCTCCGGCACGATCAAACTGAAGACGCTCGTCCCCGCGCATATCGGCACGCACGCCAGCCTCCACTCGCTCGCCGCGCTGCCGGAGATGGACATGGGCGCGTTCATGTACTCCGTCCAGCGGCTGCCGGCATGCATCGCGCGCATCCATCATGTCGTGCTCGGGCAGACGGCGCGCATCTTCGCGGAGGGCGGCTACCCGCACGTCGAGGAGCAATGGCAGCCCGTCACCTCTCCCGGTCGGCGGCGCAAGTGGTGGTACGACGACGCCGAGACGCTCGCCGTCTTCATCGCCTCCGTCTCCGATCTCGACGACTTGATCCCGACGCTCGTCGCCTATCAGATCGAGTGGAACAAACTGCACGCCCTCCTGCAGGGTGCGCCGGATGCCCGCGCGGCAATCGAGCGGCTCGCGGCGGGCGAATCCGTCTCCTTGCAGGAGGAAGAATCCATCGCGGAGACCTGCCGCGACGCGCTACAGATCGAGGGGCGGGATTGGGGGCGGCTGCGCGGCGCGTGGGGCGCGGAGTTCTGGCGGACGCTCGCGACCGTCGCCGCCACCGAAAAGGGGATGACCCTCCAGATGCTCGGCGGCACGCACACCGGGTACAGCCGCGTCACGCAGCGCTGGTGGGGGCCGATCGGCGCGGCGCTCCATCACCACGGCCTTCAGGAGCGGCCGATCTACTTCATCTCCTCGAACACGCACTCCGTCGTCAATGTCCTCTCCGGCACGGCGCGGCGGCGGCGGGACGCGCTCATCGCGCATGTGCGGGAGGTCGAGCACCCCGAATTGCTGCCGGAGTACCGGAAGATGGTGCGCGGCGAGGTGCGCGCCTCGTGGGACAACTTCCTCTACTTCGCGGCGCGGCGCTACTTCGCAGCCAACCCGCACGAGCGCGAGGAGCGCGCGAAGGAGGAGGAGGAGTGCGGCATCTGGACCGTCCCCAGCGAGGGCGCGCTCGATGTCGGCATCCAGGTGATCGAAATCGGCCGGTTGCACGCGGGCGACATTGACCCGCGCCTGCGGGCGGACGGCGACCTGCGCGTCGCGGCGTCCGACGCCGTCATCATCAACATCAACTATCCGCTCGGCATGGCGGCGAACCATATCCTCACGCAGGTCGCGCTCAACACCGCCGCGCTGAAGGGCGTCTACGTCCTCGGCAAGGCGGCGACGCTGAATGGGCGCATCGGCGATGTGATGCTCTCGACGACCGTCTTCGACGAGCACACCGGCAACACCTACTGGCTGGACAACGGCTTCCGCTACGAGGACCTCGCGCCCTTCCTCACCTACGGCTCCGCGCTCGACAACCAGAAGGCGCTGACGACGCGCGGCACCTTCCTGCAGAACCAGGCATATCTCGATCTCTATTACCGGGAGAACTACACCGTCGTGGAGATGGAGGCGGGGCCGTATCTGAACGCGCTCTACGAGGACACCTTCCCGACGCGCTACCCGATGAACGAGAACGTCAACTTCTCGCAGGTGCCGGTGGACTTCGGCCTCATCCACTACGCGTCCGACACGCCGTACTCGCGGGCGTACACCCTCGGCGCGCGCGGCATGTCCTACTACGGCCTCGACAGCACCTACGCCTCCACCCTCGCCATCCTCCGCCGCATCTTCGCGCGCGAGGGGATCATCGCCGGGAATAACGATGGTGTATAGATTATGTAACC
>JAICIL010000340.1 GCA_025924435.1 Chloroflexia bacterium | reverse complement strand
TTGGCGAGGAACGCCGTGTGCGGCACCCCGTCCACGATTCCCCTCCCCGCCGCGCTCATCAGGATGAGCGGCCGGTGTGCATGGGCGGGATCGCCGTGCATCGCCCGTGCGAACGCCAGCCCGTCCATCGCGGGCATCATCACGTCGCTGATCACCAGGCCGGGCCGCTCCTCCGTCAGCAGGCGCAGCCCCTCCCGGCCGTTCGACGCGAGGATGACCCGGTACCCCTCCTCCTCGAGGAAGGCGCGGGCGAGCTCGGCGATGGCGTCCTCGTCATCAAGAATCAGGATGGTCGGCGGCATGGCGCTCCTCGGGCGGGTCGGCCGCCGCCGGATGTGCCGCCGCAGTGAACGCCATGGTGGGCAGCGTGCGCGCGACGCCCGTCAGGATCGCCTCCGCGCTGGCGAAGGTGTCCGCGACGGCGATCCCCCGGTCGGTGATGCGGAACTCCCGGATCGCCCCGTCGTACTCCCCCTCGCGCATCTTCAGGATCGAGATGAGGCGGTAGAGGTGCGATTGCAGCGCGACGCCGCGCAGGAAGAGGATGTTCTCGACGAGCCCCGCGCCGCCGTCGGGCGGGTTCGGCGCCGACGGCCCGAAGAACTCCGGGATCTCCTGCGCCATCACTGCGGTCACGCCGCGTGCCCGCAGCTCGTTGGTCAGGGCCACCAGGAAGCGACGGAACTGGGCGGGCGCCGGCGCCGCCTGCCGGAAGCCGTCGAGCCCGTCGATGAAGAGGCGGCGCACCCCCCGGCGCGCCACCGCATCGAGCAGCCGCCGGGCGAGCGCGTCGAGGATCTGCGCGCCGGGCGGCTGCCAGAGCACATCGAGCGTCCCGGCATCGACGGCCCGGCCGAGGTCGAGGCCGAGGCGATCCGCGACCGCGACGAGGCGCGACGGCGTCTCATAGAAACCGAAGTGCAACCCCGGCTCCCCCGCGCGCGCACCGGCGGCGAGGAAGTGCAGCCCGAGCAGCGTCTTGCCCGTCCCCGACGCCCCGAGCAGGAGGGTCGTCGTGCCGGTGAGGAGCCCCCGGCCCATCATCGCGTCCAGGCTGGGGATGCCGACCGGCAGCCGCGACCGCTCGCCGTCGGCGGCGGGAGGGGCGTCGGCATACAGGGCGTCGGTGCGCGGGTAGACGACCATCCCATCCCCGGTAATTTCGTAGCTGTGGTCGCCGCGCAGCATGTCCCTGCCCCGGAACTTGGGGGCGCTCAGGAGCCGGTGGGCGTAGACCCCGACCCGCTCATCGCGGAGCTCGATCACCCCATCGGCCATCGTGTGCTCCGACCCGGTGCCGTCCGCCGTCGGGCGGGTGAGCACGACCGCGGTGCAGCCGACGGCCTCGAGGAAGAGCTGGAGCTGCTGGACGAAGCGGCGCAGGTCGAGGCCCGACCCGACCAGCTCGCGCGCCGTCGCCAGCCCGTCGAGGACGAGCAGGGTGGCGTCGCGATCGCGCACCGCCTGCCGGGTGATCTCCAGCAGGCCATCGAGCCCCCCCTCTTCCAGCGTCTGGAAGCCGCTCACGTAGTAGAGCGCCGCGCCGACGATCGACCCGTCGTAGAAGGAGAGCGAACGGAGATGGCCGAGCATGCGGGCGTGGGACTCGGAGACCATCGTCAGGTAGACGACGCGGCCCCCGGCGGCGGCGTGGGCGAAGGCGAGCTGGTTGCCGAGGATGGTCTTGCCCGAGCCGGGCATCCCCTGCACGAGGTAGACGCCGCCGCGCAGCAGGCCGCCGCGGAGGATGGCGTCGAGGCCGGGGATGCGCGTGGGGAGCGTCTCGAGGGGATGCTGCGTTTCGTCATACTCCAATGGGGTTCCCCGCTCTCCGATTGCCGCCCGGTCGCGCGGCGAAATGAATCGGCATGGTGCGCACCGGTGCCGCGGGTGCACGATCTCGTCGCCGGTCTCCGCACGGGCGATGCCAGGGCGGGGCGGTGGTCCGCGCCGCTCTTCCGCGCTGGGCGCTCCCTCCGGTCCCGGCCATCATCGTGTGGTGTGCCGACGTCGTGATGGGCGCGCAGTGGCGCCGATGTTTGCGATCGGTGCCGAGAGGATAACGAGGACGAAGAGGATGCCCGCGGCGAGCCCGGCCGCGACGAAGCGGCGCACGATCGTGCTGATGCTGCTCATCTCCGCGTCCGCCCGCGCCTCCAGCGCGGCCCGTTGCGCGTGGGTGACGGTGATCGTCAGGGGGACGACGGTGCGCCCGCGCGGCTTGGGGCCGGGGCGGCGTTTCGGCGGGGCGTGCCCGTCGCGGGTGATGATCATGCGATTGCTCCTCGCGTCGCGCACGCGCGAAACGGCGCGTGGCGATCTGCGACCCAGAAGAATCTCGCATCGCCGGCGCCGTAGGGCGCGGCCCGCAATGTCGGGGGTGTCGAGCGGGGGTCAAGAACTTGACACGATCAGTATACCACCATAACGCGTACCGAAAGATTTTCGCTCGCCAAACGCTTGGATTTCCGCTGAATACACAGATTTATCTAGATTTACGCCCGATAAAACGCCAATGTGTTCATAACCTGTTATGATTCCCGAGCAGTGCTGCCGATGACCGAGCCACCGTGGGGAGAGCGTCCACACCGCTCCCCCGCTCCCGTCATCCCATCCAGCGCCGCGAGAAGAGCGTCCCATGGCGGCACCGACGATCGCGGTCCTGGATAATGATCCTTCCTTCCTCGCCCTGATGGACGACCTGCTGACCGGCGAAGGGTACACCCCGCTCCTCTGGCGCGCCCGGGACGAGCCGGACCCGCACGCCCTGCTCCGGGAGGCGCTGCCCGACCTCGTCATCCTCGATCTCTGGCTGGAAGGGCCGGGCGACGGCTGGGCATTCCTGGCGCAACTCCGGGCCGACCCGGCGACGGTCCACATCCCGGTGATCGTCGCGACGGGGCAACCGGACGCGGTGTCGCCGGTGCGGGAGCCGCAGTGGGCGCGCTACTGCCAGCGGATACGGAAGCCGTTCGACTTGCAAGACCTGCTCGATGCGATCGCGGCGGCGCTCGGCCCCTCCCCGGCGCTGCGGGAGCGCGGTCGGCGGCTGCACATGCTCCCATCGGTCGATCCATCCATCCCGTATCTGCATAACGATCCGCTCGCCGCCGCAGGCGAGGCCCGATGACGATCATCCCCTCTTCCCTTCCCTTTTCCCCGTGCGGCGACGGCGCTGCCGGTGTCGCACCCTCCCCCCTTTCTGCCCATCGGGCACGGCGGCCACACCGAGGTGGCCGGCGGGTCCGGTGGGCCCTCTCCCTGTATCGCGGCGAGGCGCGAGGGTCGGTGGCACGGTTCGTGCATTGAGTAGAAATATGAACTTGTTCATGTCCATGATGGCTGCGGATGCCGCCCCATGGGGGCGCACGGACCGGCCCACGCGCTTGGCGGCCGGAAAAGCATATTCCCCGGTGGAAGGGCACCGTGATTCGTACGCCATTTCCCACTCTGTCGTCCCGGCGTGTGCCGGAGTCGCGCGACGCATGAGATAGATCACAAGGAGTAGCGATGAAGATCAAGGCAATGGTAGTGATGGTGGCCGCGCTGGCCCTCCTCCTGGTCGGCATGGCGGCGTTCGCCCCCGACTTCGGCGGGGCCACGGTGGGCGCGCAGGCGCCGACGCCGACCGTATCGATCCCGACCACGACCGCCGCGCCGACGACGATCGCGCCGGTGAAGCAGGACAACAGCGGCAAGTGGGGATTGCTCGGGCTGCTCGGGTTGCTCGGCCTGGCGGGGCTGCTGAAGCGCCCGCACACCGAGGTGCGCGCCGTCGAGACGCAGCGGGTCGAGCCGGTCCGCGAGCCGCGCCGCTAGAGGAATCCTGTCGTTTCTGACCGCCGGATCGCGCTGATCCCGGCGGCCCGGCCCGGCACACGCGTGCCGGGCCTTTCGCGGTGCGGGGTGACCCGCCGACATGGGAAGGGATGCACAGGCGATGCAGGGACCAATGGGCGGCACCGCCGAGATCGTCATCCCGACGGGGCGCAACGGCTTCTGCTGCGTCGTCCCGTGCGCGCTGATGGTCGCCCTGGAGGCGGGCGCCGGCGCCGCGGGGCTGCTGCTCGCCCGCCACCTCGCCCGCCGTGCGGCGGCGCGCATGATCGGGCGATCGCTGCGCCGCGCGCCCGCTCCGGGGGGCGACCCGGCCGCTGCGGGTCGTGCCACCGCGAGAGAAGAATCGCCGACCGTTCGCCCCTGAACCGACCCACCACCGAGGAGATCCCATGTCGCTGCACACCCCGACCGCGCTCATCACCCCCGCCGGCCGCGCCAAGCTGATCGAGGACGGCCTCTACGCCAACTACCTCGCCTACTTCCGCAAGGCGGAGGACACCCGGCGCTGGAAGCTGCACCGGGACATCCCCTGGGAGCGCGCCAACCCGGCCGTCTCCGACGATGTCGCCACGATGGTCGAGGGGTACTTCGCCGTCGAGAGCTACCTGCCCGACTACACCGCCAAGACGATCGCGTCGGTCCGCCGCTCGCGCGGGCGGGCGTGGTTCCAGGCGAACTGGGCCTACGAGGAGTCGAAGCACGCGATGGCGTGGGAGACCTGGCTCGTGGCGGCGGGCAAGCGCACGACGGAGCAGATGGAGGGGTACTTCGACTACCTCTCCGCCAAGGAGTGGGACCTGCCGTGCGACACGCCGCGG
>JAICIL010000339.1 GCA_025924435.1 Chloroflexia bacterium | reverse complement strand
CTGCACGACCGCTCATTTTACTTCGCGCACGGCGAAGACCCGAAGCAGTTCGATTGCGTCGTCGTCAAATCGCCGCACTGCAAGCCGCACATGTACGCCGACTGGTGCGCGCGGATTATCAATGTGGACGCCCCCGGCTCGACAAGCGCCAATTTGCCGTACCTCGGACATACTCAATGCGCCCGCCCCATCTTCCCGCTCGATGACGGTGTCACGTTCAATCCGCAGGTACGAGTTTTTCAAAGGGGTGAGGATTCCCCAGATGGCGACAATGCATACCCGGAAATCAATCGCCCAATTGCGCCGCCAGCGCGTCCGGCGTCGTGACCGGCAGTTGGCAGGCGTACCGCTCGCAAACGTAGGCGGTCGCTTGGCCGTCAACTTGGTCGCGACCGCGAAGGAGCGCCGGTTGGTCGTTCTCCGATTCGTTGGGTCGCCGGAGCGCGACGACGGTGTTCGGGCGGAAACGGCGGTGCAGCACCGCGACGAGCGCGGCGGTATCCGGCGCATCCGGCTCCCCGACCAGCGCGATCTCTTGCGATGTGGCGAGGGAGAAATCGAGGGCGCAGAGGAGGCGGCCAAAGCCCGTCGGGTAGCGCGTCATCGGTTCCCATAGCCCGCGCAGGACACGGCCCGCCTTCTCCGCGTACCCGTTATCGTCGTAGATCACCGCGAGCCGTTGGAGGACTTCGACGGCGACGGAATTCCCGGCGGGGATGGCGTTGTCGAAGACGCTCTTGGGCCGGGCGATCAACGCCTCGTGGTCGCGGCCCGTGTCGAAGAAGCCGCCGTCCGCCTCGTCCCAGAACTGCGCGACCATCGTCTCCGCGAGCGCGCGCGCCTCGGTGAGCCAGCGCGCATCGAAGGTCGCCTCGTAGAGGGCGAGCAGGCCGTCCGCGAGGAAGGCGTAGTCTTCCAGATAGCCGTTTAATTTGCTCTGACCGTCCTTGTACGTCCGCAGCAGCAACCCGTCGCGCCGGAGCGTCGCGAGGGCGAAATCCGCCGCACGCTCCGCCGTGGCGCGGTAATCGTCACGGTCGAGGGCGGCGGCGGCCTCCGCGAAGGCGCGGAGCATCAGGCCATTCCACGCCGTCAGCACCTTCTCGTCGCGGCCGGGGTGGACGCGCTTTTCGCGGGCGGCGAAGAGGATCGGGCGCGCCCGATCGAGCGCCGTCTGCATCGCGGAAGGATCAATTCCGATGCGCTCCGCGACCGCCGCCAGCGGTTCGCCGACGTGGAGGATGTTGACGCCCTCGAAATTGCCGCGCGCTGTCACGTCGTAGTAGGCGGCAATGAGTCGCGCGTCCTCCGCGCCAAGGAGTGCGGCCAGTTCGTCCGGCGTCCAGACGTAGAATTTCCCCTCGTGCCCCTCGCTGTCCGCGTCGAGCGTCGAGGAGAAGCCGCCCGCCGGGTCCACCATCTCGCGCGCCACCCAGTCCAACGTTTCGGCGGCGACGCGGCGGTAGAAGTCGTCGCCGGTCACCTGGTATGCATGGATATAGACGGGCGCGAGCAATGCATTGTCGTAGAGCATCTTCTCGAAATGCGGCACGAGCCAGATCGCGTCCACCGAGTAGCGGTGGAACCCGCCGCCGAGGTGATCGTAGATGCCGCCGGTCGCCATCTTCCGCAACGTCCGCTCCACCATGTCGAGCGCCCGCGCGGAGCCGGTGCGGACATGCTGCCGCAGCAGGAAATCGAGCGTCATCGGCTGCGGGAACTTCGGCGCGCCCCGGAAGCCGCCGTTCACCCAGTCGAACTCGTTGGCGATAGCATCGGTCGCCGCGTCGAGCGCCGCCGCCGTCGCCATCTCCGCACCCGGTTGCCCGGCGAACCGGAGGCCGGTCTGGAGATGCTCCCGGAGCGCGGCGACATTGCGCGCGATGTCCTCCCGCTGCTCGGCATACGCGGTTGCGACGGAGGCGAGGACGGTGCGGAAGGCGGGCATGCCGTGGCGCGGCTCGGGCGGGAAGTACGTCCCGCCGTAGAACGGCTCGCCGTCGGGCGTCAGGAAGACGGTCATCGGCCAGCCGCCCTGCCCGGTGATTGCCTGCACCGCCGCCATGTAGATCGTGTCGAGGTCCGGCCGTTCCTCGCGGTCCACCTTAATCGAAACGAACCGCTCATTCATCAAGGCGGCGGTCGCCGGGTCCTCGAATGATTCGTGCTCCATGACGTGGCACCAGTGGCACGCCGCGTAGCCGATCGAAAGCAGGATCGGCTTCCCTTCCGCGCGGGCGCGCGCCAGCGCCTCTTCGCCCCACGGATACCAGTCCACCGGATTGTCCTTGTGCTGCAAGAGGTACGGGCTGGTCTCGTGTGCTAATCGGTTCGCCACGCGGCACCTCCGATATGTTGGGTTCTTTCTGGACACGTCCGCACACAATCAGCGTGCGACGGTACGTCCTCCCAGTATCGCACCGGACGTGCCGCGTGCCGCCGGGTGTCCGCGCGATTATCTTGACATCGTCGGCGTATTGCGTCACGGTGATATCGTACGTTTCGAGCGACTGATGGCGGCGCAAGCGATAAGAATCGCAGCCGGAGGGGATATGCAGCCGGACGAAGAGAAGCCCATCGTCAACATCGTCGGCGAGCATGTCGCACTCGGGCCGATTTCGCGCAACCTGGTGCCGCTCTACCAGCGCTGGTTCAACGACTTCGGCACGCTGCGGACACTCGCCATCCCGCCGCGCCCGATGACGATGGAGGGCGAGACCGCCTGGTACGAGCGCGCCGCTGCGGGGGATCCCTCCTCCGTCCAATTCACGATCTACGAAACGGCGTCGTGGCGGCCAATCGGGAATGCGTTGTGGCGCGACATTGACTATCGAAACCGGACGGCGGCGATGGCGATCTTCATCGGCGACGCGGCGGATCGGGGCAAGGGGTACGGCACCGAGGCGACGCACCTGATGCTCGACTACGCCTTCACGGGCCTCGGCCTGCACAGCGCCATGCTCACCTGTTATGCATTCAATCGGGCGGGGCAGCGCGCGTACGAGAAAGCGGGATTCCGCGTCTTCGGGCGGCGTCACGAATGCCACTGGATGGGCGGGAAACTATGGGACGAACTCTACATGGAATGCCTCGCCAGCGAGTTTGAAAGCCCCGTCCTCGCGCGTGTTTTCGCCCCCGATGAACCACGCCAGCCGTAGATGGACCGTCGAACCACAGAGACACAGAGACACAGAGGACACAGAGAACACAGAGACCACAGAGAGGATGAGAGGAATAGGGGGCAATCAGACCCCTTGTTCCTCCGTTCCTCTGATTTTTTTCTTCCCTCATCTCCGCGTCCTCTGTGTCTCTGTGGTTCGACGGTTTCCCTCCGTTAGAGGCGGGTACGGACGGCCCAGAGTTCCGGGAATGCCTTCTCCTTCAGGGCTTCCATCAGGTAGGTGACGCCGCTCGTCCCTGCGGTGCCGGGGCGGTCGCCGATCGCGCGGTCGGCGATGCGGATGTGCATCGCGGCCATCAGCCAGTTCGCCTCCGACAGATCAACCAGCGCCTCCGCGACGCGGTAGAGCATGCCCGCGCGCGACGGCGCGCGGTAGAGCGCTTCGAGATCAATTCCCGCCCGCTCAAGCGCGCCGCGAAACGCCACCCAGACCATGCTCTCGCCCAGGCTGCGGAGGCCGAGCGCATGCTGCACCTGGCGGGCCTGCGCGGATTCCGAGCCGCTCGCCGTGCCGAGTGACGGGCGGAATTCCAGGAAACTGCGCGGCGGCAGATGATCGAGGAGCAGCATCTGGTCGTTCAGCAGCCGCTGGATCGCCGCGACGCGGAGCAGATGCTCCACCGCGACCTCGCAGTCGTCCGCGTCGAGCGCGGCGGTCGCGCATTGGAGGTCGAGCAGTTGCTGCGCGAACCACAACTCGAACGCCTGATGCACGACGATGAAGAAGTGCTCCGCCGCTTTGGCGTGCATCGGCATGTCGGGCGGGCCGACGGGCGTTTGCAAGGCAAGCAGTTCCGGCAGGCGGAGATAGGCGCTGTAGGTCAGGTTGTCATGCTCGGTGGTCATCGCGGCACGCTCCGATGCGGAAGGTGGTTGGCTGCACGCGGGATCGGTTCACCGCCATTTCGCCACCATCCGGCGGCGGCGTCAAGCGGGCGGTGCTATACTGCCGCCCGCACGGGCACATTCGGGAGTGGTGACGGCACGAAGGGAGGCACGGGGTGGACGCGACCGAACTCTGTTTTACGCCGGCGACGGAACTGGGCGCGCGGATCCAATCGCTCGATCTCTCGCCCGTCGAACTGGCCGACGCGGTGATCGCGCGCATCGAACGGCTCAACCCGACGCTCAACGCCTTCCTCACTTTCACGCCGGAGATCGCGCGGGAGAACGCGAAGGCCGCCGAGACGCGCGCGCTCCGCTTCGAGCGGCGCGGCCCGCTCGACGGCATCCCCTACTCGATCAAGGATCTCGAAGCGACGGCGGGCGTCCGCACGACGTTCGGCTCCAAGTTCTTCGAGGAGCATGTGCCCACCGAGGATGGCGCGGTCGCCGCGCGGATGAAGGCGACGGGCGGCGTCTTGCTCGGCAAGACGAACACGCCGCACTTCGGCTACAAGGATATGTGCGACAACCTCCTCGGCCCGCCCTGCCGCAACCCGTGGAACACCGAGCGCACCTCCGGCGCGTCGTCGGGCG
>JAICIL010000338.1 GCA_025924435.1 Chloroflexia bacterium | reverse complement strand
CCGCCGCGCTGATCGAGGTCGATTACGAGCCGCTCGACACCGTCACCGACATGGAAGAGGCGATCAAGGACGGCGCGCCGCAGCTCTACGACAACGTGCCGAACAACGTCGGCTACGTCTTCACCAAGAAGGAGGGCGACCCCGACGCCGCCTTCGCGGAGGCGGAGAAGGACGGCGTCGTCCTCGACCTGCATATCGTCAGCCAGCGTCTCGCCGCCGTGCCGATGGAGGGACGTGCCGTCCTGGCGTCGTGGGATGCATGGCAGGGCGCCCTCACCGTCTGGAGTTCCAACCAGAACCCGCATAGTGTCCGTTCCACCATCGCGAATGTGATCGGCATGTCGGAGACGGATATCCGCGTGATCGCGCCGGAAGTCGGCGGCGGCTTCGGCGTGAAGATCGGCGCGTACCCGGAAGATGTCATCATCGCCGCGATCGCGCGCGAACTGAAGCGGCCCGTCAAGTGGGTCGAGACGCGCTCCGAGAACATGCTGGCGACGAACCACGGGCGCGATCAGGAGATTAAAGTCCAGGTCGCGGCCCGCAAGGACGGCAAAGTCCTCGGCCTCAAGGAGCAGATCACGAGCAACATCGGCGCGTATCCGCTCGCCGCCGGGCTGGCCGTCCTCACCGCGCAGATGGCGGTCGGCACATACGACATCCCGAACATCGCCATTGATGTCACTTGCGTGCACACGAACACGATGTCCGTCGCGGCCTATCGCGGCGCGGGGCGGCCGGAGGCGTGCTACTACATCGAGCGGATCATGGACCGGGTGGCGGATGCGCTCGGCATGGACCCGGCGGAGGTGCGCCGCAAGAACTTCATCGCGGCGGATGCCTTCCCGTACAAGACGCCGACCGGCCTCACCTACGACAGCGGCGAATACGAGCGGTCGCTCGACAAGGTGCTCGAAATCGCCGATTACAAGGGACTGCGCGCGGAGCAGGCGAAACTGCGCCAGCAGGGACGCTACATGGGCATCGGCGTCTCGTGCTACATCGAGATGTGCGGCTTCGGGCCGTACGAGAGCGCCTCCGTGCGCGTCGAGCCGTCCGGCGCGGTGACGGTGATGACCGGCATCTCGCCCCACGGCCAGGGGCAGGAGACGACCTTCTCGCAGATCGTCGCGGACCGCCTCGGCGTGGACTTCGACAGCATCGCCGTCCGCCACGGCGACACGGGCAACACGCCGATCGGGCAGGGGACGATGGGCAGCCGCGGCCTCGTCACGGGCGGTTCCGCGCTCGTCATGGCGCTCGACAAGGTGGAGGCGAAGGCGCGCAAGATCGCCGCGCACCTCTTAGAAGCGGCGCCGGAGGATATCGAGTTTTCGCAGGGCAAATTCAGCGTCAAGGGTGCGGCGGATCGCGCCAAGACGTTCGCGGAGGTCGCCGCCGCCGCCTACAGCGACAAATTGCCGGACGACATCAACCCCGGCCTGGAGGAGAACGACTTCTTCAAGCCGCCGGGCCTCACCTATCCGTCCGGCGCGCATATCGCCGTGGTGGAGGTGGACCCGGAGACGGGCGACATCACGCTCCAGCGGTACGTGACGGTGGATGATTGCGGCCGCGTCGTCAGCCCGATGCTCGTCGCCGGGCAGGTGCACGGCGGCCTCGCGCAGGGGATCGGGCAGGCGCTCTGGGAGGAAGTGCGCTACGACGAGCAGGGGCAACTGATCTCCGGCTCGCTGATGGACTACACCGTCCCCGTCGCGGGCTTCTTCCCGCAGTTCCAGACGGATCGCACCGAGACGCCCTCGCCGCTCAACCCACTCGGCGTCAAAGGGATCGGCGAGGCGGCGACCGTCGCCTCCACGCCGACGATTGCCAATGCCGTGATGGACGCCTTGGAGCCATTCGGCATCGCGCATATTGACCTACCGCTCACCGCCGAGAAGGTCTGGCACGCGATCAACGCGAGCCGGGGCGCGGCAGCGGCGGACTAGGGGAGCCTCACCCCCGGCCCCCTCTCCATCGCCTATAGACCGTGGTACGGAAAGGTTACGGCGGCGATGGAGAGGGGGAGAATGGAGGATGCGAATGGGCGAGAGAGGAAGTGCAGCGTCTCATTGACGCCCTCTCGGATGAAAAACTGATGATCGCACGGCGGTATCTCGACGCACTTCTTGCCGACCATAGTGAACCGCTGCTGCAAGCCCTCTGGTTCGCTCCGATTGACGACGAGCCATATATCCCTGAAGAGCGAGCAGAGGATGAAGAGGCCCGGCAGGCGTATCTGCGTGGTGAGGCGCGCGATTGGGATGAGGTGAAAGCCGAACTAATGGGAAGCAATGAGCAATGAGTAGGGAGGCCAGACACCAGAAACCGGACCCTCTGGCCTCTGGCATCCGGCTTCTGACTACCCGTTGCTCACTGCTCATTGGGGGAGGTGCGCCACGGAGACGTTCGCCGACGCTTCCACGCTGCCCAATCCTGCGCCATCGCTGGTGGGGCGGGAGCGCGAAGAGAGGGTGTTGCACGGCCACCTGACCGCCGCGCTGGCCGGACGTGGCGGCCTCGTCTTGATCGGCGGCGAGGCGGGGATCGGCAAGACGACCCTCGCGGAAGCGACCTGCCGGGAGGCGGCGGGGCGGGGCGCGCGCGTCCTCGTCGGGCGCTGCTACGACCTGACCGAGACGCCGCCCTACGGCCCGTGGCTCGACCTTTTCGCCCGCTACCGGGCGACGGACGCTTTACCCCCGTTGCCGCCCGCGTTCGCCGCGCGCGGCACGATCGGGCCGGTCGCCAGCGCGGCGGCGCTCGTCCAGCAGGTGCGGGACTTCCTCGCCGCCGCCGCGACCGCGCGGCCGCTCGTCCTGCTGCTCGACGACCTCCACTGGGCGGACCCCGCCTCGCTCGACCTCCTGCGCTTCGTCGCCCGCCACGCCGACTCCGCCGCGCTCCTGCTCCTCGCCACCTACCGCGCCGACGAACTGACGCGCCGCCACCCGCTCTACCAGCTCCTGCCGCTGCTCGACCGCGAAGCGCGTGCGGCCCGCCTCGACCTCCGTGCGCTCACCGCCGACGCGGTGCGGGCGCTCGTCGCGCGCTACCGTCTGCCGGACGCGGATCGGGAGCGGCTCGTGGCGCACCTTCAGGGGCGGGCGGAGGGGAATACCTTCTTCGTCACCCAACTGCTGCGCGCCCTCGAAGAGGAAGACCTCCTCCGATCCGACGATGATCGCTGGACGCTGGGCGACCTCGGCGGCGTGCCGGTGCCGGTGCCGTTGCGGCAGGTGATGGACGGGCGGGTGGCGCGGCTGGGCGAGGAGGCGCACCGGCTGCTGGCGGTGGCGGCGGTGATCGGGCAGGAGGTGCCGCTGGCGGTCTGGGCGGCGGTCGCGGGCACCGACGAAGAAAGGCTGTCCGCCGCCGTCGCGGGCGCGACGGCGGCGCATCTCATCGAGGAGATGCCGGACGGGGCGCGGGCGCGGTTCGTCCACGCCCTGATCCGCGAGGCGCTGTACGAGGGCATCCCGCCCTCGCAACGGCGGCGGATGCACCGGCAGGTCGGCGAGGCGCTGGAGGCGCTCTCCAATCCCGACCCGGATGCGGTGGCGTACCACTTCCAATGGGCAGGCGACGCGCGGGCGGCGGGATGGCTCATTACGGCGGGAGAACGGGCACAGCGGGCGTACGCATGGCCGACGGCGGCAGATCGCTATGAAGCCGCGCTCGCACAGATGGAAGGCGAGGATGCGGCCATGCGCGGCTGGCTCCATTATCGGCTGGCGGTGCTCCGCCGTTTCGGGCACTCGGCGGAGGGCTTGGCGCACCTGGAGGAGGCCGCCCGCCGCGCGGCTGAGACGCATGACCAAGTCCTCGCCGCCCATGTGCGCTACTATCGGGGGCTGCTGCGACTCGATCGTAACGACGCGCATCGGATGCTGGACGAGTTGGCGGCGGGTGTCGCGGCGCTCGAAGCGCTGCCGCCCGCCGAGGGTCGGACGAGCGGCGTGTTCGACCGTCTGGACCCGCGCGCAGCGCGGGGCACGCTGATCCTGCGCCTCGCGCGAGTCGGGCACTATGCCGAGGCGCGCGTGCAGGGCGAACGTTGGATCGCCGAGGCGCCGGAAGAGGGATCACCGGGCGGGGACTGGGGGCCATCCGGCGACGGACTGTACGGCCTCGGTATCGCGTATGCGTATCAGGGTGAGGTCGAAGCGGCGGCGGAGATGTTCGCGCGTGCCCGCACGGTGCTCGAGGCCCGGCAGCACTATCCGACGCTCGGCGGGGTGCTCGGGGATCTGCTGCGGGTTGTGGCGCTCCCCTTCCATGCCGACAATCTGGAGTGGCGGCGGCACCTCGCGGCGGCGGCGAATGAGGCGTGGATGCGCGCATGGGAGATGGGGGACACCTACCCGGCCCGATGGTCCTACACGCCGTTGCTGCTCATCGAGGGAGGGTGGGAAGAGGCACGCGCGCGCCTCGGCGGTGTATCGTCGCGAGGACTACGCCGCGAAGGCGCATGCCAGCGCCGTCCTCGCCCCGCTGGCGTTGGCCCAGGGAGACGGGGAGTCGCTGGATGCGCTGATCAAGGAGCGATTGCCCGACGGTGCGGAGACGGAGCCGGGGACGAGCTATTACAACCTCGCACCCCAGCGGGCGGCGGCGGCCTGGGCCATCGAGACGGGCGACCTGGATGCGGCCCGCTCCTG
>JAICIL010000337.1 GCA_025924435.1 Chloroflexia bacterium | reverse complement strand
CTTCCCGCTGACGCCGCGCATGCCCCTCCCGGCGTCGGTACTTTTCCGTAACCGCCACGACGCCAAGGACGCCACGGGAGAACGTGGAATATTTATCTCTTCCTCTTCTTGGCGTCCTTGGCGTCTTGGCGGTTCCGGAAAAGTCCCTACGCCGGGAGGGGCATGCGCGGCGTCAGCGGGATGACATCGGTGCGCGCGGCGAGTTCGGCGGCGGCGGAGCGCGGGTTGCGGATCGGCTCGTCCGCGCCGAGATAGCCGTCGCGGATGCGCAAGACCCGGCGCGTGTACGCCATGATGTCCGGCTCGTGGGTGACGAAGATGACCGTGACGCCCAGCTGCGCGTTCAATTGCTGGAAGATGCCCATCACCTCGACCGATGACCGCGAGTCGAGGTTCCCCGTCGGCTCGTCCGCGAGGATCAGGGAGGGCGTGGTGACGATGGCGCGGGCGATGGCCACGCGCTGCTGCTGCCCGCCGGAGAGTTGGTTCGGCTTGTGGTCGAGCCGGTCGGCGAGGCCGACGGCGGTGAGGGCCGCGACGGCGCGCTCCCGCCGTTCCTCTCCCGCGACGCCCGCATAGAGGAGCGGCAGCGCGACATTGTCAAGCGCCGTCGTGCGGGGGATCAGGTTGAACGACTGGAAGACGAAGCCGACCTTGCGATTCCGCACCCGCGCCAGTTCCGTCTCGTCGAACGACGCGACATTCTCCCCGTCCAGCAGATACTCGCCGGTCGTCAACGTGTCGAGGCAGCCGATGATGTTCATCAGCGTGCTCTTGCCGGAGCCGGACGGCCCCATGATCGCGCAGAGTTCGCCGTCCGCGATGCGGAACGAGATGCCTTTGAGTACTTGCAGGGCCATGTCGCCGGTCTGGTAGGTCTTTGTGATGTCATGCACTTCGATCATCGCCAAGCCCCCTCTCGACGGGCGAGAGAAACCGTGCCACACCGTGGCATGAATCGGGGATCATGGCGGAGAGCATTCAGGCGACGCCCACCCCTCATTGCGCGATGCGCACCGAGATGGCGAAGGGGCGTTCACTGCTCCGGCTCCGCTTCCCATTCTACACCCGCGCCGCGCGGAGCGATAGCGCGCTACGGATCGCGTACAGGAGTTGTTGATCGTCGGAATATCCTACCCCCCATTGCCCAAAGGGTACCCGCTTCCCGACGCGGGAAGGGGTGACTCATCGCAAGATCGAGGCGTCTTTGCAACATCGTGTTGGTCTTCATGAGGCCCGCTCCCCCTTCCCTCGGAGGGGCGGGGGCTTGTGGGGGGTGAGGAATATCCCGAACTGGCCCGTTGGACAGGCGCATGATGGCCCTTTGACCGGTGTACCGGCAACCGCCAGACAGTATCCTGCGTCCATATGAATGGATGGACCTGGAGCATACGGGAGACACAGATGGTCGGGATCGAGATCGGGGCCGGAAATAATTCGCAGCACACGCTCGTCGAGCAACTCTATGCGCTGTGCGCGTACGCGAGCGCCGGGACGATCTTCGTGCTCGGTGGATATGTCGTTTCGACGATCGCGCGGGACGGAACCATGTCCGCGCCGTGGCAGATCGTCGTCGCCTGCATGGCCGTGCCGCTGCTCGCCGCCGCCGCCGTCTCCTGCGGCAATCATCGCGAGAACCGCGCCGTCCGCGCCGTCACTTGGATGATCGTCGCGCCGCTCGGCGCGCTCAACCCGCTCGCCTGGCTCGGCGCGTTTGTCATCCTCGCGCGCCCGCACCGCCGCGCCATCCATCAGCACGCGGCGGGCGATTAGCGATCTGCCGCTGATACGAGCGCGGATCAGCGATGCTGCTCCCACAGTTGCCGGGTCAGTTCCGCATGGCCGATATGTTCCGCCGCATGGTCAATCGCGCCGCTCAGATAGAAGCAGCGCGCCTCCGATTCGCCGTACGGCCTGATCTCTTCGTTCAGGTCGAGGGCATCTACACGGTCCAGCGCCGCCGCCGTCTCCGCGCGCATTGATGCGACGAGCGCGCGGAGTTCCACGGCGGTCGTCGGATCATTGGCGAGCGAGTCCGCTTGTTTCCGGTTCAGCGCTTCGTCATCGAGCGGTACCGGATCACCGAGCGCCACGCCGAGATACCACGGCTGCCATGCAGCGACATGGCGGACGATCTGCGCGATCGAGTTCGTCGTTTCGTCGCCCGGCCGCCATGCCAACGCTTCCGGCGTCAGCCCGTCAACCACGCTGGCAAACCGCTCGGCCTGTGCATCGAGGGTGCGCTGTGCGTATCGTGTCGCCGCTTGCATCTCCGTCTCCCATCCTCTCCTTTGGAACACTGCGCGGTCCCCCACGCTCCGGTAGCATCGGAGTCGCGTAACCGACAATATTATGTTATCTGGTTATCATTGCCACCTGTCTGTCATACATTGGCGGGACGCGCGAGACAGCGACGTTTTGGAGCCGCGTCGCTTTTCGCCGGGCTCAGCGAGCGGGATACGTTGGGCATTTCATGGATCGGAGTGATAGGTATTATCAATGACGCCGAGGTGCGCGCATCCCCGCCAATGATTCTCTTGGCTTCCTCACTGTGGTATAATCATATCGTGATACGATGTATTGGGGATCGCGGGGAGCAACCGGCGTTCGATGGGACCAGAGACCGACATTCCGATTGACGAGTACCGGGCGCTGGCGGAGTTCCGTTTCCAGATCCGGCGCTTCGTCCGCTTCAGCGAGCAGGCCGCCCACGCGGCGGGCCTGGAACCCCAGCAGCACCAATTGATGCTCGCCCTGAAAGGCTTCCCGGCGGGGAGAAGCGCGACGATCCGCGACCTCGCCGAGCGGCTGCAATTGCAGCACCACAGCACGGTCGAGTTGATCGGCCGGTCGGCGCGCCAGGGGCTTGTCGAGCGCAGCCGGGGGACAACAGACCGGCGACAGGTCTTCGTCGCGCTCACGCCGCATGGCGAGGCGCTGCTCCGGGATCTCTCGCTCCATCATCGTCGGGAACTGCGCTCGGCGGGGCCGGCGCTCGTGCGCGCGCTCCGGGCGCTGATTGACGATGTGGACGCTTCGATCCCGATGGGGGCCGCGCACGGCGCGGCGACCGACACGCCACCGCCGATGAACTGAATACGATTTATCCGTACCTATCGCCGTCCGATCGAGGATCGAGGAGGGAAACCCATGACTGAGGCACAAGCAGAATTACCGACAGACCGGGGGGGCGAGTCGCTGCCGCCGCTCGAAACGAACGCGGCGGCCCGGCTCGGCGACTTCATCGCCACGCCGCGCATCATCTTCATCTCGCTGATCGCCATCGCCGTCGGCGCGCTCAGCGCGGCCGTCGCGCTCGTCCTCCTCCGCTTGATCGGCCTGTTCACCAATCTCTTCTTCTTCCAGCGCTGGGGGACGGCGCTGGTCTCACCGGCGGGCAATCACCTCGGCCTGTTCGTCATCCTCGTGCCGGTGATCGGCGCGCTGATCGTCGGCCTGATGGCGCGCTACGGCTCGGAGCGCATCCGCGGCCACGGCATCCCGGAGGCGATCGAGGCGATCCTGATCAACGGGAGCCGGGTGGAGCCGAAGGTGGCGGTGCTGAAGCCGATCTCCTCCGCGATCTCCATCGGCTCCGGCGGCCCGTTCGGCGCGGAAGGGCCGATCATCATGACGGGCGGCGCGTTCGGCTCGATGATCGCGCAGTTCTTCCACCTGACGAGCGCCGAGCGGAAGACGCTGCTCGTGGCGGGCGCGGCGGGCGGCATGTCCGCCACCTTCGCCTCGCCCGTCGCGGCGGTCCTGCTCGCCGTCGAACTGCTGCTCTTCGAGTGGAAGCCGCGCAGCGTCATCCCCGTCGCCCTCGCCAGCGCGACCGCCGCCGCCCTCCGCCGCTACCTGATCGGCATGGGCCCGATCTTCCCGACGCCACCCCTCCCCTCGTACATCGGCCCGGCCGCGCTCGTCAGTTGCATCCTCGTCGGCCTCCTCGCCGGTGTACTGTCGGCCCTGCTCACGGCGATGGTCTATGCCGCCGAGGACGCCTTCCACCGCCTGCCGATCCACTGGATGTGGTGGCCCGCCATCGGCGGCCTCGTGATCGGCATCGGCGGCCTGATCTTCCCGCAGGCGCTCGGCGTGGGATATGACACGATTGGCTCGTTGCTGCAGGGCAACGTCGAGGCCCGTGTCATCATCGGCGTTCTGGTAGTGAAGTCATTGATCTGGTCCATCTCGCTCGGCTCAGGCACCTCGGGTGGCGTGCTCGCGCCGCTCCTGATGATGGGCGGCGCGCTCGGCGGCGTGGAGGCGATGTTCCTGCCGCACGTCGCGGCGGGCTTCTGGCCGCTCATTAGCATGGGCGCGATCCTCGGCGGCACGATGCGCTCGCCCTTCACCGGCGTCGTCTTCGCCCTCGAACTGACGCACGACATCAACGCGCTCCTGCCGCTGACCATCGCGGTCTTCATCGCGCACGGCTTCACCGTCCTGACGCTGCGTCGCTCGATCCTGACCGAGAAGGTGGCCCGGCGCGGCTACCATCTCAGCCGCGAGTACGCCACCGACCCAATGGAGATCCTGTTCGTGCGCGAGGTCATGCGCACCAACGTCACCGCCCTGCCGGCCAGTGTGCCGGTCAAGGACCTGGCGGCGTCCGTCCGATTCGGCGAGACCCGTGGCCAGCGTCTGTACCCCGTGCTGGGCGAGGAGGGCGGCCTCACCGGCGTGCTCACCCGGAGCGATCTGCGCGGCCTGCTG
>JAICIL010000336.1 GCA_025924435.1 Chloroflexia bacterium | reverse complement strand
ATCCGCTTCCGCGAGCGCGCGGGCCGCGTCCCCCTTGCGGATCGGCACACGCTGGAGGAGGTTCGTGCCCCGCGCCACGTGGACGAGCGGTGCGTCCGGGGCGAGCGCGGCGTGCGGGTCGGTGACGGCGGGGAGGTCTTCGTAGGTGACGTTAACGAGCGCCGCGCCTGCCGCCGCCGCTTCCTTGCTCTCCGCCGCGACGAGCGCGACTTTATCGCCCGTGAACCGCACCACCTCGCCGCAGAGGACGGGTTGATCGTCCTCGATCAGGCCGAAGGCGTTGTACGGCACATCGGCGGCGGTCAGCACGGCGACGACGCCGGGATGCCGCCGCGCGGCCCCGGCATCAATCGCGACGATCCGCGCGTGCGGGCGGTGCGCGAAGACGACCGCGAGATGGAGCATCCCCGGCCGGACGAGATCGGCGGGATATGCCGCCGCGCCCGTCACCTTCCCCGGTGCGTCCGGTCGCGGGAGCGACGCGCCGATGAGAGAGAAGGGCTGAGGGCCGAGGACTGGGGACTGAGAGTCTACCGGCTGCCGTCCTCCCATTGCTCGTCGCTCATTGCTCATTGCTACCACCCGCGCTCAGGACGGCATCAATGATCTTGCGGTAGCCGGTGCAGCGGCAGAGGTTGCCGCTGAGGGCGACGCGGATCTGATCGAGGTCGGGGTGCGGCGCTTCGTCCAGCAGTTTCGCGCCCGCCATCAGCATGCCGGGGATGCAGTAGCCGCACTGCACCGCGCCACGATCAATGAATGCTCGCTGCAACCGGTGCAGATTGTCCCCTTGCGCGAGGCCCTCGATCGTCGTGATCCGCGCGCCGTGCGCCTGCGGCGCGGGCACGAGGCAGGCCATCACCGCCTGCCCGTCGAGCCAGACGGTGCACGCGCCGCACTCCCCCTCCGCGCACCCCTCCTTCGTGCCCGTCAGCCCGGCATCGTCGCGGAGCGCATCGAGGAGCGATTTCTCCCGCGCGTTCGCCAGTTCGCGCCGCACCCCATTGATCTCGGTCAGAACCGAGGACTCAGGACGGAGGACTGAGCGTTGAGTTCCGGTGGTAGCAGGCTTTCCGGCCTGCCTTCCCGACGTGTCGAGCAGCACCGGTTTCGCCATCCAGCCATCGCGCTCCGTGCCAGCCGCGAGCCGGTGCAGGCCGTCCGCGACGAGGGCGGCGAGGGTGGCCCGCCGATAGGCGGCGGAAGCCCGAATGTCGTCAATCGGTGCGACATCCGCGCACGCCAGCCGCCCGGCCTCCGCGCACACGGCGGCGTCGAGCCGCTTCCCGCGCAGGAACGCCTCGGCGGTCGGCGCGAAGACGACGGTCGGCGCGACGCAGCCGAGCGCGATCCGGGCAGCCGCGACCATGTCCCCATCAAACGTGAGGACGATCGCGAGGTTGATGACCGCGATTGCCTGCGCGCGCCGCAGCCCCAGTTTGATGAAGAGGCCGCGCTGATGCGCCGCCAAGAGCGGCACGCAGATTTCGCGCAGCAATTCATCCGGAGCAAGTATCGTGTGCCGCACGCCGGTATAAAAATCGCGGAGAGGAATTACTCGCTCCGCGCTGGGCTGTTCACCCCACCCGGCGGGTATCCGCGCCCCTGCGGATTCCGGCGGCTGCCCGCTCCTGACCAGCACGACCGACGCGCCGAGGGCCAGCAAGGGCGTGATCGTGTCGTTCGCGGGCGAGGCGGTGACGAGATTCCCGGCAATGGTGGCGCGCGCGCGGATTTGCGGCGCGCCGACCTCCCCGCATGCCTGCGCCAGCGGTAGCGCGCGCTCCGCCGCGACCGGCGACGCGATGACATCGTTGTGCGTCGCCAGCGCGCCGAGGCGTAGCAGATCGCCTTCGGCGCGCGCGTACTTCAGTGCGCCAATCCGGCTGATGTCAATGAGCGTCTCCGTCGGTCGGACGCCGCGCCGCAACTCGACCAGCACATCCGTCCCGCCCGCGACGAGCCGCGCCCCGCCCGCATGCGCGCGCAGCAGGCGCAGTGCATCATCCAACTTCGACGGTTGATAATATTCCCGCCACATCGGCCACACCCCTGATCCGGCCTGCGCATGCGTTCACCCATCGCACGGTGGATAGACCCGCACTATACTGGAAAGCGGGCGAGAAATCTCCTCAGTTCTCCGCAAGGGAGCCGCGATGCGCGCGACGGTTTCAGACGTGAACACCCTGGATCAGCAGGCATTCGTCGCGCTGCTCGGCCCGTTGTTCGAGCGGTCGCCGTGGGTCGCCGCCGAGGCGTGGCACGGGCGGCCGTTCGCGAGCGTGGCGCGGCTGCACGAGGCGCTGTGCGCGGCGATGTACGTCGCGCCGGTCGAGCAGCAGGTCGCCCTGATTAGGGCGCACCCCGACCTCGTCGGCGCGGCGGCGCGGGCGGGCACGCTGACGCCGGATTCGCGCGGCGAGCAGGCGTCGGCTGGCCTCGACCGCCTCACGCCCGAAGAAATCGCGGCCTTCACGAACTTGAACCGCGCGTATCGGGAACGGTTCGCTTTCCCCTTCGTCATCTGCGCGCGGGAGAACAAGAAGGCGGGCATCCTCGCCGGGTTCGCGGCGCGCCTCCACCATACGCGGGACGAAGAGATCGCGATCGCCCTCGGCGAAATCGCCAAGATCGCCCATCTCCGTTTGCTGGATCGCGTCCGGAATGATGCGGATGAATGAGCGGGAGGGGCGCATGGCGCGGACGGGCGTGGAGTACTCCATCAGTTATGGCAAGGCGGCGATCTCCGTCTACCGGACATACGCGCGCCCGCTCGTCGGCGTGCCCGCGATCCCCGAATCTCCCTTCACGGGCCGGAGCAACAATCTCTTCGCCTGCGAGATCGCCGTCGAGGTCTTCGGCAACGACTTCCTGCCCGCCTACACCGAGGGCGACAACCGCAATGTCGTCGCGACGGACACGATGAAGAACTTCGTCCTCCAGCAGGCGCTCGCCTACGAGGGCGCGACATTGGAAGGACTCCTGCACTTCCTCGGCGCGCAATTCCTCGCCATCTACCCCGGCATGGAGCGGCTGCGGCTGATGGGCAGCGAAATCCCCTTCGACGGCGTACCCGTGCCGAATGCCGGCGATGGGGCATTTGGCGCGAGCGAGACGCTGTTCAGCCGCTCGCACAACAGCGCCGCCCATGCCACCTTGATCGTCGCGCGGGATGGCGCGGACGTCGCCGTGACGGCGCACGAGTGCGGCTGCACGAATCTGCAACTGATCAAACTGACCGGCAGTTCCTTCGCCCGCTTCGCGCGCGACGCGTACACGACGCTGCCGGAGATGGTGGACCGCCCGCTCTTCATCTACTGCGACATCGCCTGGACGTACACCGATGTGGCGGACATGCTCGCCGCGCACCCGGCGCGCTACATCCCCGCCGAGCAGGTGCGGGACTGCGCGCGGGCGGTCTTCCACCAGTTCGTCAGCAAATCCATCCAGCACCTCGTCCACGAAATCGGGCGGCTGCTGCTCGAACGCTTCCCGCAGATGGCGACCGTCTCCTTCGCCGCGCAGAACCGCCTCTGGGACACCGCCTTCACGGCGGAGGCCGACCCGAAACGGAAGGTGTACACCGACCCGCGCCCGCCGTACGGCACCATCCGGCTCACACTCGAGAGGGAGCGATGAGCAACGAGACGGATCGGGGCACGCTGACGACGCATGTACTGGACACGGCGCGGGGCTGCCCGGCGGCGGGCGTGGCGATTGAGCTCTGGCGGCTCAGCCCGGGCGGGAGCCGGACGCTGCTCGCGGCGACGCGGACGAATGCGGACGGGCGAACCGATGCGCCGCTCCTCGCGGGAGATGCGCTCCAACCCGGCCGGTACGAAATCGTCTTCGCCATCGGCCCGTATTTCGCGGAACAGGGGATCACGGCCAGCGCGCCGCTCCCCTTCCTCGACGAAGTCCCGGTGCGGTTCGGCATCGCGGATAGCGCGGCGCACCATCATGTGCCGCTGCTCGTCTCGCCGTGGTCGTACACGACCTATCGGGGGAGTTGAGAATTCCCCCCGCCGCCACCGAGAAAGACCCGGCGTATGATGAAGTGGGATTCATTCAGTAATCGCGCCGCCGCTGCTCGATGTCGCGGCGCGCGTCGCGCTCGGCGAGGGTGGCGCGCTTGTCGTAGAGTTTCTTGCCGCGCCCAACGGCGATCTCGATCTTTGCCCGCCGCCCCTTGAGGTAGAGGCGGAGCGGCACGATGGTCAGGCCCTTCGTCTGCGTCTGCACGCGGAGGGTGACGATTTCGTCGCTGTGGAGGAGCAACTTGCGCGGGCGATCCGGCTCCTGGGGCGTGTACCCGGCGTGCTCGTACGGCGAAATGTGCGCCCCGACAAGCCACGCCTCGCCGTGCTCGATGCGCACATAGGCGTCGCGCAGGTTCACGCGCCCGGCGCGGACGGACTTAATCTCCGACCCGGTCAGGACGATGCCCGCCTCGAAGCGGTCCATGATCTCATACTCGTACCGCGCCTGCCGGTTCGAGGAGATCGTCTTCTCTTCGAGTGGTTTCGCGGTTGTGAGCGCGGGCCGCGCCGCCTGCTTCGCCATAATCCGCCGATTCTACGCCCCGCGCCTCCTCCGGTCAAACGAAATCGAAGCCGGGGAGAACCGCAGAGACGCAGAGAGAAAAGAGGGAAAGAGGGAAATGAGAGAATGCTGATGCTATCTCATTCATTTCTTCTTTCCTCTGCGGTTCTCCCCGGTTTCCCGTTGGCAGCGGGCGTGCGATAGACTGTCGGGGAAGCGGCCACGCGAGCGAGTGGGAGGGAATAGGCGATGGCGATGAATCCGGCGCTCTT
>JAICIL010000335.1 GCA_025924435.1 Chloroflexia bacterium | reverse complement strand
TCAGCGTATGGCTGCCGTTGCCCGCCTGCACACTGTTCCAGGCGATGCTGTAGGGCAGGGTGGTGACCGGCGCGCCGAGCGGCGCGCCGTCGAGCAGGAACTGGACATTCGAGACGCCGACGTTGTCGCTGGCGTTGGCGGAGACAGTGACGGCATTGCCCGAGACGGTCGCGCCGCCCGTCGGGGCGGTCAGCGAGACCGTCGGCGAGGTGACGTCGGCGGTCGGGCCGGTGTAGCTGGCCGCGATGGTGTGGGAACCGGCCGGGACCATGAGGACGGCGCTCTTCTCGCCCTTCACCGTCCGTGTCTGGAACGTCGCGGCGCTCCCGTCAACGGTGATCCCGGTCAGGCTGCCACCCGCCGACAGCGGCAGCATGAGGGGCATCGCGTCCGGCCCGCTCGGCACCGTCATCGTGAAGCCGAGCGCCGTGCCGTCCCATGTCGGCGTGCTGAACGCGGTGCCCACCCGCGCCTTGGTGAAGCGCAGCCAGTCGTCCGCGCTCCAGATCGGCACACCCTTGCTCTGCGCGTAGGACATGGTACCCTCGGCGAACGCCGTGGCATCCGCCCCGCCGTAGTAGTCAACGTGGAACTGGGTCATCAGGGCGGCGTAGTTGCCCCCCGTCAGGCTGGCGTCAATCAACTGCCGCGACACCGCCGCCGCCTGCGTGCCGGTCAGGTTCTCCCAGTTACCGTCCGTGTTCGCGACCAACTGCTCGTCAATGAGCGACGTCACCTGCTGATAGACCGGGATGATCTTCCCCGTGCCGTCCACCATCTGCATCGGCAGCCCGCTGCCGTTGATGAATCCGTGCGCCCATGTGCCATCCGTTTTTTGCAGCCATGGCCCCCACGCGTAGTAATTCGTGTCCATTTGCAGGCCGGCATTCGCCTCGAACGTCGCGGGATCTATCCAGCACTGCCACGCCACTTGATGGGTTCGCACGGCGAGCGACGGCGCGATGCCGAACTGGGAGCGGAACCATGTCATGTAATTGGTGATGCCAGCATTGATCCCGTTGCCGTCCGCCGTCCCGCAACTTGTCGTACTCGGCGGGACCTGCGAGCCGTTCGGCAGCGTGACTTGATTGGCGTACGGATGGATGCCCACCCCCTGCCCCGCCTGCTCCCACGACGCCACGTCCGCCGCCGTCGGCTGCCCCGCCTGCGAGAGGTAGAAGGTGATGTGCCCGCCGAACTTCTGGATGCTGGTCAGCTCCTGGGTGAAATAGGGCGAGGTGGGTTGGCCGTGCGCGTCGCCGGTGAGGACGAGCACCGTCCCCGCGTTCTGCGGGAAGTACCACAGATGGGGCATCGGCGCGGCGCTGAGTGTGCGGATCGCCTTCGCCAGCAGGCGCTGCTGCTCGTCCGCCTGCGGGATCGGCACGTCGTTCAGGTCCACGTACCCCGCGAAGAGGTCCGTCGTCCGGTAGCCGTTAGTGCCCGCGTGCAAGCCGACGCGGCTCGGCTGGCTCTGGCGGGTATAGACGACGCTCTGGGCGAGGTCGTACGCCCAGAGCATCGCCTGCCCCTGCCCATTCGCCATGAGCGTCACCGCCGGGTAGGGCGTGGCGGCGGTGAATGAGGAGTAGAGCTTGGCGACGGCGGTCGCGCCGTTGAGAGTGTAATTATCGGCGGGGGCGTGGACTTGCAGCGGCGTGGTGTTGAAGCCGCCGCCGAGGCCGCCGCCGATGATGGTCATGTACCCCTCATTGGTCACACTCCCCGCCGGGGTGACGCCGAAGAGGGGGGCGAGGGAGGCGGGGGGATGCATGGCGATCAGCCTGCCTCCCCCCTGCATGTAGGTGGTGAAGGAGGAGACGAGGGACGGAGAGGCCGCCGACGCGGGGCCGAGAATCACCACCGCGTAGGGAGCGAGGGAGGCGGCGGTGACGGTCGCGAGATCGGCGGTGGCGAAGGTGGTGATGCCCTCGGCGTGGAGCACCTCGCCGAGGTAGGGTCCGAAGGGATCGGTCGTGTTTGCGCTGTCCGTCACGAGCAGCATGGACGTCCCGGCGCTCGCCACATGGGTGGCGGGGCCGACGGTCGTCACCGCGACGACGGCGAAGCCCAGGAGGATGCATCCGACGATGCCCAGGCGAATGCGGGAATCCCATCCTCGGAACCAAACACCTAGTTTCACGTCGTCCTCGCATCCCTTCGCTTCAAAGCGCCGTTGCGCCACAAGCCCACACTTCGCTGCGCCGCATTGGCGACATACTCAATCCGCCGCTTCCGCCGCGGAGGCCGCGGAAGCAATGGCGGGATAGACCACTCGTGGCATCAGTTGCCGCTCGATCCGCTGGACAACCGCCGCGAGATCGGGGGCGACCATGAAATTGCCGATGCCCAATGCGGATGCGCGGGCGACGTCCTCGCGCCCCTGCCCCGTCAGCACCAGCGCGGTGCGGCATCCCGCCGCCTGACCGGCGACGACATCGCTGCACGAGTCCCCGACCATCAGGCAGCGGGACAAATCCAAGTCATAACGGGCCGCGAGATCGAGATGCATGCCCGGCGCCGGTTTCCGGCAGCCGCATCGCTCATCCGGCCGGTGCGGGCAGAACGCGACCTTGGCGACGGCCCCGCCGGCCACGGCGATCGCGGCGCACATCCGCGCGTGGATCGCCTCGATCGTGGCGGGCGCGACGATCCCCCGCATGTCCAGAGCGAGGGTTGTGACGAGGAAGACGGGCCGGGCGAGCGCGGCGAGGCGCACGAGCGCCGCTTTCACGCCGGGAAGGAAGACGAATTCCTCCCACCGCGTGACATGCGTGAGACGGCGTTCGTTGATAACGCCGTCGCGATCGAGGAAGATGGCCTGCAACCGCCTATCCGTCGGCAGCAGCGGTGGAAACGGCATCCGCAGCATGGGCGATGACCTCCCGCAAATACGAGCAGACCGCGTGCTGGATAATGAGATGGGCATCCTCGATTTGCGCCATGACTGCGCAGGGGACCAGGACGCTGCGATCGCACCGCGCGACCAATTGGCCGCCGTCGAAGCCCGTGAAACCGGCCACCCGCGCGCCATTGCCCCGCGCGACATCCACCGCCCGCAGGATGTTTTCGCTGTTGCCGCTGCCGCTGATCGCGATGAAGAGATCGCCGGGGCGGATCAGCGGCCGCACCTGCTCGGCGAACGCATCGGCGTATGACGCATCGTTCGCCCAGGCGGTGAGCAATGGCACATTGTCGGTCAGCGCGATCACGCGGAAGCGCCGCTGCCCGGGAACAATCGTCGCCTTCGCCAAGTCGTTGGCGAAATGCGAGGCGGTCGCCGCGCTCCCGCCATTGCCGGCGATGAAGACGGTGCGGTCCTCCCGGTAGGTCGCCAGCAACAGTTCCACCGTCGCCTCGACATCGCGGTGCGGCACCGCCGCGAGCACGGCGCACAATTCGGCCAGATAGGGCTGGATCGCGTCGCGGTGTGTGGCAAAATTGAGCATCAGGCGTAGACCTCCTGCGCGACCAGCGGGCGAACCGGCTGACGGAACGGCGTTGCGGCGGCGCCGAGGGTGTTCATCAGCACCGTCGCGCCCTGCGTGTCGAAGCGGAAATGCATGCGCGTCAGCCCGCGTTCCTTGAGCGCGAGCGTGACCGATTCCTGCTTGTTCGGCGGGCAGGCGACCATCAGGTAGCCCCCCCCGCCCGCGCCGGTGATCTTCCCCCCCGTCGCGCCATGGGCGAGCGCCGTCGCGTACGCCGCGTCAATGAGGGGCGTCGTGACGCCGCTCGCGAGGCGACGCTTCCGCTCCCACGCCTCGTGCAGCAGGCCGCCGACCGCATCGGTGTCGCCCGCGGTGAGCGCGTCAACGACACGGCCCGCGAGCGCCTTCATGCCGTGGAGCGAGGCGATGACGTCCGTTTCATCCCGCGCGCTGGCGGCGGTCTGCTCTCGTAAGATGGTTGTGGATTGGCGGGAGACGCCCGTGAAGAAGAGCATCAATTGCTGTTCGAGGCGCGGGAGCGTGCCGGGCGGCACGGGGAGCGGCTCGACCGTCACGCCGTCCGCGCGGAAGTGCATCAGATTGAGGCCGCCGTACGCGGCGGCATACTGATCCTGTTTGCCGATCGGCATCCTGAGCATGTCAATCTCGACCGTGCACGCCAGTTCCGCCAGTTCTTCCCGGCTCAAGGGCCGGTCGCACAGCGTGCTGAGCGCCTTGATCATCGCCACGGCGGCGCTGGAGGATGAGCCAAGCCCCGTGCCGGGGGAGACCTCGCAGGAGAGGAAGAGATTGATGCCCCGGCGCACGCCGAAGTGATGCGCCACGGCCTTGGGCAGGGCCAGGTCGCCGTCCCAGAAGAGATCCTCCATCTCGTCGAAATTGCAGATCGAGCGATAGTCGGAGGAGATGATCTGGAGATTGTTCATCTCCGAGAGCGACGCGATGACGTAAAAGTACTTATTGATGGACGTGCTCACGACCATCCCGCCGTAGCGTTCATAGTACGCGGCGAGGTCCGTCCCGCCACCACCCAGACTAATGCGCAGCGGAGCACGAGCGATGAGCATCCCTTCCCCCTCCCATGCCGTTGCAAGAGCGCCCATGCACGGCGTTCGGCGCCCTCCACGGACGCGCATGTTTTGACATGAACCGAGCGTAGCACCCGTACCGGACAGGGCCATGAACGAGCCGCCTCCGCGCACTGACACCCTTGTCAGACACGGCCCGATCCGTGACGACGCATCCTCTGACGTGTTTGTCAGTCGTCCCGAATGCGGCGAATGCGCCCCTGTCAGGTGCCCACCGTAGACTGGCATCGTTCGGTCGTAGCACGCGCTCAGGGGAAGGAATCGGCATGCGTCTTGCCGCGGAAAAAG
>JAICIL010000334.1 GCA_025924435.1 Chloroflexia bacterium | reverse complement strand
GCCATCAGCCGGTAGGCGGCGACCATCGTCGGCACGTCGAACGCCTTGAGCGAGATGCAGATGTCCCGGAAGTCGAGTTCTTCCAAGATGCGGATGTGCCCGAAGGCGACGTCCACCATCCGCTCCGGGTCGCTCATCGCCTCCTGGCCCGGCTGCACGGGCGGCAGGGAGCCGTGGTTGACACCGATGCGGATCGGCACGCCCTTCGCCTGCGCGAGTTTGACGACTTCTTCCACCTGCGATCGCTTGCGGATATTACCGGGGTTGAGGCGCAATTTCGCGACGCCCGCATTGAGGGCGGCGATCGCCATCTGATAGTGGAAGTGGATATCCGCGACGATCGGCACGGGCGAGCGGGCGACGATTTCGGGCATCACCGCCGCCGCTTCCTTGTCCGGCACGGCGACGCGGACGACCTCGCAGCCGTTCGTCGCGAGGTCGTAAATCTGCTTGATCGTCGTCTCCTTGTCGCTCGTGTCGGTCGAGCACATGGACTGGACGACGACGGGCGCGCCGCCGCCGATCTGGACGGTATTGCCCTTGCGGTCGTTGAGGAAGATCGGGCGGCTGAAGCGGCGATTGGAGAGCGGGACGATGGTTTCGAGCACGATGTGGCTCCTGTGTGGCGCGGCTAGCGCGGTAGAATCGAACGGCCGTCGAGGATGCGCTGAATGTCCAGGAAGGCGACGAGGACGAAAATCGTCAGGAGGACCGCCATGCCGATCAGGTGCACCATCCCCTCGCGCTCCGGCGGCACCCGCTTGCCGCGTCGCACCCACTCGATCACGACGAAGAGCAGCCGCCCGCCGTCGAGCGCGGGGATCGGCAGCAGGTTCAGGATGCCGAGGTTGATCGAGATGAAGGCGGTGAGGTTGAGCACGACGACCCAGACGGGGATCGTCGCCTGCTGGACGACCTCGCCGACGACCTGCGCGATGCCGACCGGGCCGGTGAGGTTGTCCACGCCGCCCGGCTGCTGGCCGCGCACGAGGCGGACGAGGCCGCTGTAGATGTCGCCGATCCCTTGTGCGGTCTGCTTGAAGCCATCGGGCACCGCCCGCCAGACCGGCTCGCGCACGACGACCGATTGCGCCGAGACGCTGATGCCCGTGGACCCCTGCCCATTGGGCGTCTGCTCTGGCAGGCGCGGCGTGACCGTCGTCGTGACGAGTTGCCCGTCGCGCCGCAACTCGACTTGCACGGGCGTCCCGGCGGCGGCCTTGATCGCGTCGGAAAGGTCCTGCTGCGACGTGATCTCCCGCCCGCCGATGCGGACGAACTGGTCGCCCGCCTGCCACCCCGCCGCCTGCGCGGGCGTCCCCGCGACAACATCGCCGATCGAGACGGTCTCCCGGCCGCTCGGCGCGCCGTACGCCGCGAAGATGATCGCGAAGAGGAGCGCGGCGAAGATGAAATTGAAGACGATCCCCGCGATCAGGATGATCGCGCGCGCATAGGCCGGTTTGGTCTGGAACGAGTCCGGCGCGGCGCCGCTCGTGTTCTCGTCCTTCATGCGCGCGAAGCCGCCGAGCGGGATCGCGTTCAGGGACCAGAGGGTGCCCCTCCACATGCGCCCGACGATGCGAGGCGGCAGGCCGATGCCGAATTCCTCCACCGCGACGCCGAAAAACCGCGCCGCGAAAAAATGCCCGAACTCATGGACTGTGACGAGCACCGCCAGAATCGGGACGATGAGAAGCCAGGAAAAATTGCCCACGCATGATCCTCACGATACCGCAACCCGCACCGACCACCCGGTCGCGGGCAGCCACTCCCGCTATTTTACTTCGGACGGGGCAAAGCGTCTACGCTGGCGCGCGACGATGGGCGAATACGGCGGGCGATGCGGCGTGATGTACGTATATGGGGCGGCAATCGAGCAGATTTCCGCTTTTCCGCCGCTCCATCGCACAAAACCCCTTGTCAAGCGCGCATTCGTGACGGTACACTGTGCGCGAGACAACAACTGCGGCGGGAGTGCGACCCAGGTGCAGCGTGGCGCATCGGTACGACCCATAAGGAGCATCGCCGCCCATGGACATGGCAGTCCTCGTCCTCAACCAGAACTATGAGCCGTTACATATCTGCAACGCGCGCCGCGCGCTCGTCCTCGTGCTGGGCGGCAAGGCGGAGGTGTTGCAGGAAGAATCGGACGTGCACTTACATACCTCGACGCGCGCGTTCACGATGCCCTCCGTTGTCCGCATGGTCTACCTCGTCCGCCGCCCCCGCCCCCGCGTGAAACTGACCCGCCGCGAAGTCTTCCTGCGCGACCACTACACCTGCCAGTACTGCGGCCACTCCTCGCGCGACCTGACGATTGATCACGTCATGCCGAAGTCGCGCGGCGGCACGCACACCTGGGACAATCTCGTCTCGGCCTGCAAGGAGTGCAACCACCGCAAGGGCGGGCACACGCCGGATGAGGCGCGCATGCGGCTGCGCCGCGCGCCCTTCGAGCCGCACGCGAGCGCGTACTACGCGATCCAGCGGCGTCTCGTCGAACGCCCGCGCGCCGACTGGCTGCCCTTCATCCCCGGCGCGGAGTCCCTCGCCGCCGCGTCGTAGCCCGCCATGCGGGTTTGACAGCGTGCCGCGCGGATGCTATATCTTCGACCTATGAGGCGATGAAGGGGTTTTCCGCCCCGGAGCCGCAGGCGAAAACGCCCGCCGGGCGAATAAGCCACCGCCGCCCGATCCGCGTTATCGGATCGCGGATCGCCGCGACGTTTGTCGCGGGGACTCGATGAGGCATGACGCGCGAGCGCCGTGCGAATCAAGGTGGCACCACGATGCATTCGTCCTTGCGGGATGGATGCATTTTTTGTTGCCCGCGACCCGTCGCGTGGTCGCGGGCCGGAAGGAGAGAGGTGGCACAATGCTCGATCTGCGCTTGATCCGCGAGCAGCCCGACGTGGTGAAGGCGGGGTTGGCGAAACTCTACGCCGATCCGGGGTTGGTGGACACGGTCGTCCGGCTGGACGATCAATGGCGCGCGCTCACGAAAGAATTGCAGGAGTTGCAAACCGAGCGCAACGCCCTCTCGAAGGGCGTGTCGCGGCTGCGCGACGCGGCGGAGCGGGAGCCGCTGATCGCTGAGAGCAGGCGGATCGGGGAGCGGATCGGCGCGCTCGATGCGCGGGTGGCGGAGGTGAAAGCGGATCTCGACCGCGCGATGCTCGACATCCCGAACCTGCCCGACCCGGATGTGCCGGTCGGCAGGGACGACGCGGAGAATATCGTCACGCGCGTCGAGGGCACGCCGCGCGCCTTCGATTTCGCGCCGAAACCGCATTGGGATCTCGGCCCCGCGCTCGGCATCCTCGATTTCGAGCGGGGCGTGCGCCTCTCCGGCTCGCGCTTCTATCTCCTGATCGGCGCGGGGGCGCGGCTGCAACGGGCGCTCATCCAGTGGATGCTCGATGTCCACATCGCGCAGGGGTACACGGAGATCTACCCGCCCTATCTCGTCCTGCGCGAGATGCTCGTCGGCACGGGCAACCTGCCGAAGTTCACGGACAACCTCTACAGCATCGCGGAGGACCCGGACAAATACCTGATCCCGACCTCGGAAGTGCCGCTGACGAACTTCCACCGCGAGGAAATCCTCGACAGCGACGACCTGCCGGTGCGGCTGACGGCGTTTTCGACGAACTTCCGGCGCGAGCAATTCTCGGCGGGCCGCGACACCCGCGGCATCAAGCGCGGCCACCAGTTCGACAAGGTGGAGATGGTGCGGCTGGAGAAGCCGGAGGAGTCGAAGGCGGCGTTGCACGCGCTGATCCGGGACGCCGAGGTCATCCTGCGCAATCTGGAGATTCCGTACCGCGTCATCCAGATGTGCACCGGCGACCTCTCGTTCGTCGCGGCGGAGAAGTTCGACCTCGAAGCGTGGGCGCCGGGCTGCGACGAGTGGCTGGAAGTCTCGTCGTGCGGCAACTTCACCGACTTTCAGGCCCGCCGGGCGAACATCCGCTTCCGCCGCGAGCCGGGCGCGCGCCCGGAGTACGTGCATACGCTGAACGGTTCGGGCCTCGCCCTGCCGCGCCTGATGATCGCCATCATGGAGAACTACCAGAACGCGGACGGCACGATCACCATCCCCGAAGTGATCCGCCCCTACATGCACGGCATGGAGCGGATCGAGCGGGAGAAGTGAGCAGTGGGCAGTGGGTGATGAGCAATACAGCCGGTCAATGCGGTATGGGACATCCTCATCCCTTCGTGCTGCTCACCGCCCACTGCCCACGGCCACACGCACCTTGCGAATTCGCCCGCCGTACGGCATACTGCATCATGCCACGGATACGTGGAGAGGTGGCCGAGTGGTTGATGGTAGCTGTCTTGAAAACAGCCGGGCGATGAGCCCCGTGGGTTCGAATCCCACCCTCTCCGCCAGTCAGTCGCATAATGGGGTAGGTGCCGGAGTGGTCGATCGGGCTCGCCTGCTAAGCGAGTGAGCGCTCACGCGTTCCCAGGGTTCGAATCCCTGCCTACCCGCCAGTTTCTTCCCTTGTATCAAAGGAAAAACCGCCCTATCGCCTCCCGGCGGAACTTTGCCACTTTCGCCCCCTCTGTAGCCGGATTGGTACACGGTTGGTACACATTTGCCGGGTTCGACGCTACTTCTCCCAGAGCATCGCCCCGCTATTTCCCGGTTCCTGCACACGCAGAATATCGGCAACTTTGATAGGCGATGACCCAAACCGGATAAAGAGCGGAGTCTGCGGGAAAGGCGGGTCTAGCCTCTCGACTATTGCCTCTCGCGTCTCCGGTTGCTGCCCCTTGCGTTGCCAAGTGATACGCAGTGATTGGCCAATGTGGGAGCCTAAGCAGAG
>JAICIL010000333.1 GCA_025924435.1 Chloroflexia bacterium | reverse complement strand
CGGGCGGTCGCCTCGTGCAACTGCTGGCGACGCTCGCCGTCGCGGCGTGGATCGCCTGGGCGGTCGGGCGCGGCGCGGGCGGGCGGGTCGGCTGGCTCGTGGGCGGGTGGGCGGCGCTGCTGCTGCTGACGTGGCATCTCGGCGCGCCCTGGGGGGTGATGGTCCGCCCGGACATGACCGCGCTCGCCTGGAATCTGGCGGGGGTGACGAGCCTGCGCCGCTGGTGGGACGCGCCGAATGCGCGAGGCGGGCAATGGAGGGTGTGAATGATCGGTCGCCGCCGCAGTCGGAGCCCGGGCGCCGGGCGAGCGTGGTCGTCGCTGCCCATACGCCTCTCCTTCGTGGCGCTCCTCGTCGCGGTAGTATCGGCGCCGGATGTGCGGGCTCCGCGCGGCGCCGCCGATACGTTGTACACGAATCCGCTCCCGATCCAATCCACCGCCGCCGGGCCGTTCGAGAGTTGCGCCGACCCCGCGATCATCCGCGGGCAGCAACCCGGCGATCCATTCTGGTATCTCTATTGCACGGATAACCCGCTGAACGGGGACGACCGCGCCGCGAACGGCAGGCTCAACGACCACTTCATCCCGATGCTCCGCTCGCGCGACCTGATTCAATGGACCTCTATGGGCGACGCCTTCGGCGCGCGTCCGGCATGGATCAACCGGTTCACCGGCCTCTGGGCGCCGGATATCCAGTACTTCAACGGTCGGTATTATCTCTACTACACCGTCGTCGGCACGCTTCTCCCCGGCCGGGAGAGCGCTATCGGGGTCGCCACCGGCCCCACCCCGCTCGGCCCGTGGACGGACAGCGGCGGCCCGGTGGTCGCGTCGCAGCCGGGGCCGAACGGCGGGAGCGCGCGGCGCTGGGTCTTCGACTCGGCGGTCGTGGCCGACGACGCGGGGCAGCGATTCCTCTTCTACGGTAGTTTTGTCGGTGGTATCGCGGCGCGGCGATTATCCGCCGATGGCTTGCATACCGATCCGGCCAGCGAAGTGCCCATCGCGATTGCGAACCGGTACGAAGCCGCGTCGGTCGTCAAGCACGAGGGGTACTATTTCCTGTTCGTCTCCGCGGGCGAGTGCTGCAACGGCCCGCTCTCGGGATACAGCGTGCTCGCGGGCCGTGCCACGAATGTCCTGGGGCCATATACCGATCGCGAGGGGGTGTCGCTCCTCGCCGGCCAGGTGGGCGGGACACCCGTGCTGAGCGCCAATGGGAATCGCTGGGTCGGCCCGGGCGGCGGCATGGCCTTCACCGACGGCGCGGGTCAGGACTGGTTCCTCTATCACGCGGTGGATCGGACGGATCCGTACTTCGCGGGCAGCATCGCCACCAAGCGCCCGGCACTCCTCGACAGGCTCGACTGGGTTGACGGCTGGCCCGTCGTGCGGGGCGGCCTCGGCCCCTCGGACACGCCGCAGCGCGCGCCGGCGATGCGGACGAACGACGCGGCCCGTTCGGTGCTCGTCGCTCCACCGCCCGATCCGGTCGGGATGCTCGACGGCGCGTTTTCGGTAGACTTCGCCGCGCTGCCGGCGGATGCGATCGGCTCCGATCCGGCCATTCCCGCCGAATCGCGCGCCCTCCCGGCGGGGTCGTGGGGGTGGGTGCGCCCGCCCGCCCCCGGCACCGCCAGGCTGGCAGAGGGAACGTTGCGCTTCGCGACGCAGGGGGGAGACCTGGCCGATCATACCGCCGGCATCCTGAGCGAACCGACGCCCGCCGGGGATTACGCCGTGGAAACGCGCGTGCGGCTCGATCTGCCGCCGGAGGGGTGTTGCCAGAACTTCGTGCAGGCCGGTTTGGTGATCTACGGAGACGACGACAACTACATCAAACTCGTGCATCTCGCGCGCGAGGAGACGCGGCAGGTCGTCTTCACGAAGGAAGTCGGCCCCGTGCCGCAGCGCACGCCGCACGAGGGGAACGCGGTGGTCGGCCCGGCCGCCACCGCGATGTACCTGCGGATCGTCAAGCGCACGAGCGGGAGCGAAGAACTCTACACCGCCTACTCGAGCCGCGACGGCGCGCACTGGGTGGGAAGCGCCACCTGGACGGACACGCTGGGGCCCGATGCGCGCATCGGTCTCGTGGCGATGGGCGGAACCGGATTCACCGCGAACTTCGACTATGTCCGGGTTTCCGCCCTGCCGCCACAATGAACACGCGCGTGGAAGTCGGGAGAGGCCCGCCGCCTACAGGTCTTGCCAGAGCAGCACTTCGTGGACGCCGGGGCCGCCGAAATCGTGGCGGCAGAGTTCGGGGACGAAGCCGTTGCGCAGGTAGAAGAGTTGCGCCCGCCAGTTCGCGTGCCCGGTGCCGACGGTCAGCCGCCGCAGCGACCGCTCGCGCGCCAGCAATCTGGCCGCGCCGATGAGCGCCGCGCCGACGCCCCGGCGCTGGCAATCCGGCAGCACGGAGAGCATGCCGATGTGCGCCGTCGCATTCCAGCGCGTGATGTGCAGCAGGAGCGTGCCGATCGGCGCGCCGCCATCGCGCGCGACGAAGATCTCCCAGTCGTTGCGGAGGGCGTTGTCCAGCACGCCGAGGCCGTCCCCCTGCCAGGTGATCGCGTCAATCAGCGAGACGACGACTTCTCGATCGGCTTCGCGGTAGCGATCAATCGCGATCCTCGCATCGGGATGCGGCGACCGGCCGCTCCCCGCCCGCGCGCCGCCGGTGTACGGCAAATCCATCCAGAAGTTCACCTGATGGAGGCCCGGCATGTAGAAGTCGAACCGGCAGACCTCCGGGACGAAGCCCTGCCGGATGTAGAAGAGCATCGCCCGGTCGTCGTCGTGCGATGTGTCCACGTAGAGGCGGCGCATCCCGGCGGTGGTCGCCGTCTCGCGCGCCCAGGCGACGAGCGCCGCGCCGATCCCCCGGTCGCGATACGCCTCGTCAACAACCAGGAAGCGGAGATGCGCGTCGCCGCTCCACCCGACGAGCGCGAGGATGATGACGCCGATGGTCCGGTTGTCCACCCGCGCGACATGGATGCGCCGCGACGGCTTCGCCAGCGCGCCCGCGAGGACGGACGGGCCGAGATTCTCCGTGATAACGTCCAGCAGCGGAATGACCGCGTCGCGATCCCGCTCGGCGTACGGGGCGAGTTCGACGGCGGGCATCCTACCCTCCCCGCCGGGCGGCATTGATCGCGTCGCGCAATCGCGACGCCTCGGCGCGGGCGGCGTCCGCGAAGTCCGCGCCGGTGGAGGCGTAGAGAACGCTCCGACTCGCGCTGACGAGGATGCCCGCGCCGTGGCGATCCATCCCGGCGCGCACCGAGCCTTCGAGGTCGCCGCCTTGCGCGCCGATGCCCGGCACGAGGATCGGCGCATCGGGGATGATGGCGCGGATCGCCGCCATCTGCGCCGGGTAGGTCGCGCCGACGACCGCGCCGACATTGCCCCGCGCCGCGCCCCATTCCCGGATGCGCGCGGCGACCCGAAGCGAGACCGCTTCCCCGCTCGCGAGCGGCACATCCTGCAAATCGCCGCTGCCGGGGTTGGAGGTCTTGCAGAGGACGAAGGCCGCGCGGTCGTCGCGGGCGAAGAAAGGAGCCGATGCGTCGCCGCCGACGTACGGGCTGACCGTCACGGCGTCCGCACGCACGACATCGAAGGCGGCGTGCGCGTACATCTCGGCGGTCGAGCCGATGTCGCCGAACTTCGCGTCGAGCAGCAGCGGGATATGCGCGGGGATCGCATTCCGCAGGCCGAGCAGCGCCTTCCAGCCCGCCGCGCCGTGCGCGAGATAAAAGGCGAGGTTCGGCTTGAAGCAGCAGACCAAATCGGCGGTCGCCGCGATGACGCCGTGGAGAAAAGTCGCGAGCGCCTCCTCCACCGGCAAGGCTTGGAGGGCGTCGGGCAGTTTCGCCACTTCCGGGTCGAGGCCGACGCAGAGGAGCGAGCCGTTCGCCGCGACCGCGCCGGCCAACCGCTCGCGAAAAGTCGTCATCGTTCCCGTGCTCATGCGGCATGTTCCTTCCGATAATCGCAACGGTCGGCGAGCGGGCAGCCGATGCAGCGCGGCGTCGCCAAGCAGTGGGCCGTGGCGTGGGTGACGAGCAGCGCGTGCATTTCACGCATCGGAGCGGCATCATGCGGCAATGCGCCGGTGAAGAGACGGCGGACTTCGTGCCGCGTGCTCCCTTCCGCCACGAGGCCGAGCCGCCGGACAATCCGCGTCGTGTAGGCGTCCACGATGAAGGCGGGCCGGTGGGCGGCGAACAGGGCAATCGCGTCCGCCGTCTCCTCCCCGATGCCCCAGATGCCGAGCAGTTCCGCGCGCAGCGTCGCGCCATCCTGGGCGAGCATCGCGGCGAAGTCGCCATCCCAACGCATGGCGATGTGGCAGCAGAAAACCGCCAGCCGTCGCGCCTTCTGGCGGAACGTGCCGGAGGGCCGCACGAGATCTTCCATCGCTTCGGTTGGCAGCGCGAGCATCGCGTCTGGATCGAGCGCACCCGCCGCCTTCAGGTTCGCGATGGCCCGCACAACCTGCCGCCACGTCGTATTCTGCACGAGGATCGCGCCGACGCAGACCTCGAACGGCGATTCGGCGGGCCACCACGCCGTTTGCGGCCCGTACGCCGCCGCGAGCGCATCGCGCAACCAGGGGATCGTCGGGCAATCGCTCATGTCGGGGTGTCCGGGACGATCACGCGCAACGCGGCGGGGCGCATGCGGATCGTGAAGGGCGTCGCGCCCATCCCGTCGCCGTCCACCTGCACCGGCAACGGCGGGTCGCACGCTACCGTAACGTGCGCGCCCTCCCAATAGTGCGCGCCCTCGATGCGATCCCAGCGCCGCGCGGCGAGTTGCGTGAAGGCGACGAGCGTGCCGAGCGGGGAGCGGGGG
>JAICIL010000332.1 GCA_025924435.1 Chloroflexia bacterium | reverse complement strand
TTCCGACCGGTTACATTCGGGGAGTAAGTACGGATACGTGCATCACTGACACGGGACAGACGAGCAGCATTGGTGGTATCGGGGGCTCGATGGTCAAGGTGCTGGTTCCTGTCGCCGGGCGGGGCCTCTTTTGTCTCTTTTCCCCCCCTTGTCTTTTGTGGGGGGGGGGGGGGCCCGCCCCCGGGGGGGGGGCGCCGCGGGTCCCCCCCCCCCCGCTACCGGGGATGCCTTACGCCGCCTCCCAGCGGCAGGAGAATCGCTCGATGCCGGGGTGTTTCTCGCCGAGTGAGGTAACCTGGAAGCCATACGAGCGATAGAAGCCGACCGACTCCTGATCGGTCTCCGAGTAGAGCGACTTCAGCCCTTCCTGCTCGATCACCCCGTTCACCATCCGGGAGGCGATCCCCCGGTGGCGGTGTCGCTCGTCCACGGCGATATGGAGGAGCAGCGCGGCGTCCCGCCCGACCCGCTCGATGCCGAGGATGCCGACGGGCTGGCCCTCTTCCTCCCAAACATAGAGCCGCCGTTGCGGGATGGCGTAGACGGTCGTCAGCAGGTAATCGAGCCGTACGACACTGGGGTTGAAGACGCTCGGCGCGATCAACTCCTTGAGCCGCGTCGCGTCGCTCAAATCGGTCACTTTGCGCAGCATCGTGCCTCTCTCCTTCGCGCGAATCGCATCGTCCGTTTTCGCGCATATGGTAGCACGGCATACGCTTGAACCGCCAAGGCGCCAAGGACGCTAAGAGGGAAAGGAGGAAGAGATAGAGATGTCCGTTTTATCTCTCCTCGATTTCTTGGCGTCCCTGGCACCTTGGCGGTTCCTGTATCGCCTCTCTGCGAGGGGTGAATTAGTCCGGCACGAGATCGGTGGAGAGGTATTTCAGGCCGCTGTCGCAGGCGACGGTGGCGATGAGGCTGCCCGCCGGGGCGTCGCGCGCGAGGCGGAGGGCGGCGGCGACGTTCGCGCCGGTGCTGAACCCGGCGAAAATCCCCTCGCGCGTCGCGAGCAGGCGGGCAGTTTGAAGCGCTTCGTCGTCGCCGATGGCGAGCGTGCCGTCGCAGAGGGTGGCATCCCACTGGGGTGGCACGGCGGCGTACCCCGCGCCCTGCAAGGTGTGGCGCGGGTCCGTCACCGGCTTGCCCGCGATCACTTGCGACCCCTCCGGCTCGATTGCGTAGCACAACACCGCCGGATTCCGCCCCTTGAGCGCGCGGGCGGTGCCGAGGAACGTGCCGCCCGTGCCGACAATCGCGCAGAAGTGCGTCACCGCGCCGTCGGTTTGCGCCCAGATTTCCGGCCCGGTGGTCCGCTCGTGCGCGCGGAGGTTCGCGGGGTTGTTGAACTGATCGGGCCGGAAGGCGTCGAGCGCGCGCACCAGTTCGCGCGCCCGCTCCTCGACGAGCGCGAGGTCGTCGCCGGAGACCTGCCCCGGCACGCCGCCCGGCATCTGCGGCACCAGATCCACCTCCGCGCCGAGCGCGCGGAGCATCTGGACCCGCTCCCGGCTGTTGCCGACGCTCATCACGGCGATGAACCGGTAGCCCTTGATCGCGCAGACAATGGCGAGGCCCGCGCCCATGTTCCCGCTCGTCAGTTCGACGACCGCGCCGCCCGGTTGCAACCGCCCGTCCCGCTCCGCCTCCTCGATGCACTGCAACGCGGCGCGATCCTTGATCGAAGCGCCGGGATTCGCCGCCTCGATCTTCAACACCACCCGCCCCGGCAGGCCCGCATCGAGCCGGTCCAGCGCGACGAGCGGCGTCCACCCAATGGCATCAAGAATACTGGGAGCGATGCCTACCTCCCTGCCCTCCTCCCTCGAAGGGGAAGGGAAAGATGCATCAATCATCCGTCACCTCCGCTTCATCGGTTGCTTGAATTATGGACGCGACCGCGCGCTTAAGCACCGACACATCTCTCCCCACCGTCGCCCAGACCTCCTCAGGAGTCAACGCCGAAGTACGCATGGATGAGAAAGTTCCGCATTGCAATCATCTGCCACCATTCGACTTCGGCATGCGCCGCGCGGAACTCGGCAGAGAGGCCGCGTGCCGCTTCGCCGACAATCATCAGCCGATGGAGCACCCACGATGGACCAATTCATTCTCATCGAACGCGGATCGCCCTGTCGCCGTGTATCTCTCGATCTGCTCAATCGCTGCACGAATGTCATTGAGCCGTTCTTGGTCGCTTCTCATAGCAGAACCGCTTCGCGGAGAATGCGGTCGCGGATACGTTCCTTCAGCCCCCCGACCGTCGCCACATCTACTCGCATCGCAAGCGCACGTTCGAGGTCGCGGATCAGTGCAACGTGGTCGAACAGGCTCCGCCCGCGCTCCATCTCCACGAGGAAGTCAATGTCGCTCCGCTCGTCCGCCTCGCCGCGCGCGACGGAGCCGAAGACGCGGACATTGTGCGCCCCGTGCCGCGCGGCGATCTGGAGGATTTCTTCGCGCTTCTCGCGCAGCAGTTCTTCGATGCCCATCGCCCCGCTCCCATCGCATCGCGCCCCGATCGCGCATAGTATCGCGCAACCGGGGCGCGTGTACGAGGGCGTGCCGGGCGGAAACGCTAAGCGGCGAGCGGCCCGAAGAGCGTCGTATTGACCTTCGCATTCGCGTTCGCGATCGCGGCGTCCAGTTGCGGGTCGCGGGCGGCGGCGATGTCGTCGTCCGTGCGCGCGACGGCGATATCCGGGGACACGCCGATGCCGTTCAGCGACGCGCCATTGGCGGAGGTATAGACGGCGACGGTGATCGAGAGCAGGCTGCCGTCGCCGAGTTCGAAGCGCGCCGTGCTGCCGACCGCACCGGCGGTCTTCGTGCCGATCACCGTGCCCGCCCCGCTCTCCTCGAAGGCGAGCGCGGCGATCTCGCTCGCGGAGCCGCTGTCGTCGTCCACGAGGACGGTGACGGGCAGCGTCTCGCGCGCCGTGCCGTCGGACTGCGCGGTCTGCCGCCGGTCCACCCGGCGCCCCTGCGCGGTCCCGAGCGCGGTGCCGGGCTTCAGGAAGCGGCCCATGACATGATCCACACTGACGCCGCCCCGGTTGTCGCGCAGGTCAAGGATCAGGCTGTCCACATGCTGCTTGTGGAGGTCCGCCAGCGCGGTATCCAGTTCCTCCGCGATGGTATCGTAGAACTCATAGGTCTGGATGTAGCCGATGTGCCCGTCCAGCACGCGCGAGACGAGCGAGAGGCGCGTGTAGCGGTGGATATGAACGGTCAGGTCGGTCGGATTGGCGTCGCCGACGTGCCGCACGGTGATCGTGTGGGTCTGCCCCTCCTCCGGGTTGGCGAACAGGGTCGCGCGGGTGTCGCCGGTGACCGCCTGCCCGTCGAGCGCGAGGATGTGATCGCCGTAGCGCAGGCCCGCCTCGTCCACCGAACTGTGCGGGATCACCTGCCGGACGTAGATGTCCTGGTTGAGCGTGGTGGAGATGAAGCCGAAGTTGACGATGCTCGAATCCCCCTCCAATGCGCGCCGCTCGACATCCGCCTGCTTCGCCGGGATGAAGTAGGTGTGCTCGTCGCCGACGGTCTTCGCCATGTTCATGACGAGGCGGTGCGCGAGATCGCCGGGGGCGAGGCCGGAGACGGTGGATTGGCCGACCATCGTGCGGACATTCTGCGCGAAGACTTCCCACTGGTCGCCCGCGCTCTTGCCGTCCAGCGAATCGAGCGGGAGGGACTGGTCGAGCGCCTTTTGCGCCTCCTGCTGCACATTGGTCAGCAGCGCGACGGTGTCCGGTTCGGTGTAGAGGTACTTGCGGAGGTTGTCGTACGCGGCCTTGACGACCTTCAGTTCCGCCTCGGCGTCGCGCGGCCCGGCGCCGGTCGGGGCGGCGGGGAGCGCGAGCAAGAGCGAGCAGGCGAAAACGAGCACGAGCGCGATGCGAGCGCGCGCATTCACCGGGGCAGACATCGAGCGATCACCCTCACCCTTTCTCACATCGCGCGGATTGGCGGCATCATTGTACCCGATCGTCGCGGGCATGGGGCATGAAAAAAGACGGATCGGGAGCGGTCAGCGGCTCCGGGTGTGTGGCAGGTGGGTGCGGCTTCCTGTTATCCGTTCGTCCGTCACCGCAGACCGTCCCCCGATCTCGTCTGTCCGCAGTATCATCGCCCTCCCTGAATTCTCCCTGAAGACATCCTAAAGATTTGCTGAAAACCGCTGTGTCCCATCAATTCGGGATGGTCGCGGCACTCCGCACAGATGAAACGTCCCCGACGCTTGATTTGTTGCGCCAACCGGCGGCACTGTCGTGTCATGCTACCGGACGGCTGCGGTCTGGCGGTCGGCGCTGAAGACGCCGGGATGCGTGCCATTCAGCATGAATTCGGCGGTGCGCTCGGCGGTGGCGGGGCCGATGCCCATGCCGCCACCCGTGAAGCCGACGGCGAAGTAGACGTTCGGCATGTCCGGCAGCCGACCGACGAGCGGCATCTCGTCCGCCGTGAAGCCCATGATGCCGCTCCAGCGGTGTTCAATCGCCAAGCCGTCCAGTTCCGGGAAGTATTTATGCAGGAAGGATTCCAACCCCGCTTGCAGGTGCGGCGTCGTCTCGTGGTCGTTGTAGCCGACCTCCTCCGGGACGAAGCGATTGCGCCAGCCGCCGATCAGGAAGCGGCCATCGGGCAGTTGCCGGAAGTACTCGTACCCCCACTCGCAGCCCATCGTCTGCTCCATGAAGCGCGTCGTCGGGGCGGTGGCGAGCATCTGGCCGCGCGTCGGGAAGACCTTGTCCGCGAAATAGGGGTGCAGCGTGCGGGAATACGCGTTCGTGCAGAGGCAGACCAGCGGCGCGCGCACCGTCGCCCGCTGGCCGTGGACGGTGACGATGCCGCCCGCCTGCTCGATCTTCCGCACGGCG
>JAICIL010000331.1 GCA_025924435.1 Chloroflexia bacterium | reverse complement strand
CTTCAACAACACGCGGATGGCGCGGCGCGGCTTCCTCCAGATGGGCGGCGTCGTCTCGCTGGGCGCGCTCCTCGCCGCGTGCGGCGGCGGCAATACCGCCAACACGCCGACGAGCGCCGCGCCGACGGCGAACATCAACGCCCCGGTGCCCACCGCGCCGCCCAATACGGGCGCGCAGGCGACCGCGCCCGCGAGCAGCGCCGCCGTGGCGACGCGACCGGCCGGCAGCGCGCCCGCGCCCGCCGGCACGACGACCGCGAGCGGGAGCGCCGCAGCGGGCGCCCCGCAGGCGGGGGCGCAGACGCTCGGCAAATTGCAGGTGATCACGGACCCGCGCCCGAAGTACCCCGGCACGCCGACGGACAGCCCGGACACGCTGAACATTATCCGCGCCGAGGATTTCAGCGATCTGAACCCGATCGCGATCAATCCGTACTCGCCCTACACCTTCGTCTACGACCCGCTCGTCTGGATTGACGAGTTCACCCTCGATCCCCTTCCCTGGCTCGCCGAGAAGTGGGAGATCTCCGCCGACGGCAAGTCGTACACCTTCCACCTGCGCAAGGACGTGAAGTGGCACGACGGCACGCCGTTCACGGCGGATGACGTCGCCTTCTCGATGGTCGCCTACCGGGACGACCCGGATAGCGGCGTGGCGCGCTTCTTCCCGCTGATGAAGAAGGACCCGGTCGTCGTGGATGCCAACACGATCCGCTTCGATCTGGAGGATACGTCGGGCGACTGGATATTGAACGCTTCGAACCAATTCATGGTCCAGAAGAAGCAGTTCAACGACTACTGGAACGCCGGGAAGGGCGAGAGCGGCGCGAAGACGCTCAAGGGGTACGACTACGCCAACAACATGCTGGTCGGCACGGGGCAGTGGAAGCAGGTCAAGGTGGATTTCGGCGCGGCCCCGCCCTTCATCCAGTACGAGGCGAACGAGAACTACTTCCAGGGCAAGCCGCACTACGCCAAGATGATCTTCAAGGATGTGGAGAAGACGACGGCGCAGATCGCCTCCTGGTTGAATAACGAGACCGACCTCCTCTGGCCGGTGACTGCGACCGACGTGGATCAGGTGAAGAACCAGGACGGCACGCTCTACAGCGCCTACGCGGTGGCCTTCATGAATGCCTGGATCAACTTCCAGAACCCGAAGTCGGACACCCCCGATTTCCTCAAGGACAAGGCCGTCCGGCAGGCGCTTTCGGTCGGCATTGACCGCAAGGGATACGCGCAATCCATCTTCAAGGGCTTCGTGGACGAGGCGAAGATCGGCTCGATCGCCTTCCCCTGGGCGTACAACACGAACCTGAAAAGCCCGGATTTCGACACGCAGAAGGCCGGGGACATGCTCGCCGCCGCCGGATACAAGAAGGACAGCGCCGGCAACCTGCTGGATAAGAGCGGCAAGCCGATCAAGTTCGTCGCCATCACCGCCAACGCGAACCAGTACCCGGTGGACAAGATCGCCGTCTCCGTCCAGGAGGATTGGAAGAAACTCGGCATCCAGATGCAGATTGACCAGATGGAACTCGCCGCGTTGAAGCAGCGCTGGCAGACGGCGTTCGATTACGATCTCTACTTCTCCAGCCGCATCCTCTTCGCCGGGTTCTCCGACCTCAACTACTACGGCAGCGACTGGGATGTGCGCAAGACGAAGCAGGGGCGCAACTACGGCGGCTGGAAGAATGAGGAGGCGGACAAACTCCTGCAGCAGATCATCCGCGAGCCGGACTTGCAGAAGCAGAAGGCGCTGCTCGGCCGCTTCCAGGAGATCATCGCGGACGATATGCCCGCCTTCTGGTTCGGCTTCCCGCGCGATCTCATCCTGGCAAGGAAGAACGTCCTCGGCTATCAGCCGAATGCGATGTGGCAGTATTGGGATACGTGGAAACTCTGGAAGACCAAGTGAGTAACGAGTAACGAGTCGCGAGTAACGAGGGGGACGGGATATTGTCTCGATACTCGTTACTCGCGACTCGTTACTTCGAGAGGAGTGAGGGGTGACATTCGGCAGGGAACTGCGCCATGTTGCATGTGGGCCGGGGCGGGAATTTGTGCGCCATCACCACGGGCCGGGCAGTGGCTATCGGCGGCACCAGCGCTATCTCGCGCGCCGCCGCGCCAATGCCGCCAACGGAGAGCGCGACGAGAAAAACGCCGCGCAACCGCTGCGGCGCGAGGATTTGCAGGGCACCTGGGCGATGGAGCGGGAGGCGGCATTAACCGGCCCGAAGGGGAAAGAGCGCGCCGAGCAGGTGAAGTTGCACGGCCTCGAGGCGGCGGAGAGCATCAAGGATCGCTCGATCACCCTCTTCCGGCGCGGCCGCTGGGGCAGCCAGGGGCCGACCTTCATCGGCGTGCCCTTCCTCGAGGACATGCGCGACCTCGGCGGGCAGGATGTCGTCTTCGTCGGCGCGCCCCTCGACACCGGCACGACTTACCGGCCCGGCACCCGCTTCGGCCCGCAGGCGCTCCGGCAGGCCTCCGCGCTCGGCGGCTCGTACAATCCGGGCCGGGGGATCGAACTGCACGAGATGCTCGAGATGGTGGACGCGGGCGACATTCAGGTGATCCCCGCCAATATCGAGAAGAGTTTCGATCAGATCGCCAACGCCGTCAGTTACATCCACGAGCGCGGCGTCTTCCCCGTCGTCCTCGGCGGCGACCATTCGATCGGCTACCCGGACGTGCGCGGCATGGCGCCGTACATTGACGGCAATATCGGCATCATCCATTTCGACCGGCACAGCGATCTGAGCGAATCGTCGCTGGACGAGCGGATGCACGGCTCACCCTTCTTCCACGCGACGAATATCCCCAACGCGCCCGCGACGAATCTCGTGCAGATCGGCATCGGCGGCTGGACCGGCTCGAAGCCGGGGATGAAGGTGGCGCGCGAGCGGCACGCGACGGTGATCACCGTGGACGACATTGACCGGTTCGGGATCGAACGGATCATGGAGTACGCGCTGGAAGTCGCCTGGCAGAAGGCGCGCACCGTCTGGCTCTCGTTCGATATTGACGTGATGGACCCCGCCTTCGCGCCCGGCACGGGGACACCGGAGCCGGGCGGCCTCCTCCCGCGCGAGGTCTACCGCATGCTCCGGCTCGCGACGCGGGAAGGGTTGGCGGGGATGGAGATCGTCGAGGTCTCGCCGCCCTACGATGTCGCGGACATCACGGCGCTGCTCGGCGGGCGCGTCGTGATGGAGGTGCTGGCGACGCTCGTGACGGAAGGCAAACTCGGCAAGCCGCGCGAAACCGAAACACCGCAAGCCGGCGGCGAGACAGCCGAACAACCCGAAGCAGCAAAGACGGGCACTTCGTGATGGCTTCTCTATCGGCTGATGGAATCACAGGCTGGAAAGCCTGTGCTACCGAGATCATAGCGTCGCGATCGTGCGCTCCGTGAAGGGGCGGTCGAGGCGAAAGGGGTTCGTGTCGGGCGGCAGTGCGCCGGTGAGCAGGTCCGCGAGCAGGCGGCCGCCCGCCGGGCTGCCCATCACGCCGTGGCCGCTGTAGCCGGTGTTCACCCAGAGGCCGTCCACGTCGGTCGGGCCGATCAGCGGGCGGTGATCCGGCGTCATCGCGTACTGACCCGCCTGGATCAGCCACGGCGCGCTGTTCCGCTCCCAGACCGACCGCCAGAACGGGGCCGTCCGCGCGGCGGCGACCGGGCTGGACGGATCGAGCAGTTGGAAGGCGAAGCGGCGGTCCGTCGGCACGTCTTCGGTCGGTGCGGTCGGCGGCGTTGTCGGATCGGTGAAGAGGAGGTACGCGCCGCGCAGGGCGGGCCGCCAGTGGACGCCCGTCTCCTCGTCAATCGTCATCGGCGCGTCCGGCGGCGCCTCCGGCAGGTCGGGGAGGATCACCTTCTGCCGCCGGACGGTTGAAATCGGCAGCCAGAGATCGGCGGTCTCGGCCAGCAGGCCGGAGAGCGGCCCGCAGGCGACGACCGCCGTATCGGTCAGCACCGCCCCGGCGTCCGTCTCCACCGCCATCAATCGCCCGCCGACGATGCGGAAGCCTGTCACGCCGCAATTGACGGCGACGGGCACGCCCGAACCCGCCGCGAACCCCATCGCGATCCGCTTCGGATCGAGGAAGCCATCCCCTTGCCGGAACCGCGCCTGCACGACGCTCCCCGCGACATACGGGAAGCGGTAGCGCACCTCATCGCCGTCGAGCAGTTCGATGTCGCCCTGCCCCCAGCCGTGCTGCATGGCGACGAGATCGCGCTGGCGGGCGGCGGTCTCCGGCTCGGTGGCGAGCCAGAGGTAGCCCTGCTGGCGGATCGTCGGGTCGTAGGTCGTCTGCCCGGTGGCGGCGGCGAAGTCGAGAAAGAGCGCGACCGATTCCCGGATCAGCGTCAACTCTTCCTCGTTGTCGAATTGCAGGCGGAAGCCGCCCGTCGCGGCGGCGGTCGTCAGCGTGGAGAGCGCGGGACGCCGTTCGAGCAGCAGCGGCCGCAGCCCCGCGCGCGCCGCGAAGAAGGCCGTCGCCGCCCCGACGATCCCGCCACCGATGATGACGAGGTCCGCCGCTTCGGGAAGGTGTGTCACATAATTCACCGATTCAGGCATTGCCCACCCCCTGACCCCCTCCCGCGCCGGGAGGGGGAACCTGTTAGGAATCCCGCTTCTACCCACTTGCCCTGGCGCTGCGTGTCCTCTCCCCGCCCGCGTCGGGAGGGGCCGGGGGTGGGCTAATACGTCGCGTCCATCTCGAACGGGTAGAGCGGGCGGCGGCGATGGTGGTAGGTGAAAGTCGAGAGATCGGACGAGGTGACGCCCGGCGTGTTCACCATGACGATCTCGGCGGCAATCGGCGCGTAGGCGGCGAGCGGCGACATCACCCCCTTCGCGACGACGACCCGATACCGCTCCGGCCAG
>JAICIL010000330.1 GCA_025924435.1 Chloroflexia bacterium | reverse complement strand
TGCAGGCTGAAAGCCTACGCCACCCTTCGTGCCGGGAGTTTGCATGGCGACAGATCACTACGATGTCGCGATTGTCGGGGCCGGGCCGGGCGGGAGCGCGGCGGCGATCACCCTCGCCCGCGCCGGGCTGCGCGTCGCGCTGTTCGACCGGCAGGCCTTCCCGCGCACCAAGCCGTGCGGCGACCTGATCGGCTGCGGCGGCGTCGCCCTCGCCCGCGCGCTCGGCGTGGAGCGCGACACGCTCGCGCCGTACCGACCGCTACGCGGCGCGGTCGTCGTCGCGCCGGAGACGCGCCCGCTCGTCCTGCGCGCCGGGAAACGCGGCCGGGACGATGCGCGCGTCATCCCGCGCCATGTCTTCGACACCGCGCTCGTGCAGACCGCCGAGCGGGCCGGGGCGACCTTCATCCGCCTGCATGTGCGCGATCTCCTCCGCGAGCGGGGGCGCGTCGTTGGCGTGCGCGGCGGCGATGCCCGCGCCGCGACGACGATCCGCGCCCGCGCGGTGATCGGCGCGGACGGCTACGGGTCGCGGATCGCGCGGGCGGTGCGCGGCGACGCGGCGACGCGGGCGGGGCAGGTCGGCGTCGCGCTGCGCGCCTATGCGACGGGCTGCTCGCTCCCGCGCGCAGGGGAGGGCTGCCTCGTCTTCGTCTACGACGCCCGCACCGCACCCGGCTACGGCTGGCTGATGCCGCTGCCGGACGGTGGCGCGAACATCGGCATCGGCACCCTCGCGCCCTCGCCCGAAACGGCGGATACCGCGCACCTCCGCGACCTCTTCGGCCGCTTCGTCTCCGGCACGTCCTGGCTGGCGGGCGCGAGGATCGCGGACGATTTCCCGCCGCGCGCGTGGCCGCTCGCGCTGGCCCCCCGGCGTGGCCCGCTCGTCGGCGACGGCGTGCTGCTCGTCGGGGAGGCGGCGGCACTCGTCGGCCCGATGACCGGCGCGGGCATCTACCCCGCGATGCGCTCCGGCGTCTGGGCGGCGGAAACGCTGATCGCGGCATTCCGCGCGGGCGATCTCTCCCGCCGCGCCCTGCTGCCCTACGAGCGGCGCGTCCACCGCCGCTTCCTCCCGCAGCACCACGCCGAAGCGTGGGCACAACGCCTCCTGACGGACCCGACCCGCCTCCGCCGCATCGCCGACGCCGTCCGCCCCTTCCCCTTCACCGCCCCTCTCGGCGCGTCCCTCCTCCTCCACCTCGGCTAACGAGGAAAGGGAGCGAAACCGGGGAGATCGGCAAAGAACACAGAGGACGCAGAGAAAGAAAAGAGAAGGGGCAAAGAATTTTTCGTTCTCCTTTCCTCCCCCCGCTCTGCGTCCTCTGTGTTCTCTGCGCCTCTGTGGTTCTCCCCGGTTTCCGTTGTCAGCGCAGCCGGGGGTCGAGGGCGTCGCGGATGCCGTCGCCGAGCAGGTTGAAGCCGAGGACGGTGATCGCGATGGCGACGCCGGGGAAGATCGAGACCCACGGCGCGGTTTCGAGGAAGCCGTAACTGCTGTTGAGCATCGACCCCCACGACGGCGCGGGCGGGCGGTTCCCCAAGCCGAGATAGGCGAGCGACGCCTCCGCGAGCACGGCGTAGGCGAAGGTCAGCGAGGAATGGACGATCAAGGGCGGCGTGACATTCGGGAAGACGTGCCGCGCGAGGATGCGCCCGGTCGGCACGCCGACGGACGTGGCCGCCTCGATGTACGGCGTCTGCCGCACCGAGAGCACGGAGCCGCGCACGATGCGCATAAACGCCGGGATGCTCGTGACGGCGATCGCGATGAAGACATTGCGGAGCGAGTTGCCGAGCACCGCGACGAGCGCGATGGCGAGCAGGAGGCTGGGGAAGACGTTCAACACGTCCATCATCAGCGTCAGCGTCGTGTCGAGCCAGCCGCCCCAGTACCCCGCGACGAGGCCGAGCACGACGCCGAACAGTCCGGCGAGCAGGACGCTGATCACGCCGACCTCGAAGGAGATCCACGCGCCATTCAGGAGGCGGCTGAGGATGTCCCGCCCGAACTCGTCCTGCCCGAGCCAGTGCGCGCGGCTCGGCGGCGCGAATCGCTCGCGGATCGTCTGCCGCAACGGGTCGTACGGCGCGACCCTCGGCCCGATCACGGCGATGACGAGGAAGAGGCCGACGATCACGACGCCGACCATCGCCAGTCTCTGCCGCCGCAGCGCGGACCACGCCCGCCGCCGTCGCGGCTCCGGCATCGCCTGCAATGGCAGCGCCACCGCCCCCTCACCCTGCACTGTGGGCCTCCCGGAACGAATACGGAACCAATTGAACCGCAGAGGCGCGGAGGACGCAGAGGAGAGGAGGAGAATTATATAGCATGAGGAGAAAATCGTTCACGATCCTTGTTCCTTCCTCTGCATCTCTCTGCGTCCTCCGCGCCTCTGCGGTTCCCCCGGTTTCCGTCAACTGACGCGGATGCGCGGGTCAATGACGGCGTAGAGGATGTCCACGATCAGGCTGATGAGGACGGAGACGACGGCAATCACCAGCACGACGCCCTGCACGATGGCGTAGTCGCGGTTCTGGATGGCATCCAATGTCAGGCGGCCGATGCCGGGCAGGGCGAAAATCTGCTCGACGATGAACACGCCACCGAGCAGCCGGGCGATCTGGATGCCGAGCACGGTGATGATCGGGATGAGCGCGTTGCGCAGCACATGGCGGTTGAGGACGATCGCCTCGCGCAGCCCCTTCGCCCGTGCCACCCGCACATGATCCTGCCCGAGCATCTCCAGCACCGCCGAGCGCGTCTGGCGCATAATCACCGTCGCCAGCGGCGCGCCGAGCGCGATGGCGGGCAGGATCATGTGCTTGAGATTGCTCCCGGCGTCCTGCGTGAACGGCACATACTGGATCGGCGGGAGCCAGTGCAGTTTGAGCGAGAAGATCAGGACGAGCAGCGTCGCCAGCCAGAAGTTCGGCATCGAGACGCCGACGAGCGTCGTCAGCGTGGCGAGGTAATCCATCCAACTGTTCCGGCGCACGGCGGCGACGATGCCGAAAAGCATCGCCGGGACGCTCCCGAAAATCGCCGCCAGCAGCGTCAACTCGAATGTCACCGGCATCCGGAGGCGCAATTCCGTGGTGATCGAGCGACCGCTGCGCAGCGACGTGCCGAGATCGCCATGCAGCACATGGTCCGCCCACTTGACATACTGCACCGGCAGCGGCGCGTCGAAGCCATACTCATGGCGAAGTTGCGCCTTCTGCTCCACCGTCATGCGCTGATCCAGGCCGATGAGGATGTCCAGGGCATTACCGGGAAGCAGATGAATCAGGATGAATGTGACAATGGAAACGCCGATCAGCAACGGCACGAGCAGCGCGAACCGCCGCGCGATGTACCTCCCCATGGGTCGCTGCGCTCCTCAGTGGGCGGTGAGCAGCGGGCGGAAGCGAAAGCGTTGAGCGCCTTCCGACTGTCCACTGTCCACTGCTCACCGCCCACTAATTACTTATCCAGCCATGTCTCCTTCAGGGCGATGTTCGTGCCGGTGGCGATGTGGGTATAGCCCTTCACGTACGATTTCATCGCCTCGTACTGGCTGCCGACATAGAGCATCACCCACGGGTTGTCCGTCAGCAGGATCTGCTGCAATTGCGCGTAGACTTTCTTGCGATCGTCCTGCTTGCTCGCCACCACGCCATCCGTGACCAGTTTATCGAACTCCGGGTTGCTGTAGCCCGAGTTGTTCGAGGCGAGGCCGGTGCCGAAGTTCCCGAGCATGATCTCGTTCGGGTCCGTGTACCCGCTCGTGCCGCTGACGAGCATCTCGTAGCTCTTGGAATTGTTGTCGGCGATGAAGGTGCCGTTGTCTTCCGGCAGCACATCGGCGGTGATGCCGATCTGCTTCAGTTGGTCCTGCACCGCGAGCGCGGCGTTGGAGAGGAACGGGTACGACGACCACGTCTTGATCGTCGTCTTGAAGCCGCTGCCGAACCCGGCGTCGGCGAGCATCGCCTTCGCGCCCTTGATGTCCTGCGGCGGCACCTTCGTGTCGAGCGTCGCCCAGTAGCCGGGCGGGAAGACGGTCAGGGTCGGGATCGCCAGCCCGTAGAACGCCGCGTCAACGATCGCCTGCCGGTCCATCGCCATCGAGATCGCCTGCCGCACCTTCGGGTTCGCCCACGGCTTGTCCTTCATCGTCAGGTTGAAGCCGAGGTAGCGGATATTCGTGTTCTGGTCGCCCGCGATCGTGAGGCTCTTGTCCGCCTTCAGTTGCGGGATGTCCTTCGCGGGGGCGTACTCGACGAAGTCCACGGTGCCGGTGCGGATGGCGGTGCTGCGCGCCGTGTCGTCGGGGACCGGGACGAACTCGATCCCGTCCAGATACGGCTTGCCCGCCTCGTAGTAGTTCGGGTTCCGCTCCAGCGTCAGTTTTGTGTTCGGGGTGTAGTCCTTGAACTTGAAGGGGCCGGTGCCGTTCGCGGTCTTCGTCAGGTCGCCGTTCTTGTCCACATCCTCTTTCTTGACGATTGCGTAGTTCGGGCTCCACAACCCGACGAGGAAGGAGGCGTCCGGTTTCTTGAGGCTGATCGCCACGGTGCCGTCGTCCGGCGTCTCGATCTTGGCGATGCTGGAGAGGCCTGCCGTGCTGGTGGACTTCGTCTTCGGGTCCAGCACGCGCTCGTAGGAGTACTTCACGTCCCCCGCGACGAGCGGCTGGCCGTTGTGGAACTTGACACCCTGGCGCAGTTTGAAGGTGTAGACCATGCCATCCGGCGAGATCGTCCACGATTCCGCGAGATCCGGCTTCGGTGAGAGCGTCGCGTCAATCGTCACGAGGCGACCGTAGATATGCTCGGTGATGTGGTTCGTCGCCGTCAGGCTCGTGCTGTGCGGGTCGAGGGCGACGGGGTCGCCCTGCAACCCCACCTTGAGGATGCCGCCCTTCTTCGGCGTGCCCGCCGCCGCCGCAGTCGTCGCCGCCGGGGACGCGGCGCC
>JAICIL010000329.1 GCA_025924435.1 Chloroflexia bacterium | reverse complement strand
TAGCGCGGGCTTTCCGGCCCGCGGGGGGGCCGCGGGCCGCAAAGCCCGCGCTACCGGCGTTAGAATTTCGCCGCCGGATCGGGGCGTGTGGCGACCATCAGGTACTCGCGGTCGTTCTGCCAGCGGACTTCCGGGGACTCGAAGCCCTGCGCGGTCAGCATCTCCGTCAGTTTCTCCGCGCCGATGCGGCGGGGTTTCGGCGGGCCGTTCCCTTCCGGGGCGTCCGCGCGGAACTCCAGCACCGCGACGATGCCGCCGTGCCGGAGGACGTGGTGCATCTGCGCGATCATGTGCTCCGGCGGGCTGATTTCGTGCAGCACGAAGGAGATGAAGCAGCAGTCGAGGCTCCCCTCCGGCAGCGGCAGGTCGTGGTGCAGGTCCACATGCATCACGCGCACCGTGGGCGGCAGGTTCTTCGATCCCGCCACCCGAAGCATCTCCTCGCTCTGATCGAGCGCGAAGACGCGGCCCGCCACCCCGACCGCCTTCGCCAGTTCGACGGTGAAGAGGCCCGTGCCGCAGCCGAGGTCCGCGACGTGCATGCCATGATGCAGCCCGAGGCGGCCGATCATCGCGGGCGGATCGAGGCGTTCGAGGCGCTCCGGCGACTCCATCCGCTGCCATTTCGTCGTGTCGAAGATATGCGCGCGGTCGCCCTGCTGCTCCGCCATGTTATTCGTCCCTCCGATATTCGACGCCGGCATCCACCGGCACGAGGCCGAGCAGTTGCGCCAGCCCCAACGACGTGACGTTGTCCGTGAACGCCGTCCACTGCGGCAGCAGCCCCTTCGCCGCCACCGCCGTCATGAGCGAGTGCGCGCAGGCCGTCGCGTACCCCTTGCCGCGCGCGTTCCGGTCGGTGTGCGCGCCGACTTCCGCGTACGGCGGGGCGATGGCCCACGTCGCGGCGATAGCAACGAGCCTGCCATCCTCCTCGACGCCGTCGGCCATCCCCTCCGCGAGCAGGGCGGCGACGCTGCCGAAGGCGTCTATCAGCCATTCGCCTTCGCCATGCAGCAGCCGCGCGACCGCCTCCATATCGGGCGGGCCGAGCGGCCGGGTGCGCACGTGCGTCCGCTCCAACGGCGGCAGCCGCCAGCCTTCCGGCGCGGCGTGGATCGTAATGTCGGTGCGCTGATCGCCGAAGAGCGTCGCGTTGATGAGCCGCTCGGTCTCGGCATCCGAGACCCAGAGGCGGCCGATGCCCGGCTCCTCCGCGAGGAAATCCCGCAGCGGTTCGGCATCGCCGAGCGAGATGAGATAGGCGCCCCCCTGCGACGGCGCGGGCATCATCACCGCCGCCGCGCGCGGGCGCGCCGGGTCGTCCACCATCACCCGCGCCCCGCCGGAGCGGAGCAGAAACCGCGCCGCCGTGTGCCACGGGCGCGGCTCCAGACGGGTGAGCAGGGCGGGAAACCGGTCGCGCGGGTAATCTTGCATCGCGTTCGCACTCCAATGCGTCGAGAAACGAGAGATGACGCCGCGCGCATGATACCAGAACGGGCCGCACGATCATCCGTCGGGCAAGGAGCGCGCGTTTCAGGATACACTATGGCGGAATGAAGCGAAGCGCAGGGGACAACGAGAGGAGACGCGGGTGCCACTCGGGCTGACGATGGAAGAGATCCAACTATTGATCGCCGAAGCGGCGGAGACGACGCCGGACATCGGGCCGGACGGCGACGAAATGAGCGACCCGGAATACGTGACCGCCTACCTGCTCAATATCATCATCCCGCTCCTGCGCTACAACAACATGCGCATCGAGGAGCAGTTGCGCGCCGTCGGCATCGCCATCCCCGATCTGCAACCGCCGACGGAGGAGACGCCGACAATCTGATCGCCCCGTGCGAGGAAAACAGGACGCTCCGGCCAGTTTGCCGGAGCGTCAGGCATGCAATGAAGGGGTTAGGATGCTTGGGACATCAAACGCTCAGTCCTCAGTCCTCAGTCCTCAGTCCTTCCCCTATGCGGGCACGCCGCTGACGATCTTCTTCAGGTCGTCCACGAGCAACTGATTCCACGCCGCCGTGCGCTCGGCGCGCAGTTTCGTGTTTTCCACGCCCCACGCCTGCCGCGCTTCGGGGGAGAGTTCGCCGAAATCGGCGTTCTGCGGCGCGTTGTACTCGGGATGGGCGGCGAAGAAGGCATTGCGGGCCTCCGCCGCTTCGGCGGTCTGGGCGGCGGGCCGCTCGATGAAGTGGCCGAGTTCGCGCATCTGCTGATCGAAGAAGACGATCACCGGGATGGACTTGAATTTGCCGTCCTTCAGGTACTGGTTCATCACGTCTTCGTTCTGATCGCGCAGAAAGACGCGGATATTCAGTTTGCCGGACTCCTCCGCCAATTTGCCGAGCACCGGCAGCCCCGCGATCACGTCGCCGCACCAGTCCTCGGCGATGACGAGGACATTGAGTTTCTCCGGCAGATTCTTGAAGGCCGCGACATCGTCGGGCTTCAGTTGCGCCTTGCCCTCGTTCTCGACGAAGCGATCCTTGTTCTGCGTCATCTGATCCACGTATTGCTGATACGTCAGGCCTTCGTTGAACCGTTCCTGTGTCACCGCCATATGGCATTTCCTCCCGAGGGTAACTGAGACAATGTCCGCACGGCCCATGGTCGGTCATGGATCGCATCTCTCTGCAACACAGCGCACCGCCGTGCGTATTCCCCGTCGTCGCGACGCCGGGATCCGCTAGTCGCGCTGGAAGCGGATGATCTCGCCGGTGATCCCTCCATCCGTGACCCGGAGGAGGCCATAGGAGAACGAAGGTTCCTTGCGCCGGTCGGTCGGGGACCCGGGGTTGAACATCAGCACGCCGTCCACCTGCTCATTCATCGGCTCGTGGCTGTGCCCGAAGACGATGCACGCGACATCGCTGAACGAGCGGCGCGCGCGCTCCGCCGTCGTCCGGCCCATCCCGCCGTCGCCATGCACCACGCCGATCCGCCACGGCCCGACCGCGACGATCCGCTGCACGGGCAGCCGCATCCGCACGTCCGGCGACTCCATGTTGCCGCGCACCGCGAGCACGGGCGGCCCCAGCCGCCGGATGTGCTCCAACGCATCGAGCGTCGTCAGGTCGCCCGCGTGGAGGATCAGGTCCACGTTGCGCATCGCCTGCGCGACCGGATACGGCACTTCCCGCGCGCGGGAGGGCATGTGCGTGTCCGCGAGCACACCGATGGCGAGCGGCGGCGTCCAGACGCGCTGCTCCGGCGGCGGCGGCGGCGGCAAGGGCGGGAACTGCGAATTGTCCGCGCCCGTCCGCAGATTGACGCGCCCCGGCACCGGCGGGCGGTACGACCCCGGCCGCTCCGGCCGGTCGGGGGGATCCGATTCGTTCAACCAAACCTCCGGGGGAAGGACTAAGGACTGAGGACTGAGGACTGAGCCGTCGTCCCATATGGTCGGATAATACCACGGCTGCATGGTATACTTGCCGCTTGGCAGCCATATCTGCCGACAGTCATTGCAACATGGAGGCGGGGGCACTCAGTCCTCAGTCCTCAGTCCTCAGCACTTGGAAAGGGAGCGAGAGATGGCATCCGCATCGTCTTTCGATATTGTCTCGAAGTTCGACCGGCAAGAATTGAAGAACGCGGTGGATCAGGCGCAGCGCGAGATGATGACGCGCTACGACCTGAAGGACACGAAAAGCGAAATCGCGCTCGACGACAAGGCGATCACGATCACCGCGCCGTCGGACTATGTTACCTCGACGATCCGCGACCTCCTGGAGAGCAAGGTGCTGCGGCGGCAGTTGTCGCTCAAAATCCTCGATCCCGGCAAGATCGAGGAAATTTCAGGGGGCCGTGCGCGGCAGGTCATCGCGCTCAAGGAGGGCCTGCCGGAAGACCTCGCCAAGAAGATGACGAAGACAATCCGCGACGAGTTCAAGAAGGTCCAGCCGCAAATTCAGGGCGACGCCATCCGCGTCCAGGCGAAGGCCCGCGACGACCTCCAGGGCGTCATCCAATACTTCCGCGCCCACGAGGACGACTATCCCGTCGCCCTCCAATTTGTCAACTATCGCTAGGGAATTTGAACCGCGAAGGCGCGAAGGATGCGAAGGGGAGAAGAGACGAAGAAATGTAATTTTCTCCTTTTCTCCTTCGTGTCCTTCGCGCCTTCGCGGTTCACGTTTTCAGATCCAGGGAGCAATGATGCCGAAGCAACGCACATACCACATTCTGACACTCGGTTGCGCGAAGAACGCCGTGGATTCGGAGGGGATGCACAGCGTGCTCTCCCGGCGCGGCTACGAGGCGGTGGCGGCGCCCCGCGCGGCGGAGGTCGTCATCGTCAATACGTGCGGGTTCATCGGGCCGTCGCGCGAGGAATCCATGGGCGTGCTGCGCGAACTGGCGGGGCGCAAGCGACCGGGGCAGATGCTCGTCGCGGCGGGCTGCCTGCCCGCCCTCCCCGGCTGGGAACAGACGGTGCGCGACGAACAGGGCGTGGACGGCGTGATCCGCACGCAGCAGTGGAGCGGCATCGCCGACCTCGTGGACGAGTTGACGGGCCGGGAGCGCGCGCCCGAAACCTGGGTCGCCAGCCGCCTCGCCGCCGACAATGCCGCGAGCGGGATGATCCCCCTGCCGCTCGCCGACATCGGCGGCGACGGCCTGATCGCGCCCTTCAACCGCGCGGCGGGCCGGCCGAGCGCGTACGTGAAGATCGCGGACGGCTGCAACCACACCTGCGCCTTCTGCACGATCCCCTCGATCAAGGGGCCGAGCGTCTCCAAGCGGCCAATTGCCGTCCTCGAAGAGGTGCAAGCGCTCGTCGCGGGCGGGACGAAGGAGGCGGTTTTCATCTCCCAGAACACCGGCGCGTACGGGCAAGATCTCCAGCCGCGCACGACGCTCGCGCAATTGCTCGCCTGGGTCTGCGAGGAGACGCCGGAACTCCCCTGGCTGCGGATGCACTATCTCTACCCGACGCACATCAACCCGCAACTGAT
>JAICIL010000328.1 GCA_025924435.1 Chloroflexia bacterium | reverse complement strand
CGCCGTGGCGAGGGCGAGCGTATTCGTCTCGGTCAGCCCACACGCGGCGATCTCCGCGAGCAATCGCTGGCCGTCGGCACGAAGCAGTGTATTGAACGTTTCGCGATCGGTCATTGCGCGCCGCCGCCATTGTCGCGTACAGTAGATCGGCGCGGTCGCCTCTGGCCGCGCCGTTGAGTGTAGTCCAGATGACCGGCCCGCGAAAGGACGTGTCACGGTGCAGACCTTCCGGCCATAGGGAGCGGGTGCGAACGATCCGTCGCATCGGTTTCCCCATGCACTGCAGGAAGTGAGCACGATGGACACGCAGACACCGACGGCGGGTAGCGCGCCCGCCGCAATCCCCGCGCGAGATACGGCATCCACGGAGCAGTTCGCGCGCTCGCCCGCCACGCGCCTGCGCAATAACCGGAATTTCAACATTTTCTGGATAGGACAGACGCTTTCCGGCGTCGGGGACGCGGTCGCGCTGATCGCGATGCCGCTCCTCGTCCTCCGGGTCACCGGCTCCGTCGCGCGGATGGGGGCCGTGACGGCGGTGGTCGGTGTGGCGATGCTCGTCGCGGGCATCGTCGCCGGGCCGATTGCCGACCGCGTGGATCGCCGCCGGTTGATGATCCTCTGCGATCTGGCCCGGATGATCGTCTATGCGGCGATTCCCGTCGGCTGGTGGATGGCGGGGCCGCAGCAGTGGCTGATCTTCGTCACGGCGGGAAGCGGCGCGTTCTTCGGCATGTGTTTCTCCATCGCCTACATCGCCGCCATCGCCAACCTCGTGGACCGCGATCAGGTGACGGACGCGAACGGGCGGCTCCAGACGAGCGCGGCGGTCGCCAGCGTCATCGGCCCCGCGCTCGCCGGGGTGATCGCGGCGCGGTTCGATCCCGCCGCCGCGCTCGGCGTTGACGCGCTCTCGTTCGCGCTCTCCGCCGGGTCGCTGGCATGCACCCGCTTGCGGCCCGGCGATAGCGTGGGACCTGATGCGCCGCACGCGGGCCATCTCACGGAACTGCTCGCCGGGGTGCGCTTCCTCTGGCGGCAGCCCGTTCTCCGCGCGCTGACGTGGATGATCGCCGGGTTCTCGTTCCTGACGATGGGCGGGCTGGATCTCTTCGTCTACCACCTCACGCACGATCTCGGGCAGAGCGACCGCGCGGTCGGCCTCGTCTTCGGCATGGCGTCGAGCGGCGCGATCGTTGGCGGCCTGCTCGCCGCGCCCGCGCGCCGCCGCTTCGGGTTCGCGGTCTGCTATCTCGGCTCGGCCATCATCGAGGGGTGCATCCTCGCGGGGATCGGGCTTGCGCCGACGGTCGCGCTCATGCTGCCGCTTACGGTCGGCTTCATGTTCCTGGAAATCCTCAAGGGCGTGAACTCGATCGCCGTCCGGCAGCAGGTGACGCCGGACCACCTGCTCGGGCGCGTCACCGCCGCCTTCTGGACGATCAACAGCGCGCCCGGCCCGCTTGGTGCGGCGCTTTTCACCGCCCTCGCCGCGCATGTTGGCGCGCCCGTCGTCCTCCTGCTGATCGGCGCGGGGTTCACGGCCATCGCCCTCCTCGGCCTGCGCACGCCCGCGCGCACGCGACGCCCCGAGGAAATGGCGTCGGCGGGAATCCATCCGGCGGCGTCAATCTGAGCGTACGGTGATGTATGGGGACGGCTCGCAAAGGAGGGGGACGATGATGAATACGAACGCGCGGCGTGCCGGATGGAACCGCACGGCGGTCGGCGCGCTCCTCGCGCTGCTGCTGGCGAGTTTCGTCGCCGTCGGGGGCGCATCGAGCGTCTCCGCCGATGTCGCGGTCGCCATCGCCAATTTCAGTTTCAGCCCGGTGCAACTCACCGTCCCGGTCGGGACGACGGTCGTCTGGACGAATCAGGACAACGAGACGCACACCGCGACGAGCGACACGCCGGGGCTGTTCGACACCGGCCCGCTCGATCACGGCCAGTCGGGGAAAGCGACTTTCAACCAGGCGGGCACGATCACCTATTTCTGCCGTTTCCACCCGGAGATGCACGGGACGATCGTCGTGACGGCCGCCGCCGCGCCGTCGGCGGCCACCGCGCCGCCGAGCGGTGGCGCGCAGGCGTTCGCGAATCCCGCCTTCCAGCAACTCTGGGCGAAGACCGACGCGAATCCGGCGGGCCACTCGTATGTCTGGGGGCCGGCGCCGTTCACCGGCGCCGTGATGGAGGACTACAAGGAAGCGCCGGGCGGCAAGCGGCTCGTGCAGTATTTCGACAAGGCGCGGATGGAACTGAATACGCCGGGCGGGCCGGTCACGGCGGGGCTGCTCTCGGTCGAGTTGATCTCGGGGCGGCAGCAGAACGGCGACACGACGTTCGTGCAGCGCGACCCCGCGAAAGTGACCGTCGCGGGCGATCCGGACAATCCTTTCCCGACCTACGCCGACCTCGCCAAACTCCAGGGTGCGGAGCAGGACAACACCGGCAGCGGCGCGCCGGTCGCGAAGATGGTGAATGCGAATGGCGCGGCGGGGACGTACGCGCCCGCGACGGGCGATCCGCTCGCCAAGACGGCGGGCTACGACGCCACGACGAAGCACAATATCCCGAAGGCGTTCGCGGACTTCCGCAATTCGCCCGACCTCGGCGGCATCCAGGCAATCGGCCTGGCGATCACCGAGCCGGTCTGGGCGAATGTGAAGGTGAATAACAAAATCGTTCCGGTGCTCGTGCAGGCGTTCGAGCGGCGCGTCCTCACCTACACACCGGACAATCCGGTCCTCTTCCGCGTCGAGTACGGCAACATCGGCCGCGCGTACTACACCTGGCGCTCCGCCCCGCCCGCCGCAACGAGCGCGGTGACGGCGTCACCAAGTGCGGCGGCTGCGCCACCGGGCGCTCCACCCGCCGCACCGGCGGTGCCCGGCGGCTATGGGAACGCGCCCGGCGAACCGGCCGCGAAACCGTCCTATTAGAAAGGAGGCGGGGGCATCCGATTCATTGCGGGACGACCGTTACCCCGAGGGACACCGGGCGACTGGCGAGCGATCGGGCGCGGATGCGCCATTGATGAAGGGGGAAGCCAGATGGAATCCACGGAGAACGATCGGGACCAGGTAAGTCGGCGTGGCTTGTTGCAGGCGGGCATCGCGACCGCGTCGGTGCTGGCGATCGGTGCGATGGTCAGCGGCACCGAGGAGGTGCGTGCCGAAGCGCCACCAATTAGCACGATGCGCGAGACGGTGACGCTCGCGGCGGCGCAGGCGCTGATCGCGGCGGGGATGGTGAAGGCGCAGGAGATCAACGTGCCGATGACCCTCGTGATCGTGGACGAGAGCGGCGTCCTCAAGGCGTTCGCCCGGATGGACGGCAACAGCCTCGCCAGCGTTGATCTCGTGCAGGCGAAGGCGTTCACGGCGGCGGCGTTCCGCGCGCCCACGCACGTCCTCGCGGATCGCAACAAGGATGACCCTGTCCGGATCGCCTCGTTCACCGGTTTCCCGCGCGTGACGCTGCTCGGCGGCGGCTACCCGATCATGCACGGGAATGTCGTCGTCGGCGGCGTCGGCGCGGGCGGCGGCACTCCGGAGCAGGATCAGATGGTCGCGGAAGCGGCGCTCGCGGCATTCGCGTAGCCGTCGCGCACGAATTTCGGCGCGGGATACGGGGAGAGGGCGATACGTCGCATCGCCCTCTCCCTCCGTTACACATGTCCGGCCTGGCAGAACGCGGGAGCGGTCAGGCGGGCATGCCGTCGTCGTCGGCGCGATGGGACTGTTCCTCGACGGCGTAGGGGACGCGCGCGCTGTTCAGCCGGTCAATCAGCCGCACGAGCATCTCGCCGTCCGCATATGCGCTGACCGGCGCATGGCGATCAATCGTCGTCACGCCCGCCTCCTTGCAGACCTCTAGGAAGCGCTTCTGCTGCCCCTCGATGTCCCCGGTCTGGTCATCCGTCGTCTTGCCCTTGTAGAGCATATCGAATGCGATACGTGCCACTGGACTACCTCCGATCATGCAACCGTGATTTTCGCTCCGCCGCCTTCACTCTCGGCAACGGACGGTCGCGCGCGTTCATGCGCGGACACAGATACCGATGCAAGAACCAATCCGTCACTGCTGCACATGCATGGAACCGCGTTGTGTCCCGCTGTTGCTGGCCTCTCACCACCATATACTGACGGTGCGGTGGAGGAGATACATGGCGACGATACGCGAGCAACAACCGACGAGCGAAGAACGATTCTCGCGCTATATCGAGGAGAATCCGTTTAGGCCCGGCCTCGCGAATGCGCGGTTCATGGAGTCCGGTATGGCGATCTGGGCTTTTGCTGGCGCGCTCGAAGCAGCCGACAATGATGTGGATCGCCTTGCCCGTGATTATGAACTCTCCCATGAGCAGGTTGAGGCTGCCATCGCGTTCTCTCAGCGATACAAGGAAATCATTGACGATCGCCGGGCCGCGAACCGATTGTCCGCGACCCTCTAATGGCGCGTCTCTCTCTCGATGAGAATATCGGCTCACGTGCCTTGATCGCTGAACTCGTGACCGCGTGCCACCTGTTCAATATCAATCCGCGGCCATTTTCGTGTCGGAGGGCAGGGGAAGCCGCGCCGCGGCTTCCATCAGCGCGGTGGCGGCGAGGCGGCCGCTGGCGACGGCACCCTCCATGCTGTCGTAGAACTCCTGCGTGGTGTAGCCGCCCGCGAGGAAGAGGTTGGGGATCGGTGTCGCCTGCGTCGGGCGCAGATGGTCAATGCCCGGCTTCGGCCAGTAGACGGATTGCGGGATGCGCACAACGGTGCTCTTGACGATCCGCGCCTGGGGGCCGGTATCCGGGAAGGTCGTGTCCACGTTCGCCTTCGTGCGCCGCACGATTTCGGCATCATCCAAATTCATCAGGTCGCGCGCGGGGGCGACGCAGAATTCCATCCGGCTCTTGCCGCCGAAGGCGTAGCCCGGCGTCGTGTTCGCGAGATCGGCGTAGACGGGGATGCGGCCGTCCGGGCAGAAGAGGATG
>JAICIL010000327.1 GCA_025924435.1 Chloroflexia bacterium | reverse complement strand
GCGGGGTACACCGCGCAAAAATGGGTCTTCCGCTACGGCCCCGGCGACGGCCTGCCCGGCATGGAGCGCAACGTCGCGATGGTGCGTGCGGTGCGCGCGGCGGTCGGGCCGAATATCGAGATCATGCTGGACGCCTTCATGGGCTGGGACGCGACCTACACGATCCGCATGCTCGAACGGATCGCCGAGTACCGCCCGCGCTGGATGGAGGAACCCGTGCCGCCCGATCGTGTGGGCGATTTCGCGATGATCCGCCGCGCGACGACGGTCCCCATCGCCACCGGCGAGCACGAGTACACCCGCTGGGGCTTCCTGGCGCTGCTGCAAGCGGAGGCGGTGGACGTGATCCAGGCCGACCCGGATTGGTGCGGCGGTATCAGCGAACTGGTGAAGATCGGCGCGCTCGCCTCCGCATTCGGGCGGCAGGTCGTGCCGCACGGCCACTCGATCCACGCCGCCGTCCATGTGATCGCGTCTCAGTCCCCGGCGACCTTCCCGATGGCGGAATATCTGCTGCGCCACCAGCCGGGCAAGCAATATTTCCACACCGAGATGATGCAGCCCGAACACGGCGCCATCGCCCTGCCAACCGCGCCCGGCCTCGGCTTCGCGATAGATGACGCGAAGGTTGAGCATCGCATCGAACTCTAGCATCGAGGGGGCGCATGAAGAGCGGGCGGCGTTGCCAACGCCGCCCGCCTCTTCGCATGCCATGGTGGAGGCCACCGGGGGCGGTACGGAACTGCCGCGTCGTAATAATCGTCTCTCTTGTCAGAGAAGCGAAAATTCGACGGAGGTGCGTTATGTTCGCGCAACTCAGAGCGTCGTTGACGCCACCCGTAGCAATTCCCGGCGATAGGGCATCCAACGCGAAGGTGTCGGTATTCGATTCGCCGGCCTATGCCGCCGCCCTTGTCGCGACGATGGGCCTCTTCCCGATGATCGGGACGATTTGGACGATTGCGTTCTACAGAATATCGCTCGGCCCGATCGCGTGGTCCGCATCGCGCAATGCGGAGTACGGCATTGCGCTTGTCTTCTCTTCGATGGTGGCCGGATCGGCTGTATGGCTCTCGTTCGCCTCGTGGTACATGCAGCTGACGAGGCCGGAGAGCGCGAATTCTTCGTCCTATCGCCAACTCCAGCAGCACCTCATCGGTCTCACGGCGCGGCTGGAGATGCGGGAAGATGAGGCTTCTCCATCGCTGGCCCGCGCGGAAGTAGCGCGGTATCACGACATGATCGAACGCGAACTGAACAGCCCCGGAGAACTCCGCTGGGTATTCGCGACAGGATATGTTGACCTGTGGCGCGCTTTGCATCGCGCCGAGGAGGGGGCGTTCCTCATCGGCCCGCGCGAGGATATCATCCGCAACGGGTTCCAGGACGAACTGCGCCTGCGGAACTCTCGCATCAATGACCGGGAGTGCCTGCGCGACCAGTTGCGCAAGGCGCTCCACGCGCTGGATGCGGATATCTGCCTCGTGCAGCCGGTCGGGCCGCGCAATGCAACCGCGCGCCCCCCCGCGATCCGTCGAGAGCAGAAAAGCGCGCTCCCAACGCCGAAGGCGACTGCGATTGACCAGGTGAAGGCGCGGCTCATCCTCGCCGGGGTGCGTCGCGCCCTCAATGAGTATCGGGACAGCAAGTATGCCGGGCTTGTGCAGGCCCGCAACCGCGCGGTGCGGACAATGCTCGTCACGGGATTCGCCACGTACGGACTCGTCGCGATCGCGGCGGTGAGCGACACATCCAGGAGGACGCTCATCCAGGCGACGGGGATTTTCGTCGTCGGCGCATTGGTCGGGCTGTTCAGCCGGCTCTACGATGACTCGCGCGCGGATGCCAGCACCACCATCGAAGATTACGGCCTGTCAACGGTGCGCCTGCTCACCCGGCCGCTGCTCTCGGGATTGGCCGCGCTCGGTGGCGTATTCGTTACGGTGTCGCTGCCGGGCACGCTTCACGACTCGCTGGCCGCCCCCTCGCCCCCACCAGCCATCACCGCCGGTCAACCCGCTCAACAAGCGGGTTCCGCATCGCTACAGCCACTGGCGCAGCCGACCATTTCCACCGGGACGCCCGCCAGCCCACCCGCCTCGATGGTCGGCGCGCTACGACTGTCCAGCATCTTCGATATCGAGCAACACCCGCTCGATCTCGTTGTTGCCGCCGTCTTCGGCCTCACACCGGGACTTCTATTCAGCCGCCTGCAGCAGCAGACGGAGGACCTTAAGGCGGATCTGCGCGCGAGCGAGTTGTCCGGGCACGCCGGCCAGATCGAGCGCGAGACGGGGTGAGCGGCCCGCGCGGAACAAGCCACGAATCATTACCCTCGGCGCGCTCTATCATCCTACCCGGAAGGCCGGTTGCCCGTTCGCCGTGCAGAAGAAGCCGCCCACCGTCTCGGTCACGTCGCCGTTCGGGCAATTGGAGCGGCCATCGTTGTACTGCCGGATGACGTTGCCCGCGCCCGTTTGGCCGAACACGGGGGCGATGGATCCGTTGCTGAAAGTCGGGACGAACCCGCCATTGAAGGCGGGGATGAACCCGTTGCTGGAGGCCGGTTGCCCGTTCACCGTGCAGAAGAAGCCGCTCAGTGTCTCGGTCACGTCGCCGTTCGGGCAGTTCGAGTTGCCGTCGAAATACTGCCGGATGACGGCGGCATTATTACCGACGGCATTACCGACGGCGCCGTAGACGGGAGGAACGACCCCGGTGTTGGCGGCGTACGGCGGGATAACTCCCGTGCCGTATCCAGGGGCGTAGCCGAAGTTGTAGCCCGGCGCGCCGTAGGGCGCGGCGGGGTCAATGCGCACGCCGGTGGCCGTGCAGACATCAATCAGGTTGCCGCCGCTGTCCGAGACGACCGAGATCGGCCCGCCGCAGTACCGCGCATCGTAGTACGTGGAGACGACCGTGTTCGGCGGGTACGGAGCGGCCGCACCGACGGCGGTCGGGACGAGCGCGAGGAGAAGCAGGCCGAAACCGGCGACGATCGGTACGAGGAAACGAGCGCGGGAGCCTTGCATACGAACCCTCCTGACAGACCAGACCGATACGAGCGGGCACCGCACTGCCTCATTCGATAGAACGGACAGACGCCCGATTGGTTGCCCCGCCCACATCCGCTCCACCCGCTCATCGAGAGCGGCGCGGCGTGTGTAGGCACGAGGGCGAAAAAGTGTCTATGATGCATCCACTTCATTCGGTGGGACGAGCAGGAAGGGGAAATGGCGATGGGTGTCACGGAGTCTTTGCTGGAATCGCTCGAATGGCGGTGCATCGGGCCGCATCGGGGCGGGCGGTGCGTCGCGGTGGCCGGGGATGTCTCGGACCCGATGACCTTCTACCACGGCGCGTGCGCGGGCGGCGTCTGGAAGACCAACGACGGCGGCACGACGTGGCGCAATGTCTCGGACGGCTTCTTCACCACGGCGGCGGTCGGCGCGATTGCCGTGTCGGAGTCCGATCCGAATGTCGTCTACGCGGGCACCGGCGAAGCGACGATCCGGGGCAACGTCTCGCACGGCGACGGCATCTACAAGTCCACCGATGGCGGCAAGACGTGGCGGAACATGGGGCTGGCGGCGACGCGGCACATCGGCAAGATCCGCATCCATCCGAAAAACCCCGACATCGTCTACGTCGCGGCCTTCGGCCACGCGTGGGGAACAAACCCGGAGCGCGGCGTCTACCGCTCCACGGACGGCGGCGAGACGTGGGAACTGGTGCTGCACAAGAGCGACCGCGCCGGTTCGCACGACATCGCCATGGACCCGAATAATCCGCGCATCCTCTACGCCGCGATCTGGCAGGCGCAGCGCTATCCGTACCAGTTAATCAGCGGCGGCGAGGATTCCGGCATCTGGAAGACAACCGACGGCGGCGACACATGGACGGAACTGACGCGCAACCCCGGCCTACCGACCGGCGTGCTCGGCAAGATCGGCCTCGCCTGCGCCGCGACGGGCGACCGCACCTGGGCAATTGTCGAGGCGGAGGATGGCGGCCTCTTCCGCACGGACGACGGCGGCGAGACGTGGGAGCGCGTCAACGACGCGCCCTTCCTCCGCACCCGCGCCTGGTACTACTGCCACCTGATCGCCGACCCGCAAGACCCGGAGACGGTCTGGGGCCTCGATTACCAGGTCTGGAAATCCACCGACGGCGGGCGGAACTTCGCGCAGTATCCGTCGCAGCACGGCGACGAGCACGCCCTCTGGATCAACCCGCACAACACGCAGATCATGATTAAGGGGGACGACGGCGGCGCGTGCGTCACCTACACCGGCGGCGCGTCGTGGTCCACGCTCTACAACCAGCCCACCGCCCAGATGTACCACGCGACGACGGACGACCGCTTCCCCTACCGCGTCTACGGCTCGCAGCAGGACAACACGGCGATCTCCGTGCCCAGCAGGTCCGTCGAGGGCGCGATCCACGAGCGGGACTGGTTCGAGCCGGGCGGCGGCGAGAGCGGCTACATCGGCGTCAAGCCGGACGACCCGGATCTGGTCGTCGCCTCCGGCCCGATCGGCCCGCGCGCCTTCAACGACCGCATGCACCTCTACAATCACCGCACCGGGCAGCGGCGCGAGATCACCGTCTGGCCCGAACTTTACGGCTGGGCGCTCGGCGCGGTGGATTTGAAGTACCGCTTCCAGTGGACTTTCCCGATTTTCTTCTCCCGCCACGACCCGAATACGCTCTACGTCTCCGGCAACCGCGTCTTCCGCTCCACCGACCTCGGCACGACGTGGGAGCCGATCAGCCCCGACTTGACGCGCAACGACCCCGCGCGCCTCCAATCCTCCGGCGGGCCGATCACGCGGGACAACACCGGCGCGGAGGTCTACTGCACGATCTTCGCCCTTGCCGAATCCCCCCACAAAGCGGGCGTCTTCTGGGCGGGGTCGGACGACGGCCTCGTTCATATCTCCCAGGACAACGGCAAGAGTTGGGAGAATATCACGCCGCCCGATCTCCCCGAAT